>NZ_JAIUGU010000017.1:0-134316 GCF_020164775.1 Mesorhizobium sp. ES1-6
TCCTCCAAAGGACGACCAGGATCCTGTCGGTCTCCTTCCCACCTCAACTATAGCATGGCAAAAACACACAGGATCCTAGGGTCTCCGCGACGGAGCTTCGCTCCTGCTACGCCCTAGGATGACGAAGTCGCGGGAAGCCACGCTGCTGCTACCCCCGCGCGGCCCAGAGCAAACCACGTTCCATCATCAGCGCCATTTCCGGCACCGCGAACTCATCCGCCGTGTGCCCGAGCGCGCTGAAAAAGATCTTTCCCGCGCCGTACCTGCGCTTCCATGCCACCGGCATGACGACGCCGCCAATGCCCGGGAAATGCGCATCGCTGAAGGTGGTGGTCGCCAGCACCTCGTTGCTCGGGTCGACATGCATGTAATATTGCTCCGACCGATAGGCGAAATCACTGAGGCCTTTCGTGATCGGATCGTCCGGCCGGGTGATGACCACCTGATAGTCGATGATGTTGCCGGGATGCGCGACCCATTGGCCGCCGGTCATGAACTGATAATCGGGCTCGCCACGAAAACTGTCGCCCATGGTGCCGTGGAAGCCGCCGAGCCCGGTTCCCCCGCGAACGGCCTGCGTCAGGTTCTGCAGTTCGGCCTTCTCGATCGTCGACATGGTGATGACGGGCACGATGAGATCGAAGGACGCCAACTCCGGATCGGCGAACATCGTCGTGCCCTGGCCGAGCTTGACCGTGAAGCCGTTGCGCTCCAGCATGTCGCGCACGACATTGGCGCTGCGCTCCGGCGTATGGCCTTCCCACCCGCCCCAGGCAATCAGGGCCTTCTTGGCCATACCGTGAATCTCCGTGAACCGCCCGCCGCGTCGATGGTTACACGGCGCGGCCGTCAGCGCCAGCCCAGCCCCGGCGCGACATGGGTCAGTATCGCCTCGATGACATGGGCGTTGTAGTCGACGCCGAGCTGGTTGGGCACGGTGAGCAGCAGCGTGTCGGCCTCGGCGATCGCCTCGTCCTGCGCCAGTTCCTTGATCAGCACGTCGGGTTCGGCGGCGTAGCTGCGGCCGAAGATCGCCCGCGTGTTCTCCTCGATAAAGCCGATCTGGTCGCGGCTTTCATTGCCGCGGCCGAAATAGGCGCGGTCGCGGTCGTCGACCAGCGCGAAGATGCTGCGGCTGACCGAGACGCGCGGCTCGCGCTTGTGCCCGGCCGCCTTCCAGGCCTCGCGATAGATACGGATCTGCTCCGCCTGCTGGACATGGAACGGCTTGCCGCTCTCGTCGAATTTCAGCGTCGAGCTCTGCAAATTCATGCCGAGCTTGGCAGCCCATTCCGAGGTGGCGTTGGTGGCCGCACCCCACCAGATGCGCTCGCGCAGGCCTTCCGAATGCGGCTCGAGCCTGAGCAGGCCGGGCGGGTTGGGGAACATAGGCCGTGGATTGGGCTGGGCAAAACCTTCGCCGCGCAACGTGTCGAGGAAAACCTCGGCGTGATGGCGAGCCATGTCGGCGTCGCTCTGGCCCTCCTGCGGCGCATAGCCGAAATAGCGCCAGCCATCGATGACCTGCTCGGGCGAACCGCGGCTGATGCCAAGCTGCAGCCGCCCGCCGGCGATGATGTCGGCGGCGCCGGCGTCCTCGGCCATGTAGAGCGGGTTCTCGTAGCGCATGTCGATGACCGCCGTGCCGAGCTCGATGCGGCTGGTCTTCGCGCCGGCGGCGGCCAGCAGCGGGAATGGCGAGGCGAGCTGGCGCGCGAAGTGGTGCACGCGGAAATAAGCCCCGTCGGCGCCAAGCTGCTCGGCGGCGACCGCGAGATCGATGGATTGCAGCAGCGCGTCCGAAGCCGAACGCACCTGCGATTGCGACGAGGGCGTCCAATGCCCGAATGACAGGAAACCGATTTTTTTCATGGTCCTGAAGTATATGCCGGCGGCACATGCTTCAATGGCGAAAGATGAGGGTTACACACCGTCGCCCTCTCGACACCAAATGTTCGCGATACCGAAGTGCCAAAACCGCTATGGAGGGTGGGATGCTCGGAGGAATCCGCATCGTCGAGATCGAGGCGCTGGGTCCGGCGCCCTTCGCCGGCATGCTGTTCGCCGATCTCGGCGCCGATGTCATCGTCGTCCACCGCAAGCAGGCGTCCATGCCGGGCGCGCCTGAGCGCTCGCTGCTCGATCGCGGCAAGCGCTCCATCGCGCTCGACCTCAAGGATGAAGACGACGTGGCCGTGCTGAGGCGCCTGATCGCCACCGCCGACGGGCTGATCGAGGGCTTCCGGCCCGGTGTGATGGAGCGTCTCGGGCTCGGCCCGGAGGCTTGCCTCGCGGCCAACCCGAAGCTGGTCTACGGCCGCATGACCGGCTGGGGCCAGGACGGACCGCTCGCCGCCACCGCCGGGCACGACATGAACTATATCGGCCTGTCCGGCGCGCTCTGGTATGCCTCCTTGCCGGGAGACCCGCCAATAGCGCCGCCGTCGCTTGTCGGCGACGTAGGCGGCGGTGCGCTTTATCTGGTGATCGGCATGCTGGCCGGCATCATGAATGCCCGCGCCGGCGGCAAAGGCACCGTCGTTGATGCCGCGATCGTCGACGGCTCGGCGCACATGATGAACCTGCTGATGTCGCTCGGCCAGTCTGGCGCGCTCGCAGCGGAACGCGGTCAGAGCCTGCTCGACGGGCCGCATTGGTGCCGCGTCTACCGAACGTCGGATAGCGGCTTCGTCAGCGTCCAGTGCCTGGAGCCGAAATTCTATGCGCTCTTCCTCGACAGGCTGGGCCTTGCCGCCGATCCGCAATTCGCCAACCAGTTCGATCGTGATCTGTGGCCCGGGCTTTGCGAGCGGCTGGCCGCGATCTTCGCCACCAAACCGCGCGACGAATGGGTCAAGCTGTTCGAACGGTCCGACGCCTGTGTCGGGCCGGTTCTCAGCCCCAATGAAGCAGCCCTGCATCCGCACATGGCCGCGCGCGGCACATGGCTGACGGCGGACGGCGTCCTGCAGGCCGCAGCCGCGCCGCGCTTTTCCGACTGGCAACAAAAGACGCCGGCGAAAAGCCCCGCGCGCGGCGAACATGATGCCGAAATCCGTGCGGGGCTGGCGCGTTGAGACGAGCTCCATGGCGGTTCGATCGATCATAAAATTCCCCAATCCCCTGCTGCGCGCCGTCGCCGAGCCCGTGGATCTGTTCGACGGCCGCCTGACGGATCTGGCCGGCGATCTCATCGACACCATGCACGCGGCGCCGGGGATCGGCATCACCGCCCCTCATATCGGCGTTTTGAAACGTCTGGTCGTCATCCAGCTTCCATCCGATACGGAACCTGGAATCTACGTAAATCCATCCGTCATCCAGGCCTCGACCGAGATGATCCGCCACACGGAAGGCAGCGTTTCGATGCCTGGCGTCACCGAGGACATCGAGCGGCACGTCCGCATCCGCGTCCGCTATCAGGATCTCGACGGCAATGAGCGGTTCGAGGACGCCGAGGGTCTGCTGGCGGTCTGCCACCAGCATGAAATCGATCAGCTCGACGGGCTGTTCTGGACGCACAGGCTGACGCGCCTCAAGCGCGAGCGGCTGGTCAAGCGCTACGGCAAGCTGATGCGAGCCTCAGATTCAGCGAACACGTGACCCCCGCGCGTCGAAGATGCGCGTGCGACCGGCCACGAAGCGCAGCGTGATCGTCTCGCCGAAACGGGGCTGGTCCTCGCGCCGTTCGGCGACCACCGTTTCGCCGCTCGGCAGCGCGCCATGCACGTAGGATGTCGATCCCAGCCGCTCGGTGACATCGACGGCAAGCGCAAGCTCGACGCCCTGCTTTTCGTCCAGATGTTCCGGTCTGATGCCAAGCGTGACTTCCTGGCCGCTGGCGAGCCTGGTGGCAAGATGCGAGACGTCCACCCTGGCATCGCCGACGAGCACGGTTTTCCCGTCCTCGGCCACTCTCGCCTTGAGGAAATTCATGCGCGGCGAACCGATGAAGCCGGCGACGAAGGCATTGTCGGGGTCGTCGTAGAGCGACAACGGCGTGCCGACCTGCTCGATCTTGCCGGCCTTGAGCACGACGATCTTGTCGGCCAGCGTCAGCGCCTCGGTCTGGTCGTGCGTCACATAGACCATGGTCCGGCGGATCGACTGGTGCAGGCGCTTGATCTCGGCGCGCAGTTCGGTGCGCAGTGCCGCGTCGAGATTGGACAGCGGTTCGTCGAACAGGAACAGCCGGGGATCGCGCACCAACGCCCGGCCGATGGCGACGCGCTGGCGCTGGCCGCCGGACAATTCGCGTGGCTTGCGCTGCAGCAAGGACTCGATCTGCAGCAGCCTGGCCACCGCCGCCACCTTTTCCTGTGACGTCTTGCGGTCGAGCCCGCGCATCTTCAGCGGAAAGGCGATGTTTTCGGCCACCGACATGGTCGGATAGAGCGCGTAGGACTGGAACACCATCGCCACGTCGCGCTCACGCGCGGGAAGATTGGTGACGTTGCGGTCGCCGATCACGATGCTGCCGGAATCGATCGGGTTCAGCCCGGCAACGGCATGCAGCAGCGTCGACTTCCCGCAGCCCGACGGGCCGAGCAGCACGACGAAGGACCCCTCCTCGACCTCGACCGAGACATCGTCCAGCACGTTGACCGCGCCGTAGGATTTCGACACCGACCTTATCGACAAATTCGCCATCGGATCCCCTCAGCCTTTCACGCTGCCCAGCGTCATGCCGCGCACGATCTGCCCCTGCACCAGGACGCCAAGCACGATCATCGGCAGCATGATCAAGGTGGCGGCAGCGGTCAGCGCACCCCATTGGATGCCTTGGAATGTCAAGAACGAGGTGATGGAGACCGGCAGGGTCTGCGTGGCGCGACCGGTCAGCACCAAGGCGACGAAAAACTCGTTCCAGGTGAACAGCACGCACAGGATCAGCGTCGCGACGATGCCGCCGCGCGCCGCCGGCAGGTAGACATGCCAGAACACGCTGAACTCGCGCGCGCCGTCGACGCGGGCCGCATCGCGCAATTCCTTCGGGATGTCGTCGAAGAAGGTGATCAGCAGCGAGATCGCGAACGGCACGTTGACGAAGGCATAGGCGGCGATCAGCAGCCAATGCTGGTTGAGCGCGCCGATGCGGGTCGCCAGGTAATACATCGGAATGACGAACAGCAGCGCCGGGGCGATGCGCAGGCTGAGGATGAATTTTTCCTTGGAACGGCGCAGGTCGCCCGGCTGCTGCGCCAGCCCGTAGGCGGCGATCGAGCCGATGGCGACCGCCAGCGCGCTGGACAGGATGGAGATGATGAAGGAATTGGCGAAGGCGCTGAGGAAGCCGCGATTGGCGAACACCGTGCGGTAATTGTCGAGCGTCGGGCTGAACAGCCAGACCGGCGGAATGGCGAAGGCGTCGCGCGTCGTCTTGAACGAGGTCACCACCACCCAGTAGAGCGGGAACAGCACCGCCAGCAAAAGCATGAGCAGCCCGACATAGAAAATCGCGCGCCGGCCCATCAGCGCTCTCCCGCTTTCGGAAACAGAACGCTGTACATGGTCAGGAGCGCGACATTGGTGAAGATGGTCAGGATCACGGCGATGGCCAGTGCGTAGGAGATGTCGAAATTGGTGAAGGCGACGATGTAGCCGTAATAGTTCAGCGTCTCGGTCGACAGCGCCGGCCCGCCGCGTGTCATGATGTAGAACAGGTCGAAGGCCTTGATGCTGTCGATCGCCCGGATCAGCGCGACGATGGCGAGCGCCCGGCGCAGCATCGGCAACAGGACATACCAGGTCACCTGCCATTCGCGCGCGCCGTCGACACGGGCGGCGTTCAAGGGATCGGTGGGCGCCGATTCCAGCGCCGCCATTACCAAGAGGATGACGAAAGGCGTCCATTGCCAGATATCGGCGATCAGCACGGCGAACAGCGCGATCCGAGGGCTGCCCAGCCAGTCGACCTGGGCTATCCCGGCCAGCGACAGCAGGTAGTTCGCCATGCCGGTGGCGGGATCGAACAGGAAGCGCCAGGTCAGTCCGACGACGACCGGCGTCATGATGATGGGCACCAGCAGCAGCGTCCTGACCAGCCGCTTCATGGCGAAGTCGCGATCGAGGAACAGCACGACGGCAAGCCCGAGCGCGATCTCGATGATAGTTGCCAGCGCGGTGAACAGCACCGTGCGCCACAGTGCCGCCATGGCGCGCGGATCGCCGAAGAAACGCAGATAATTGTCGAGACCGACGAACTTCTCGCGCCCGGCGCGCATCAGCGACAGATCGTGCAGCGAAATCCAGATCACGAACAGCGTCAGCGCGACCGATGCCACGGTCAGGCAGACGATGATCGGCTGGAAGAAGTGCTTCGTCGGGTCCGACGCTGTTGTTGCCACGGTCTCAATCCATCCGGTGAGAATCTCGCCCTGCCGCGCACAGGGAGCGCACGCGGCAGGGCACGCGCGCCCGCCTAGCGGGCGAGCGCGGCGTTGTTGGCCTCGTCCGCCTCCTTGAGGGCGTCGGCGGCGCTGGCCGTGCCGGCAAGCGCCTTGGAGACGGCGATGCCGGTGTTGTTGATGATCTCGTTGGCCTGCTCGACCGTCGGCAGATATTGCGGATTGCCGGCGTTGATGGCGGCGATCATGCCATCCCTGAAGGCGCCGTAGCGCTTGCCGAAAGCCTCGCCATTCAGCACCGAAAGGGATGTCACGCCGGAGTTGGGATCGGTTTCGATCGCCTTCAACTGCTGCTCCTTGGCGGTCGCCCAGGCCGCGAACAAGGCTGCCGCTTCCTGGTTCTTGGATTCGGCCGAGACATACATCGAGTGCACGGCGAGCGAGGACGAGCCGCCCTTTGGCGAGGCGGACTTCATCGGCACCGGCACATAGCCGACCTTGCCGACGACGGTGGAGACGCTGGGATCCTCATTATAGGCGCCGTTGACGGTGGCATCGAGCGTGATCGCCGCCTTGCCTTGCTGGAACAGCAGCCGGTTTTCTTCCCAGCCGAAATTGGCGACGCCGACCGGGCCGTAATCCTTCAGCACCTTGGTGAAAGCATCGAGCGCGGCGACGCCCTCCGGCGTTGCCAGCGCCGACTTGCCGCCGGCATCGAGGAATGAGCCACCAAAACCCCAGAGATAGGCTGCCCAGACATAGACGCCCTGGATGCCTTGCTGGCCGCGCATGGTGATGCCGGCGATCTGCTTGTTGGTCTTCTCCGAAATGGTCTTGGCCGCGTTTTCAATGTCGTCGAACGTCTTCGGCGCGGCAAGCCCGTACTGCTCGAACAGATCCTTGCGGTACATGACGAAGGTGCTCTCGCCATAGACCGGGAGCCCGTAGACCTTGCCGTCGACGATGTTGGTGTTGAAGTAGCCGGGCACGAAATCGGCCTTGTCGAAGTTCTCCTTGTGCTTGGCCAGGAAATCGTCGAGCGGCACGATATAGCCGGACTTCACGAAGCCTGGCAGGTAGATGATGTTGTTCTGGACGACGTCGTAGCGGCCGGACTTGGAGGAGAATTCGAGCAGTTCCTTGGCCGTGATGTCCTGCTCGGGCACGATCTCGAGCGCCACGTCGATGCCGGTCACCTGCTTGAATTCCGGCAACAGCCTCTGGATGGCATCGGTCGTCGGATGGCCTTCGAGCAGCACCGACAACTGCACCCCGTCGAACGGCTTGTCTTGCGCCAGGGCCGGCAAGGCCGTGGCAAGCGCGGCCGCGGCCACGGTAAGCATCAACACATTGCGTCTGTTCAGCATTTTTTCGTCTCCCATTGTTGGGCCGCTTTGGCCTCGTTTCAAATTCCCGTTGTCTGTTCGAGCATGATCTTTTCCGAAAACCGGCAACCACTTTTCGGGATCATGCTCCGCCGAGGCGCACGATTTCGCCGCTCCGCGCCGACTGCATCATCGCCAGTGTGAGTTCGAGCGAACGAAGGCCGTCGCGGCCGCTGGCGATCGGCATGTCGGCGCCGTCGAGCCAGGCAAGCAGGCCGCCGAGCTGGCGCGCCAGGTCGCCGTCGAGACGGCCATTGACGACAGGCCAGTGCTGGGTGTCGATCTCCCGCGACGTCTCGTTGCTGGCGTAATAGAGGCCGCTGTCGCCGCACTGGACCTCGAACGAACCTTCCGTCCCGATCAGCTCCATGCGCGCATCGATCATGTGGCGGGCGCCGGCCGGCAGCGACCAGGCGCTTTCGAAATTCACCACCGTGCCACCGGAGAAGCGCACGATCGCGGCCAGGCTGTCCTGCGTGCCCGATGCGCCGAGCAGAATGTCGGTCTGCTGGGCATAGACGGAAACCGGGTGCTGCCCGTCGAGCATCCACAGCACCATGTCGACGTCGTGGACGGTGACGTGCAGCGCCAGCGGCAGCTTGCCGCCATAACGTTTGGGGCCCTCGGTGCGTGCGCTGTTGCGCCGGGCGTAGATGTGGATCGGCTCGCCGATCTTGCCCGAAATCATGAGTTCCTTGGCCGCGGCGTAGCGCGGATCGAAGCGCAGGAGATAGCCGATGCCGAGCTTGACCTTGGCCTCATCGCAGGCCGCGATGATGGTTCGCGCATCCTCGACCGTGGAGGAGATCGGCTTCTCGACGAAGATGTTGATGCCGGCCCTGGCCACGGCAACGGCCGGCGCCAGATGCAGATTGTCGGGCGTGCAGATCGAGACGAGGTCGAGATCGCGCTCGCCCGCCAGCAGCGCCTCATGACCGGGATAGACCTTGCAGCCCGGCGCCTTGGCCGCGACGGCGCCGGCCAGTTCCAGATTGGGATCGACGATCGCCGCCAGCTCGCAGCCGACCATGTCAGCGAAGATCGCGGCATGCATGGAACCCATGAAGCCCGCACCGATAACGGCGACGCGGTGGCGCTTGATCATGACTGGTTCCTCCTCAACTGCGGATTGGCGCTCCACGACCCGACCTGGTCGACGAAGCCGCGGGTGATGGCATCGGGCCGCGTGATGGCGCCGCCGACGACGATGAAGCGAGCGCCAAGCTCGAAGCAGCGGACGGCTTCCCGTGGCGTCCAGATGCGGCCTTCGGCGACGAACGGCAGGCCGGCCGCGGCGAACTGTTCCATCAGTTGGAAGTCCGGCCCGCGCTGCTGGTTGGAATAAGGCGTGTATCCGGCCATGGTGGTGCTGATCAGCGAGGCCCCGGCGTCCAGGGCGCGCTTGCCTTCGTCGAGCGTGCTGACGTCGCCCATCGACAGGCGTCCCTTCGCCGCGATCGCATCGAACATCGTCTTCAGATCGGCCGGGCGCGGCCGGCTGGTGGCATCCAGCGCCACGATGTCGGCGCCGGCGTCGATGATCGATGCGACATCGGCAAGCGTAGGCGTGATGTAGATCTCGGTGTCGCCGCGCCGCGCCTTGATCAGTCCGATGATGGGAACACTCACCCGCCGGCGCACGGCTTCCATGTTTGCCACACCCTCGATGCGCACCCCGGTCGCGCCGCCAAGAACGACCGAGCGGGCAATGGCGGCAATGTGCTCGGGAGCGTCGAGCGGCATGCCGGATTCCGCCTGGCACGAGACGACCAGCGTTCCATCGAGCTGAGCGAGCACATCGCCTTGCACCTGGGGCTTCTCCTTCGAGCGTTACCCCTGCAATCAATCGCGGATGATGCTTTTTGTCAAGAAACTATTTTAGATGAAAATTTCCGTCATAGAGCAGCGCCACCCCCAGCAGACCCGCATCGGCGCCGGCCTGCGCGGCGATGATCGGGCGATGGAAGACGGCCGGAAGCCGCAGGGAACGCGCCCGCAGGGCCTCGATGAAACCCTGCGCCAGCCCGACGCCGCCGCCGACCGCGAAGCAATCGATGTCGACGGCGGCCGTCAGGTCGGCGAAGCCGTTGACCAGCGCGTCGACGGCGGAGGCGATCACCTCGGCGGCGCGGTCATCGCCTCGAGTGGCGGCCGCGAACAGGTCCGGCGCACCGACCGGACGGCCGAGCCGCTCGCTGCCGCGGCGAGCAAGCGCCGTACCGGATGCAACCGTCTCCAGGCAGCCGCGCCGGCCACAGCCGCAGATCACGCCGCCGGGATCGGACATCATGTGCCCGGCATGGCCGGCAAGCCCCGTGGCGCCGGTCTGCAGGCGGCCGTCGATCACCAGACCGCAGCCAATGCCGGTGGAAACCGTGAAGAATGCGAAATTGCGAAAACCCCGGCCGGCACCGACGGAGAATTCGGCCCAGGCAGCCGCCTGGGCATCGTTGACGACGAGCGGCGACACGCCGAGCGCGCTTTCCAGCGCGTCGGCCAGCGGGTAGCCGTTCTCGATCGGCAAGGTATCCGGGTTGAGCGCGGTCAGCGCGCCGTCCCGCACAATGCCGGTGGTGGCGACGGCGACGGCGCTTGGCGCGTGCCTGGGCACAAGCGCGGCTATGGCCGCGACCAGATCATCGCCCCTGCCCGTCCTTGGCGTCGCCGTCTGGCGCCTGTCGTGCAACCGTCCACCCTGCACTTCGGCCGCGGCGATCTTGGTTCCGCCGATGTCGATGGCCAGAACCGGGGCAAACACCGCACGGTCAGAAGCTGCGGTCACTCACCACCTCCGCCGTGCGGCCGAGCAGCGTGAGCCGCGCCGGATCCTGCCGCATCATCTCGGCCGCCAGCGCATCGACGATCAGCAACTGGCTGATCTTCGACGGGAACGCGCCGCCGGTCAGCGGCGTCTCCGGCCAGGACGCGATCAGGGCGAGGTCGCAGGCGGCGACCAGCGGGCTCTTCGAGCGGTTGGAGATGCCGATGACGAAGGCGCCTTGCGAGCGGGCGAGTTCGGCGATGCGCACCGCGTCTATGGTCGAGCCGGAACTCGAAATGACCACCTGCACGGAGCCCTTCTGCGTGGTTCCAGCGGCCATCACCGCCAGATGCGCGTCACCCAGCGCACGGCTGAGCTTGCCGATGCGGGTCATCTTGTAGGCGAGGTATTGCGCCGTGATCGCGGAGGCGGCGATACCGAAGCAGTCGATCGCCGTCGCCGCCAGCAGCTGCCGCGAGGCCGTGGCGATGTCTTCCCGGACAATCAGCTGCTCGGTTTCGCGCAGCGAGATGATGGCGGTTTCCACCAGCCGCTGGATATCGTCGGTCGGCAAGCCGATGTCCCTTGCCCGCTCGTCGGTGGCCAGCTCCTTGGCCAGCGCCAGCTTGAAATCCTGGAAGCCGGTGAAGCCCTGGTCGCGGCAGAAGCGCATGACGCTGGCCTCGGACGAGGCTGAAGCCTCGGCGAGTTCGGTGATGCTCTGGCGCAAGGTCGCGTCGGGCTGCGCCAGCACCGTCTCGGCGACGCGCGCCAGCGCCGGCGTCATGTCTCCCGCCGCCGCCCTCAGCGAGGCAATAAGCGCATGTGTCATGAATCGGTCCTTAGAAATGCTCGGCCACCCAGGGTGACGGTCCGGCAAACAGCTGGTCACAGAGATGTATAGCAGCCCTGTCGCCGGTTACCTGGCCATACTGCGCCAGTTTCGAGGCGCTGCGAAAGCCCGTGAATATCTGCACGAAGGCCGGCGCCTGCACGGCAATCGTCGGGCTGCCTCCGGTTGCCTCGCGGACCTCGACCACGCCATCCCTGATCTCGATCTCCAGCGCCGCCTCAGCGGGTCCGATGCGCAGTGCAAGCCTCATATTGTCGACATGGTAGCCGCGCTGGCGGAGCGCCGCGGCCGGATCGAGCACCCGCAGCAGCCATTCCTCCTGATGGGCGAGACGCCAGCCCTTGTCCGGCATCGCCGCCACCAGATCATCCTGCGGGCCGCCATGCCAGCGCACGACCGGATAGACCGAGCGGAACCTGGCCAGGAACGAAAGCACGCCCTGCGCGGCTTCCGAGGAAGCGGCATGCCAGTCGCGGACCAGGAGGCAGGCCTCGTCGCCCATGTCCAGGATCAGATAGGCCGCCTCGCCTTCGGCAAGATAGGCGGCGAGGGCATCGGTAGGCTCCCGCCGCAGCTCGTTCCAATGCGCGGCGCCACGGCTGAGCAGCCCAGCCTCGCGACCCGCCTTGGCGGCATAGGCAACGGCAAGGCGCGGATCGCTGAGCTCGACGCGCTCGAAGCCGAGCTTGCTTGCGGCCGGCAGGCTTGACGTCTCGGCTTCGTAGACGATCTCGTGGCCGGCGAGCTCGAAGCCGCTCTTGCGGTAGACCGGCCGCGTCGAGGCGAACAGCGTGGCGATGGCAGCCCCTTTGCCCAGGGCCTGGGCGCACAGCGCGTCGACAAAAGGCACCGCCAGCCCCTGCCCGCGACGCTCCGGCGCGATCGCCACATGCGCGATGTTGGCCGCCGGCACCGGCTTGCCATGGAAGACATGCGCGGTCTCGAGCAGCGCCGCGCAGGCCTCCGGCTGCCCGCTTTCGCCGCGCAGCAGCCTGAGCGAGCCGAGGCCGACATGGGCGATGTATTCGTCCGATCGCGCCTTGCCGAAGCCGAAGGCCCAGCTCATCAGCCGCGCGATCTTAGGGGCATCCCCTGTCGTCGCCGCTTCGACAACGACAGTTTTGGAGTTTTTCTTCATATGATCCTCACGATTGGAGATTTTCATCATAACGTGAAATCGCCAATTCGCAATGGCCGGCGGCAATGATCGGCCGGTATGCTCGGGAGGTAATGGCCGGTCGTTCAGGATAGCGCCAAGCCGGACGCGTGTCCGCGCCAGTGGACCGTGTCGCGTTCGCAACGTGCCGGCCTGATGGCCGGCGAGCGTCAGCCGATCACTTCCCGCAATGGTGGTCGTTGATCTTATTTATCGCAAAGCCGTCCGGTCCTGTCCGGTGGTAGGAGCAGGCCCCGGCGGCCGTCGTGAACAGCTGCTGGTCGTAATAACGCGGGCCGCCGAACAGGAAGTCGATGAGATCGTCATCGGCGGGAACGTAGCGCTCCTGATCGCCCTGATGATGACGATGCTTGGACCCGGCCAATGCCGAAGAGGACATGCCGCAACCCATTGCCAGAGCAACAGCGCAGATCGCCAACCGTTTGATCGTCATCGCAAACACCCTTCTGTTCGGACTCCATCTATATCCAAATCATCGGACGGCGAAAAGTTCCCTCGGGCAAGGCGCGCCAGCCGATTTGCGGCGGTCCGCCGACGCGTCCGGACCGAACTGCACAGCGCATCAGAAAATCGAAATTGCCCCTGCCGCCTCGAGCCGCAATGGTCTTGTGGGAGGCAGCCGGCTCAAGGCTGCGGAGGAATCGCCGGGCGGCAGGGGGGCCGCACGGGCAGGCTGCCGCTCATGGCTGCGGCAAGGGAGGAAGGACATTGGCTGGTTCGGGCAAATCCGACAGCGCGCGCCCGGGCATCAAAATGTCCCAGGAACTCGTCGTCGTCGCGATCTCGGCCGTTCTCTTCGTCGTGTTTTCGGCGACGCTCAACAATTTCCTGAGCCAGGGCAACATCCTCGCCATCCTCAAGAACGTCTCGATCCTCGGCACGCTGGCGGTCGGCATGGGGTTCATCGTCGTGGGCCGCGGCATCGATCTGACCATGGTGGCGGTGATGGTCGTCGGCGTCGCCTTCTCGATCTGGATCTCCACCTGGGGCGTCGACTTCACGCTGGCCATCATCTTCGGCGCCGTCCTGGTCGCGGCCATCGGCCTGTTCACCGGCATCATGGTGGCGGTGGCCGAAATCCCGCCGATCTTCGCCACCCTGGCCATCGCCTCGTCGGTCTACGGCTCGGGCCGCATCGTCTTTGCCTCCGACGTGCTCTATGCCCCGTCCGATATCGGCTGGCTGAAATTCGTTGGCAACGGCACCATCCTCGGCATCCCGATGTCGGTGATCATCTTCGCGGCGGTGGCCGCGCTGATGGGCTTCTTCCTGAAGAAGACCCGCTTCGGCCGGCTGGTCTATGCCACCGGCGACAACCCGAACGCGGCCCGCACCACCGGCCTGCCGACGCGCCCGATCATCGTGACGCAATATGTCATCAGCGCCCTCATCGCCTATACCGCCGGCATCATCATGCTGGGTCTGGTCACCGGCATCGACACGCGCCTCTACAATTCCAGCCTGATCTACGACGTGCTTTTGGTCGTCGTGCTGGGCGGCATCGGCCTCTCCGGCGGCCAGGGCGGCGTGCGCAACGTCATCGTCGGCACCATCCTGGTCGGCATCCTGACCAACGGCATGACGATCCTGAATTTCAGCTACACCAGCCAGAACCTGATCAAGAGCGTGATCCTGCTGGGCGCCCTGGCGATCGACGCCATCATCAATCCGCGTGACGAGCAGACCTCGCAGAGCGGCGACATCTGAAACAACAACCAAGACATTAATCAGGGAGGAAACCATGAGATTGTTCAAGAACTGCCTGTTCGCGGGGCTTACCGCGCTCACGCTGCTGGGCGCGGCGCAAGTCACGGGCGCGCAGGAAACCGACCAGGTCGGCCGCTCGACCTATCTCGAGGCGCTGAAGGGCAAGAAGGTCATCTTCGTGCCGATCTCGCAGGGCATGGACCTCAACCAGGCATGGGTGGTGGTGTGGCAGCGTCACGCCGCCCGCTACGGCTTCACCCTCGAAGTGCGCGATCCTTCCGGCGACACCAATGCCGGTATCCGCGCCATGCAGGGCGCGATCGCCGAGAAGCCGGACCTGATCATCGTCCAGAACCCCGATGTGCAGACCTACGCACGCCTTTTGAAGCAGGCGCAGGCCGCCGGCATCAAGGTGCTGCAGGTCAACATGCAGTCGGCGACCCAGACCGATTCCTATGTCGGCAATGACTGGATCGAGATGGGCCGCCTCGAAATGGGCGAACTGGCCAAGCACTGCACCGGGCCTAACGCCGTCTCGCACAAAGTGGTGTGGCTTGCCGGCGTCCAGACGGGCGCCGCCAACATCTACATGCGCACCGGCATCGACGAGGTGCTGAAGGCCAATCCCGAACTGCAACTCGTCTCCGACCAGCCGGCCGACTATATGAGCGAAAAGGCCCGCCAGATCACCGAGACCGTCCTCCAGCAGCATCCGGATCTGTGCGGCATCATGGGCATCTGGGACAATGCCGAAGTCGGCGCCGGTGCCGCCGTCGCGGCCGCCGGCAAGCAGGACCAGGTGACCATCGTCACCAACGGCGCCGGCAGCGCCACCGGCTGCGAGAGCATCAAGAACGGGCTGCTCGACGTCATCTTCAACTTCAACGCCCCGATCCAGGCCGAGATCGCCGCGCAGCAGATCTCCGAACTGCTGCAGCAGCCCGACCGCAAGGCGGGCAGCGAGAAGACCATCTTCTTCGGCCCGATCACCCGCGTCGACAAGACCAATGCGACCGGCAGGAACTGCTGGAAGCTGGACGAGCTCAAGTAACGGACTTCATTGATGAGCCTGGCCGAAAGCCTTGTGCGCTGGCGCTACCGCCTGCTCCCCGACCACGTGGTCGGGGAGATTCTGACCAAGAAGTGGATCGACAGCGTCATCCCCTTCACGGCGCTGGTGATCCTGTGCGCGATCTTCGGCTCGATCGTGCCGGGCTTCTTCGATCTGACGACGCTGACCAATCTCAGCGGCCAAACCGCGGAACTCGGCCTGGTCGTGCTCGGCATGACCATCGTCATGGTCTCCGGCGGCATCGACCTGTCGGTCGGCTCGACCTTCGCGCTCGCCGTGCTGGTCACGCTCTACGGCATGAATGTCGAGCAATGGAGCTTCGGCACCGGCTTGCTGGCGTGCCTTGGACTGGGCGTCGTCTGCGGCGCCATCAACGGCTTCCTGGTCGGCTTCCTGCGCATGCGGGCGTTCCTCACCACGCTGGTGACGCTGATCATCTACCGCTCGACCTTCGACATCGTCTTCCCGCGGGTCTCGACGCCGATCGTCACCAGCGGGCCGGATTCGCCGACCTATGATTTCCTCGGCTTCGGCACGGTCTGGGGCGTGCCGACATCCTTCGTCGTCTTCGTGGTCATCGCGCTGGCCATCCACCTCGTGCTGTCGCGCGCCCGCTATGGCTGGCGGCTGTTCGCGGTCGGCGGGGCGCGCCGCTCCGCCTACAATGCCGGCATCAATGTACGCTTCACCCTGTTCAGCGCCTATGTGCTGTGCTCGGTGCTGGTGGCGCTCTCCGGCTTCTTCTTCTCGGCCCGCATCGGCAGTGCGGCTTCCGACATCGGCACCGGGCTCGAACTGCAGGTGCTGACCGCGACCGTGCTCGGCGGCATTTCGCTCGGCGGCGGGCGCGGGTCCGTCGCCAAGGCGCTGATGGGCACCGTCTTCGTGCTCGTGCTTTCGAACAGCCTGCTTGCGCTCGCCGTGCCCGGCCCTGTCAACTTCCTGATCCTCGGCTTCGTGCTGCTTTTGTCGGTGCTGCTCGACGTGCGCTGGGTGAAGAACCGCCACAAGATCCTGCGCAGCGTCTACATCTCGCCGACCTTCGCCAAGATGCCGCAGGCGATCTCGACCGCGCCGGGCGCGCCGATGGCGGTGAACGACCGGCTGAAGGATGTCGGCGTCATCGGCCTCGGCTTTCTCGACGGCGCCGAGGACGTCATCTTCGACCGGCAGGACCGTCTCTACACCGGCAGCCGCCAGGGCGACATCCTGCGCTTCCAGCCACCGCATTACACCGAAAGCGAAGTGTTCGCCCATATTGGCGGCTCGCCGCTCGGCATGGCTTTCGACCGCGACGACAATCTGGTCATCTGCGTCGCCGGCATGGGCCTCTACCGGGTCTCGCCGGCCGGCGAGGTGAAGCTGCTCACCGCCGAGACCAACCGCTCGCTGACCTCGGTGGTCGACGACTCCACCATGAAGCTCGCCGACGACTGCGATATCCTCCCCGATGGCCGCATCGTCTTTTCGGAAGCGACCGTGCGCTTCGAGATGCATGACTGGTATGCCGACGCACTGGAAAGCCGGGGCAATGGCCGCATCATCGTCCATGATCCCAGAACCGGTTCGACCCGCACGCTTTTGTCGAACCTCGTCTTTCCCAATGGCATCTGCACCGCTTTCGACGGCCAGTCGGTGCTGTTCGCCGAAAGCTGGGCCTGCCGCATCAGCCGCTACCATTTCGACGGCCCCAAGAAGGGCAAGGTCGAGCGCGTCCTCGAGGGCTTGCCCGGCTATCCCGACAACATCAACCGCGCCTCCGACGGAACCTACTGGCTGGCCCTTATGGGCATGCGCACGCCGGCCTTGGATCTCTCGCTTGAGATGCCGGGCTTCCGCCGCCGCATGGCGCGGCGCGTTTCGGAAGACGCCTGGCTGATGCCCAACCTCAACACCGGCTGTATGCTGCGCTTCCACGAGAACGGCCAGATCCTCGAAAGCCTGTGGGACCAGGCCGGCGAGAAGCACCCGATGATCACCTCGATGCGCGAGCACAAGGGCATCCTCTACCTCTGCGGCATCTTCAACAACCGCATGGGCACGCTCCCCCTGAAGGGCGTCGATCCCAACTGGTTCAGCTCGGATTCCTATTGGGGCAAAAAGCCATGAGCGGTTTGAGCCAGCTTTTTGACCGCTTCCTCGGCCGTGGCGACTGGGCCGTGACGGTGCCGACGCTCGACGGACCGCTCTTGCCCAACCAGAGGCTGGAAGAGGCCGAGCCATTTGCCGGCCTCGCCGAGGCCGACAATCTCGTGCGCACCGAAAAGGGCATACTGGCCAGCAGCGCGAACCGGCTGATGCGCTTTGGCGCCGACGGCCATGCCGAGGTGCTGCAGGAGTTTCCCGGCGAGATCACGGCGCTTGCCCATGCCCGCGGCATGACCGCAATGGCCATCGACGGCAAGGGCGTCGTCATTCGCGGCGGCCTCCACGACGGCCGGGAGGCGACGGGTGACGAGGCCCGGCGTCTCTCCTGCGTGACCGCCCTCACCTTCCTCGACAGCAACACCTTGCTGGTGGCCAACGGCTCGGCCGCGCTGCCGGCAAGCGGCTGGCGCCGCGACCTGATGGAGAAGAACGCCTCCGGCTCGCTCTGGCGCCTCGACCTGAAAAACGGCCGGCTGGAGCTGATCCGCGACAATCTCGCCTGGCCGGCCGGCATCGCCACCACCGGCTCCAACCGCGTCTACGTCACCGAGGCCTGGCGCCACCGCGTGCTGGCGATCGACCTTGCCACCAAGGCGACGCTGCCGGTGCTGGAGCATCTGCCGGCCTATCCCGCCCGCATCGCGCCCGCTTTCAACGCCGGATACTGGCTGACCTTCTATTCCGTGCGCAACCAGCTGGTGGAGTTCATCCTGCGCGAGGAGACCTATCGCAAGCGCATGCTGGCGGAGGTTCCCGAAGCCTACTGGATGGCCCCGTCGCTCGGCTCATGGCGCGACTATCGCGAGCCGATGCAAGGCAGCCAGTTGAAGCAGATGAACGTGTTGAAGCCTTACGCGGTCACCCGGTCCTACGGGCTGGTGGTGCATTGCGACCAGAACATGAAGCCGCTGTCGAGCTTCCATTCGCGTGCCGATGGCAAGGTGCACGGCACGCTCAGCGCCTGCGAGGCGGGCGATGATCTGCTGGTCGCCTCGCGTGGCGGATCGAGGATCGTGCGCGTGGCGAACGCCGCCGGCGGCAAGCGAGGCTAAGCGATGTCGGACGCCAACATCATCGAACTCAGGGACGCCACCAAGGCCTTCTCGCGCATCCCGGCGTTCAAGAATGTCAATTTCGACCTGCGCAAGGGCGAAATCCACGCGCTGCTAGGCGAAAACGGCGCCGGCAAGTCGACGCTGACCAAGGTCATGGCCGGCGTCTTCAAGCTGACCGAGGGCAAGATGACCTTCGACGGCAAGGACGTGTCGTTCTCGGCACCGGCCGAGGCGCTGCGCGCCGGCATCGCCATGGTCTACCAGGAAACCAATCTGGTGCCGGCCATGACGGTGGCGCAAAACCTCTATCTCGGTGAAGAGAAGATGTTCAACCGGCTGCGCGGCCTCTACATCCAGGCGCGCCAATTCCTCGCCGGCATGGGTTTCCAGGTCGACCCGACCGCGCAGGTCAGCACGCTGGGCGCGGCGCACAAACAGATGGTCGAGATCGCGCGCGCCGTCCACCACAAGGCCCGCGTCATCATCTTCGACGAGCCGACGGCGACGCTGACGCCTGAGGAAAAGCGCCATTTCTTCAATCTTTTGCATCGCCTGGTGAAGGAAGGCATCGCCGTCATCTTCATCACCCACGCGCTGGAAGAGGCACTCGCCGTCGCCGACCGCATCACCGTCATGCGCGATGGCGAGATCGTCGCGTCCGGCGATGCCAAGGGCTTCACCCGCGCCTCCGTGGTGCAGGCCATGGTCGGCCGCACGCTGACCGAAACGCTGCATGGCGAGGTCAAGCGCGCGGCGCGCCCCTATGGCGACAAGGTGCTTTCGGTCGAGAACCTGTCCTGCGCCGGCCTGGTGCGCAACTCCTCCTTCTCGGTCTTTTCAGGCCAGGTCACCGGCATGTTCGGCCTCGTCGGCGCCGGCCGCACCGAAATGGCCAAGGTCGTCGCCGGCCTGTTGAAGCGCAACATCTTCCACGGCGGCGAAATCCGCTTGCTCGACAAATCGGTGCGTTACCGCGTGCCGAGGCCCGCCGTGCGCGACGGCATCGTCTATGTCACCGAGGACCGCAAGGTCGACGGCTTCTTCGAGACCATGACGGCCGGCGAGAACCTGCAGATGGGTGAACTGACCGAAGGCGCCAATCCGGTCTCCATGGTGTCGCTGGCGCGCGCCAGGCAGCTCGCCCGCGAATGGGGTGAGCGGCTCAGCCTGCGGCAGATCAGCGACCGCGCCAGGATGATCGAGCTTTCCGGCGGCAACCAGCAAAAGGTCGTGATCGCCAAATCGCTGATCCAGAAGCCGAAGCTGGTGATTTTCGACGAGCCGACGCGCGGCGTCGACGTCGGCGCCATCGTCGAAATCCATCAACTGATCGGCGAGCTCGCCGACCAGGGCATGGCCGTCGTCGTCATCTCCTCCTATCTGCCTGAGATCCTTGCGGTCTCCGACCGCATCCTGGTGGTCAAGCGTGGCCGTGTGGTGGAAGAGATGATGCTGTCGGAAGCGACCGAGGAGCGCGTCATGTTCGCCGCGGTCCACTGATCCCCGGCTGAACGGGGATATCTTTGCTGGCTAATCCAGGACCGACGCCTGGCCCGGCCTATTGCCTTGCAATCGCTTCCGCGTCTCAATAGGTCAGGAGGACAGATCACCTGCCCGAACGGACATGTCCAGCATCAACCTCAAACTTCTGCAGACGTTCCTGCTTGCCGCCGAAAACGGCAGCTTCCGGCGTGCCGCCGAAGAGAGCAACCGCTCGCCATCGGCCGTCTCCATGCAGATCCGCGATCTCGAGGAACAGATCGGCATCTCGCTCTTCATCCGCACCGCGCAGCGCGCCAGCCTGACGCCCGAGGGCCAGATCCTGTTCGAGGAGATCGCCAATGCGATGTCGCAGGTGCAGACCAGCCTCGACCGGCTGACCGAGATCGCCGCGCGGCGCAAGGGCAAGGTGCAGATCGCCTGCGCGCCGACGCTTGCCGCGAGCCGGCTGGGCGACATACTGGCCACCTTCAAGCTGCGCTATCCCCGCTCGATCGTCGAGGTCATCGAACTGCCGCCGCAGGCGGCGCTCAGCCTGCTGCAGCAGCAGGAAGTCGAGTTCTACATCGGCCCCGAATTGCCGAACCTGACGGACTTCCAGTTCGAGTCGATCCTCGACGATCCGCTGATGGCCTGCATCCCCACGGAAATGCATGGCGGTGAGAAGAAGCTGCTTTTGTCCGACCTGCAGCGCTTCCCGCTGATCCTGCTCAACCGCAAGACGGCGGTGCGCGGCCTTGTCGACCGGCTGACGGCGGCGGAAGGCATCGAGCTCAAGCCGCAATACGAGGTCGAAAGCGCACAGACGGCGGTGGCGCTGGTGTGTTCGGGACTTGGCGTCTGCGTGGTGCCAGGCATTGCCATCTCGCGCAATGACGAGCGCATGCGGGTCGTGCCGATCGACCACCGCGACGCCCACCGCTCCGTCGGCATCATCACCGCGCGCGGCTACGTGCACCACTCCTTTTCCGAACAGCTGATGAACCTGATCCGCACCAACCTGCGCGAACTGGCGCACTGATTGAGGTCAGGGAGCATCCCCTCCTTCGTCATCCTAGGGCGGAGCAAGGAGCGAAGCGACGCGCGCAGACCCTAGGATGACGAAGGTAAAAAGCGGTGCGACCATCAGCGATTCGCAGGCCGGCCTCACCTGAATATCGCCACACCCGTCAGTCGGTCTGGATCCAGACGGCCTTGGTCTCCAGATACTCATGCAGATGCTCGACGCCGCCCTCGCGGCCGTAGCCGGACATCTTCATGCCGCCGAACGGCACGGCGGGGTCGATGGCGTGGTACATGTTGACCCACACCGAGCCGGCCTTGACGCGGCGCGCCAGCTTGTGCGCGGTGCCGAGATTGGTGGTGAAGATGCCGGCGGCCAGACCGTAGGGCGTCGCATTGGCGCGCGCCACGGCCTCGTCCAGCGTGTCGAAAGGCATCGCCGAGATCACCGGCCCGAAAATCTCCTCGCGCGCGATGGTCATGGTGTCCGACACAGCGCCGAACACGGTCGGCGCGATGAAATTGCCGCCGTCATAAAGCGCGCCCGTCAGCCGCGCGCCGCCGGCGACCAGTTCAGCGCCTTCGTCGCTGCCGGCCCTGATGTAGCCTTCGACCTTGCCGGCCTGCCTGGCGTTGATGAGCGGCCCGATTTCCGTTTCCGCCTCGATGCCGTGGCCGATGCGCAGCCTGCCGGCGAACTCGGCCAGCCGCCGCACGAATTCGTCATGGATCTCGCGCGCCACGAAGAGCCGCGAGCCGGCGATGCAGATCTGGCCCGAATGCACGAACACCGACATCGCCGCGACGGGCACGGCCTTGTCGATATCGGCGTCGCGGCAGACGATGATAGGCGACTTGCCGCCGAGCTCCAGCGAAACACGCTTGAGATTGGCCACCCCCGCCCGCGCGATCGCCTGGCCGGTCAAAGTCGAGCCGGTGAACACGATCTTGTTGACGTCGGGATGCTCGGCGAGCCGCGCTCCGGCCTCCGCCCCGGTACCGGTGACGATGTTGACGACGCCATCGGGCACGTCCGCTTCCTGCATCAGCTTGGCGATCAAGAGCGGCGTCAGCGACGCATCCTCGGAAGGCTTCAGCACGATGGTGCAGCCGGTGGCCAGCGCCGGCGCGATCTTCCAGATCGAGGCCGCGGTCGGCGCGTTCCAGGGGATGATGGCGCCGACCACGCCGACCGGCTCGCGTCTTGTGAAGGAGACGATTTCGCCGGGAATGGAATTCTCGATCGCCTCGCCATGCAAAGCGGTCGCCATGCCGCCGTAAAAGCGCAGCATGCCGATGACGCGCCTGCGGTTGGCCAGCGTGCGCGTGATCGGCAGCCCCATGTCGAGCGTGTCGGAAACGCTGAGCTCTTCCCAATGGGTCTCGAACAGGTCGGCGATGCGCAGCAAGACGCACTGCCGCTCATAGGGCGAGAATTTCGACCATGGACCTTCGAAGGCCCTGCGCGCAGCGGCCACCGCGGCATCGATATCGGCGGCTCCGCCGCGCGGCACTGTGGCCAGCACTTCACCGGTCGCCGGGTTCAGCGCCTGCATCACCTCACCGGATTGCGCCGCGACCCACTTGCCGCCGATGAACATCGGCCGGAATTCGCCGTGGTAGAGCGTCGTGGCCTTCGCCCTCGGGTCGAAATTCACCGTCATCTCTTCCTCCTCGAGAATTCCGTGGCGACTATTACGCCCGGTGCGGCCGACCTCAAACAAGGAAAGCTAAAAGGGCGTTCAGATAATCGGACTGTGCAATTGGTGCATCTTCCCCGATGGTTCAGCCAACGGAGGAACGGATATGAGACTTGCAGGCAAGGTCGCCATCGTCACCGGCGGCGGTTCGGGATTCGGCGAAGGTATCGTCAGGAAATTCGTCGCCGAGGGCGCGCTGGTCGTGCTCATGGACCGCGACGAAGCGGCCGCGTCCCGCGTCGCGAGCGAGGTGGGCGGCAATGTGCGGCCTATCACCGGCGACGTCTCGACGCTGGGAAGCTTCACGGCTGCCGCCGACCTCGCCCGCTCCGCCTTTGGCGGCCTCGACATCCTCGTCAACAATGCCGGCGTCGCACAGCCGCCGCTACCCTTGGAAACCATGGACGAAGGCCTGTTCGACAGGATCGCCGACGTCAACATGCGCTCGATCTACAACGGCGCCCGCGCCGTGGTGCCGCATTTCAAATCCACCAAATCGGGCGCCATCCTCAATGTCGCGTCGACCGGCGGCGTCTCGCCGCGCCCGAACCTCACCTGGTACAACGCCTCCAAGGGCTGGGCGATCGCCGCGACGCGGGCCATGGCCGTGGAACTCGCCCCCTTCGGCATCCGCGTCAACGCCATCAACCCGGTCGCCGGCGACACGCCGCTTCTGTCCACCTTCATCGGCTCCGGCGAGGAGAACCGTGCCCGCGTCGTCGCCACCATCCCGATCGGCCGGCTGTCGACGCCGCAGGACATGGGCAATGCCGCCGCGTTCCTGTGCTCGGACGAGGCCAGCATGATCACCGGCGTCGACCTCAACGTCGATGGCGGCAAGTGCATTTGAGGCTCTGGCATATGGGTGTCCACCGATGAAGGAAACTTACGAAATCGCGGTGGTGCACGGCGACGGCATCGGCCCGGAAGTCTGCGCCGCCACCATCGAGGTGTTGAAGGCGGCACTCGGGTCGGGCAATCCGTTGCGCTTCACGGAATACCCCGCCGGAGCCGAGCATTTCCTGAAAACCGGCCAGAGTTTTCCCGAGCCGACCTTCAAGGCCTGCCGGTCGGCGGATGCGATCCTGCATGGTGCCGGCGGCCTGCCCGGCGTCGTCCATCCCGACGGCACCGAAGCCGGCCTCGATTTCACCCTGAAACTGCGCTTCGACCTCGACCTCTACGCCAACATCCGCCCGATCAGGCTCTTCGAAGGCGTGCAGAGTCCACTGAGCGGCATGAAGGCCGGCGACATCGACTACGTCATCCTGCGCGAAAACAGCGAAGGGCTCTACGCGGCGCGAGGCTCGGGCGCGCTGCTGCGCGGCGAGGTCGCGGTCGACACGCTGGTGCAGACCCGCGCCGGCATCGAGCGCATCGTGCGCAAGGCTTTCGAGCTGGCGCGCCAGTCGAAAGGCGCGCCGCGCGACGGCGTGCGCCGCGTCACCTGCTGCGACAAGGCCAATGTGCTGCGCAGCTACGCCTTCTTCCGCTCCGTCTTCGACGAAGTGGCGAAGGACCATCCCGATATCGCCACCGAACATGCGCTGGTCGACGCCATGGCCATGCATCTCGTGCTCAAGCCCGGCCATTTCAACGTCATCGTCACAGAGAACATGTTCGGCGACATCCTGTCCGACCTCGCCGCCGCCACCGTCGGCGGCATGGGCATGGCGCCGTCGGCCGAGATCGGCGAGACAAACGGCTTCTTCCAGGCCGCGCATGGCTCCGCGCCCGACATCGCCGGCAAGGGCATCGCCAATCCCTACGGCACGATCCTGTCCGCCGCCTCGATGCTCGACTGGCTCGGCCACAGGCATGACGACGGAAAGCTCAACCGGACCGCCGACCGCATCCGCGCTGTCACCGAAAGCTGCCTTGCCGGCGGCCTGCTCAGCGCCGATCTCAAGGGTTCATCCTCGACCCGCGAGATTACGCAGGCCGTGTGCGATCGCCTCGCCGGCCGGGCATGAGGCGGGCATGCTGACAGGCGAGGTCTGAGATGGGATCGCTCGATCGCATCGTTTCGGTCGAGGATTTTCGCCAACGCGCGCGCCGCCGCCTGCCCAGATCGATCTTCGAGTTCGTCGATGGCGGCGCCGGCCAGGAGCTGACGCTGGCCGCCAACCGCGCGGACTTCGAGCGCATCCGGCTGGTGCCGCGCGTGCTGACCGACGTATCCCGTCCGGACCTGACCACATCGCTATGGTCGCAGACCTTCGCGACGCCGCTGGTGATCAGCCCGATGGGCTCCTGCGCGCTGGTCAGGCCCGGGGCCGACATCGCCATCGCCAGGGCAGCGGCGGCGCGCGGCATCCCCTATACGCTGTCCACCATGTCGACGACCGGCATCGAGAGCATGGCCAGGGCCGTGCAGGGGCCGCTCTGGTTCCAGCTCTACGTGCTCAAGGACTTCAACTTCAACCGCCAGCTCGTGCGACGGGCCGAGGAAGCCGGCTATTCGACGTTGGTCGTGACCGTCGACCTGCAGGCCGGTGGCAAACGCGAAAAGGATTTGCGCAACGGCATATCGATCCCGCTGCGCCCCTCGCCCCGGCATCTCCTCGACGGCCTTTTGCATCCCGGCTGGTCGCTGCGCCTGCTGCGCGGCGGGCTGCCCCGGTTCGAGAATGTGCGCGGCTATCTCGGCGACACCAGCGCCGGACTGACCATCGCCGCGCGTGTCGGCGCCAACCTCCATGCCGGCTTCGACTGGGACGACTTCCGCCGCATCCGCGACTGGTGGAAGGGCCGGCTCGTGGTCAAGGGCGTCCTGCATGCCGGCGATGCCGCAAGCCTCGTGAAGGCCGGCGCCGACGGCATCTGGGTGTCCAACCATGGCGGCCGCCAGCTCGACGGCGCCATATCGAGCATCGATGCGCTGCCTGCAGTAGGCCATGCGCTGGGGTCCGAGGTGCCGATCCTCATCGATTCCGGCATCCGCACGGGCATGGACATCATCAAGGCCGGGGCAAGCGGAGCATCCGCGACGGCGATCGGCCGGGCCGCCCTGTTCGGCGCCGCGGCTGGCGAGGCAGGCGTGGCCAGGGTGCTCGACATCCTGCTGGAGGAAGTCGCCAACGGCCTGAAGCTCAGCGGCGTGCCGGGCTTCGGACGGCTGGGACCCGACCTGATAGCCTGACTGACGATGCCTCTCGCGCGTACTGGGTCAAAGCCAATGGTGGGCCCGGAGGACGTATTATGATCTTTGATTTTATTGACTTTTTCGTGGGCGCAAATCGAGAACTTTCCCGTATCTTTCCGCATGGTTCCGTAGCCTATCTAGCTGGACCCCGTTTCTCGACCATCCTGCCGGTGTCTGGCAGATGGCGCGCATGCCATCCCGGCAGCCGTCAAGTGCCTACCTGATATGGTAACTGACGCTGCTTAGCCCATCGGCGGATGTCCGATTTTGGCCGGATGCAGCCGGTCCGATTCCGGTGGACGGCTGGGGGAGCGGACGCCGCATGCGACGATGATCGAATTCAACGCAACCGGACACTGGGCCGCCGAGGAGCGACCGAGACGACTGCAGCGATCTTGTAGTTTCTCCGGCGACCTCGAGTCATTTCCGGGCCGCACATCATGCGGTCGCGTTCACGAGATGGTCCGATACCGTCGAGATGAACGCGCGAAGACGCTGGAGACGCCGTAGGTCCCGGTGATATCCCATCCATATGTCTCGCGCCGGCGGCGGCGTCGGCAGTTCCAGTCTGCGGACACCCGGGATCTGATTGCCGACTATGCGGGGCAGGACGGCGATCCCGACCCCTTGCCTGCACATGCGCCCCTGGACATTGCGGTTGTTCGACCGCAGGACCGGTCTCGCGTTGGGGAAACTCTCGATGAGCCAGGCGATATCGGGGAACTGCCCGGTCGACGTATCGTGGGTGATCAACCGGAAACCGGTCCCGTCGCCATATCTGGGATCGGGCGACTCCTCGGCGATGTAGACGCCGTATTCGAGCCTGAAGAGCCGCCGCTGAACGACATCGGCAGTGTCGAACGGAACGATACGAAAAGCGACGTCGGCCTCCCGCTGGGCAAGGCTGACCCGGCGCGTGCCGGTCAGGATCTCGACGTCGACATTGGGGTAGGCTTTCGCGAAATCCGCCAGGATGGGAGGCAGGACATAGGCCCCGAACCAGTCCGCGGATGAAATGCGCAGATTGCCTTTGAGATCCTGCTCTTGCCCCGCAAGC
Organism: Mesorhizobium sp. ES1-6; assembly: GCF_020164775.1. Classification (NCBI taxonomy): domain Bacteria; kingdom Pseudomonadati; phylum Pseudomonadota; class Alphaproteobacteria; order Hyphomicrobiales; family Phyllobacteriaceae; genus Mesorhizobium; species Mesorhizobium sp. ES1-6. The sequence continues at coordinate 26,910 of NZ_JAIUGU010000017.1, forward strand.
CGGCGCTCCATGGCCAGCGCGCCTTCTTCCATCTGCTCCGCCAGCGCGATGATCCCGTGGCCCTCGTCGGTCAGGACAAGACCGTCCGCGGTCCGCTGGAAGAGCGTGTGACCGATCGCCTGCTCTAATGCGCGCAAGCGCCTGCCGACGGTCGGATGGCTTGTCTGAAGAGAACGCGCGGCGCCGCCGAGCGTGCCGGATCGCGCAACAGCAAGAAAGTTTCTGACGTCACTCCATTCCATGCGACCGCCCATACAAAACTGAACGCCGAGAATACATTTATATCAGTTAAAGAACAAATCTAAGCACCTAGATTCCCACCATCGGTCAATCGGACCGTCTCTCGCGTATCACCTCATGTCTTTCGGAAAGATCGGCAAATGTCTCTCAAGTCTCTCTATTTCGGTGCTGCGGCTCTTGCAGTGGTGTTCGGCGCGCCCTCCGCGTTCGCGCAGCCTGCCCAAAATGTGATTTTGGTCCATGGCGCGTTGGTCGATAGCAGCGGCTGGAGGGGCGTTTATGAGCGCCTGGTCACCAAGGGCTTGAAAGTCACGGTCGTTCAGGAACCGAACACTTCGCTGGCAGATGACGTTCAGGCGGTTCACCGCGCTATTGAGCAGCAAGATGGGCCGGTCGTCCTCGTCGGCCACAGCTATGGTGGTCAGATCATCACCGAAGCCGGCGTCGACCCGAAGGTTTCGGCACTTGTCTATGTCGCGGCCATCGTCCCGGATGTTGGCGAGGGCGTAGGCGATGTGTTTGAGAAGTGGCCGAGTCCGACCGCGGACGCGTTCAAGCCGACTTCTGACGGCTTCCTGCTGTTCGATCCCGCGAAGTTCCGGGCGGGATTCGCCGCTGACCTGTCCAAGGCCGAGACGGATTTCATGACCAACTCGCAGGTGCCGGTTTCGGCGAAGATCCTCGGAACCAAGACGCAGCACGCGGCCTGGAAGACCAAGCCGAGCTACGGCATCGTGGCCGGGCTGGACATGGCTGTCGGGGCCGAGGCGGAGCGGTCTATGTATAAGCGGGCAAGTGCGAACGTCACTGAGGTGCCCGGTGCCAGCCATGCGGTTTATATCTCGCATCCGCGCGAAGTCGCCGATGTTATCGCCGAAGCGGCGAGCAAATAAAGCCGATGCTCTGATGTCCAGGCTCAGGGCCGCGGAAATTTCGTGACCCATGCGCCGAAGCCACCCCTGTGGCTTCGGCATCGCGACCGGCCAACTCATCGGCGCGGGTCTCGGTCTGACGATCGCCCGGCGGCCCGGGTCCGACCCTGCGCCCAACTCTCATCTGAACAACAGGAGATAGAACATGAAGATCGGATTTATCGGTCTCGGCAGTATGGGCTCGGCAATGGCCCTGAACCTGGTGAAGGCAGGCCATGATGTTCGGGCCTGGAACCGAAGCAAGGTCGCACAGGATAGCATCTCCGGTGTGACGCTTGTCGAGCTCCCGGCGGATGCATTCCAGGCTGACGCAGTCTTCACGATGCTATCCGACGACTCTGCCATTCGGGAGGTGATCCTCGATGCCGGCCTGCTCGCGAGCGCGCAACCAGGGCTGACCCATGTTGTCACATCGACGATCTCGGTCGCTTTCGCGCGGGAACTGGAGCTGCTGCACGAACAGGCGGGGCTTGGCTATGTATCCGCACCAGTTCTCGGGCGACCGAAGGTAGCGGCGAGTGGCCAACTCAACATTCTGGCGGCCGGGAAGGCCGATGCAGTTGCCGCGATCGAGCCGCTGCTCGCTCCACTCAGCAAAAAGGTTTGGAAGTTGGGGGAGAACCCCGCTCGGGCGAATACGGCGAAACTCGCCTGCAACATGCTGATCGCCATGGCTATCGAGGCGATGGCTGAGGGTGTCGTGCTGACCGAGGGCGTCGGCCTCGACCGTGCGGATTTCTTTGAACTCATCCTGGGAACCCTTTTCTCGGGCCGCGCCTATGAGAGCTACAGCGCGCAGATCACGCAACGATCATTCGAGCCCGGTTTCAAGGCCAAGCTCGCGCTCAAGGACATGCGCCTGGCGACTGAGGCCAGCAACGAGATCGGGCGCACGCTCCCGATGCTTGAAGCCGTCCGCGAGGGGCTCAGCAAAGCCGTCTCGGCGGGCCTCGGCGAGAAGGACTGGTCGATTGTGGCCGATATGACGGTTAGTGGTGGCAACAGCTTGGCGTCGTCTGAAAACAACTCGGAGAAAAAGTAATGAAAACTTGGCTCATCACAGGCTGCTCAAGCGGCTTCGGCCAGCACCTCGCTCTCGCCGCAGCACAGCGCGGCGATCAGGTCATCGCGACGGCCCGCAATGCCAAGACGATCGAGGAAATGGCTGAGCCTTTCGGTAGCCGCATGATCACCTTGCCACTGGACGTGACCGATGCGGCGGCAGCCAAGGCAGCGGTTGCAAAGGCGGTCGAGATATTCGGCGGGTTGGACGTGCTCGTGAACAATGCCGGCTACGGACTGTTCGGCGCGATCGAGGAAGGCACGCCCGAAGAATATCGGCCGATGTTCGAGGTGAACGTCTTTGGTCTGATCGAAACCACCAGAGCAGCGCTGCCCGTCCTGCGACGTTCGGGCGGAACGATCGTCAACATGTCGTCCGGCGCCGGCATCGCGGGCGGCGGCGGCGGAGGTTACTACAACGCCGCCAAGTTCGCCGTGGAAGGGATTTCCGAAGCGCTCGCCGGCGAGCTGGAGCCGTTCGGCATCCGCGTGCTGATCGTCGAGCCTGGGCCGTTTCGCACCGATTTCCTTGGCCGTTCGATTACGATGGCGGCCAACGAGATACCGGAATACGCTGCGACCTCACGCAAGCACTATCGCGAAACGAACGACGGCAATCAGGCGGGCGATCCCGACAAGGCGATCGCGGTGATCCTGCAGGCAGTCGACGCCGATGACGCCCCGCTTCATCTGCCGCTCGGCCCGATCGCGCACGCGATCGCCGAGCGAAAGCTGGCTGCCTTCCGCAGCGATATCGACGCCTGGCGCGACATCACCATCGCCACCGATTTCAACCAGCCCTGAGCGCTGGCCGCGAACTCTGTTTGAAACGTCAACATCTGACCGGAAAATAATCATGATCGCAACTTTGAAGGGGTTTACCCAACAGCTGGTGCCCGTGAATGGCATCAAGATCAACGCCGTCACGGGAGGCTCCGGTCCGCCGATCCTTCTGCTTCACGGCTGGCCGGAAACATGGTGGGAATGGCACCATGTGATGCCACTGCTGGCCGAGCATTTCAGCGTGGTGGCCATCGATCTGCGCGGCGCGGGTTTTTCCGACTGCCCGCTTGACGGCTATGACAAGGCCACGATGGCGCGCGACGCGCACGAGGTCATGGTTGCCCTTGGGCATGAACGCTACGCCGTGTGCGGCCATGACATTGGCGGAATGGTGGCGTTGCCGCAGGCCGCCATCTGTCGGGAGGCTGTTACCCACCTCGCCGTCCTTGATGTTCCGCTTCCCGGCTGGACGCAATGGGAGACGACGACTGCAAGGATCTGGCACTTCAGCTTCCATATGAACCGGGATCTACCGGAGCGCCTGATCCATGGCCGTGAATATGACTATGTTTCGGCCTTCATGGCTGAGCGGTTCTACGATCACAGCACCTTCGATCCGGTGGACATCGAGATCTACGCGAAAGCAATGGCTCTTCCTGGCCGCACGCGCGGCGGCATGGAATGGTATCGTACCCTCGCTGCCGACCATGCGGCCGCGCTCAAGTACAAGAAGCAACCGCTCGAGATACCGGTGTTAGGTATCGGCGGGGACCATCGCTTCGGTGCGCATATGGTCCCGATGCTCAAGGAGTTCGCAAGCAATGTGACGGGCGGCTCGATTGCGCGGTGCAGCCACTATGTCGCTGACGAGCGGCCGGATGAGGTAGCGGCAGCTCTGATCGATTTCCTAACGGCCAATTGAAATTCTGCACCGCCCGTCGCGGGGCGGTCGGGTTACGACATTGCAGGCGAGTTGCGCCCGCACCTATCGCGTTCGATCGATCAAATAAGGAAGGAAAACTGTCATGACCGCACCTGTCATTCGCGGCGTTAATCATATCGGCATCACGGTGCCCGACATCGAAGCAGCAAAATCGTTCCTGGTGGAAGCTTTCGGCGGCCAGGTGATCTACCAGTCCTTCGGACCGCAGGATCCGCCGCGGCAAGGACCCGAGTTCGAGCGGGCCACTGGAGCTTTCCCCGGAACGGTCGTGCGTGCGCAGGCGATGGTCAAAATCGGAACCGGGCCTGACATCGAGCTCTTCGAAATGCACGGCCCCGAACAAGCACAGCCGGTCCGAGCGAGCGACTTCGGCATTACGCACTTCGGTGTCTACACCGACGACATCGACGCATCGGTAGAGCGCTTCGAAAAGGCTGGAGGCACACCCCTCACCGCGCCGCGCGCTATTCCCTATGCAACCGAGAAAGGTCTTGGAAACAAGGTGTGCTACTGCCGCATGCCGTGGGGCACGACGATTGAGTTTATCACCACGCCCGACCGCATGGCCTACCATGAACAGACGGATCTGCGCAGGTGGCAGGACGACGACTGAGCAGGGCGCGAAGAAGAGACCCGCATCAGTTAAGTCGCGGCGATTCTGACGCTGTCGGAAGGGACGAAACGAAACATTCGCTTCTTAGCTGAACGAGTGTCTGCTTCCGGGTACCGCATGAACGTACTTGGGCGACGGAGATCAGGCGCGAAGCAGTCATTCCTCTCACGCCGACATAGATGCGCTATGGGTTAAGTCGCGCATGTCAAGCATCCGATCGGTAGTCCAAAATCACCCAACGCCAACCTCTCAACGGGTCGGAAAAACGTTCTTGGATGCAATCCGCTTCAACTTTGGGTTTTGGGGGTTCGAGTCCATGGCGTGGGCAAAGAAAAAATAAACAAATAAAATCAAATACCTTAAATGAGTGTTTTGGTGGGCCCGGAGGGTGTAAGGCTTCTAAGGAAAATCAATGGTTTAGCGGATGGTTAGCCAACCCATATCCTTCGTATGATCTCGTATGGTCTGGCGAACCTAAAATCCCCAAAGGAGAGTGATCATCGGCCGCGACAAAGCCTGACCGCTCCATACCGAGTTTCAACGAATGTCCGTAGGCGCCAGAGGCGGTCCTCTGACCGGTGCCATGAAACGACTTGTTTGGGGCCGTCAGCGGACCGACAGCTTCTTGCGTTCCAATTAAAGAGAGCCGACAGTCAACCGAGCGGAATCGAAGTCTCTGACCGGCCCATTGCTCACACTACCCTTGCCCTGCGGATGGCCGCTCCTCATTCAGCTTCGGAAAAATGCCAGTTCCGGCTTCCCTTTGAGCGGCACCTACTTCTCACTTCAGCAGCGCGGCTGTCCTGTCGAGAGCGCTGGGGAAGCCTTTCAATGACAAGGCGAGATTGGTTTCCTCGCCGCCGTCCGCGACGACCTTGACCTTGAGGCTGGTTCCGTTGCGCAGAGCCGCCAAGGTATCTCCCTCGAAGCTCAGGTCGACGAGACAGCCTCCGGGGAGGCAGGTGCGGAAGCGGAGCGGCGGCAGCGCGGCGCCGTCGTCGATCTGCAGCTTTACACCCTGGTCCAGCGCGAGGCCGAACGGCAGCACCAGCGTTCCTTGGACAGTCTCGCCGTTGGGACGCAATTCGATGGCCAGCACCCGCTGGCGCGACTGCGCGTCTGTCTGCTCCTGCGAGAGCGCACAGGCTTTGGCCGCGGCGCCGTTCTGCGTCGTAATATTGCAGGACACCGTCCAGCCGCCATGCCCCTCCCTCAGGGATGTCGCTCCACCTGGCAGCCCAGCCTCCTGCGCGAACGCCGAGATGGCAAAGCCCATGACCAGCAGCGCGGTGGCCACCGGCAGAATGCTTCTGCCCCAATTCTTCCGATTCATGTTCTTGTCCATTCTATCAAACACCGGTCCGCGAGCGTGCATCGCCCGGGATCTTTAGCTGGCGATATATCAGCCTACAGCGGGGCTCGCAGCTACCAGCGCACGCTGAAGCCGAGCTTGGCGCCGATCGAGTTGCTGTCGCCGAACTTCTCGAGGCTGGTCTTGGCGGTAGCTTCCCCGAAGACCGCGTATTTGCCGTCGGCGAAGTCGAGCGAGCCGCCAAGGCCGACACCGCCCCACAGCGCCTGGTTCTGGCTGACCAGCTTGACACCCGACACATCCACATCGGTGCCGTCGAGGAAGTCGTAATAGAGGTTGGCGATGCCATAGATGTGTGTGCGGCTGACCTGGCCCGCGGCATCCGTCCACTGGTCCTCGTAGTCGGCCGACAGGCCGAGACGGCCGATCAGGCTGTCGCCGCTGCCGGGCGACACGACGGAGCCGAACTTGTCGGTGAACGTGTCGAAGCGGACATCGGAGTAAGCAAGCTGCGCCTGCGGGGTCAGCGACCACTTGCTGGACAGTGCGATCTTCTGGCCGCTCTCGATGCTGAGCGCATAGCCGAAGCCGTTGTTTCCATCGGCAAGTGTGCCGAGCATGGCCGAGCGGATATCGCTGTCATACCATGTCGCCTGCGCCTGGGTGTCGACATAGAAGCCGGTGTTGCCGTACCAGGTCAGCGTTCCGCCGACGCCGTAGCCGGTGGCTGCGATCGAGCCGTTGCCAAAGATCGAGGATATGTCCGCCGAAGCGGTGCCGTAGTGGGCCGTGATCCCGCCGATCAGCACGCCGGCCTCGTTCTCATGCAGCAGGCCGTCGACGCCGGCATAAAACTTCCAGGTCGTCACGTCGTAGTCTGTGCCTGTCGTCGAGGTCTTCGGATCGAGCTTGGCGTGCGCGGCCTCGATGCGGGCCCAGATGGCCTTGCCGTCGACCGGACCCTGACCGGGAACATCAGCACCTTGCGGCGTCGCGCCCTCGCCCCACGACCGGTTGCCGATGCGCTGCTGCAAGGTGCCGAGTTCGTTGAAGGTCTGCAGCACGCCTTCATAGGCCTCGTAGAGCGGCGCGCTTGGAGCGTAGAGCGGCCCCGGCGGGTTGTCGGGGGTGGTGAGCGCGGAGCGAAGATACCAGTCGCCATCATCGGGCGTGCTCACGCCGTTCTTGTAAAGCCGGTAGGCATAAGCGCCGCCGACCACCGCCTGGTCGCCCTGGAAGACATAGTCGCCGGCGAGCGAGAAGGTGCCAGCCGACGTGCCGCCGACATCGATGATCTTGATGCCTTCGACCGTCTGTGCGCCGCCGCCGCCGAGATTGGCGACTTTGAGCGTGGTTGTGCCAGCGGTGTTGCCGGTGACCACCAACCGGTCGGTGGCGGAGGTATCGTCGCCGAGCACGGTCTCGATCTCCAGCGTGCCGCCATTGCCGGTGTAGTTGCCGGCGATGGTGAGCGTGCCCGGCACGCCCGGATTGCCGGCAGCGATGGTGCCGCCCGCGGCATTGGTGGTGTTGCAGACCATGCCGGTGCCCTCGAGGCGCCCGCCTGAAAGCACGTTGACGTCGCCGCACAGGCTGCCCGAGACATTGACGGTGCCGGCGCCGATCGCCGTGGTGCCGGTGAAGCCGGAAGAGTCTGCCGTCAGCGCCAGCGTGCCGCCGCCGCTCTTGGTCAATGCGCCGGCGCCGGAGATGATCCCATTGAGCGTCAGCGTGGTGCCGGCATCGGTCGCAAGCGTGCCCTGGCCGAGGACACTGACGGCGCGGCTGCTGGCAAAGCTCGCGGTGGTGTTGAGCGTGCCGCCGTTGAAGGACAGCCCGCCCGCCGCATCGCCAAGATTGGCGTCGGACGAGACCCGCAGCGTGCCGCCATTGATCGCCGTGCCGCCGGTGTAGCTGTTGGTGCCGGTCAGCACCAGCGTTCCGGCGTCTGTCTTGACGAGCTCAGCGTCGCCGGTGAGCGCCGAAGCGATCGTGGCCGTGTAGCTGGCGCCTGCACTGGTGCCGTCGCCAACCCGGATCGTCGACTGCGGCCCGATGAGGCCGATGTCGCCGCCCTGGACAACGTAGCCGTCGGTGGCGAACTGCATGCCGGCGGCCGTCACCTGGCCGAGCCCGTTGTCCACCGTCACCGTACCGGCGGTGCCTGCGAAGATGGCCAAGGCGCCGTCCGAATAAGCGGCGTTGATCAGGCCCGTCTGTTCGGTCCAATTGTCGTTGCCCGAGGAACTCTGCCAGGTGCCGTTGCCGCCATTGATGGTGCCGTCGAACTTCGGACCGGCGTCACCATCCCAATAGTTCAGGTTGAGCCCAGCCGTGTTGACGAGATTGACCTGGTGATCGACCGAGGTCTGGACGAAATAATTCGACGACGGGATGGAGCCGATCGCAAGCCCGTTGTTTGTCAATGTGCCGCTGTAATCGAAGACGCGGTAGATGCCGGGGCCAAAGCTGCCGTCGGCCGACACGGAAACGTTGAGCGTGCCGTCGAGCACGAGATTGCCGCCGACCGTCGTCAGATCGTTGAGAACTCCACCCGCGACGTTTGCCTCGCCGAAGCTGTAGTTCAGGATCGAGCCGCCCGAGAGCGACAGGTCGCCGGCGATCGCCAGCGTGCCCGGCGTGCCGTCGGCGGAGCCCGGCGATAGCGTGGCGCCGTCGGCGATCACGACATTGCCGCCGATCGTGCCCTTGCCGCCGAGCGTCGCGCCGAGCTGCACCGAGGTCAGCCCGGTTGCAGCACTCTGGTCGCCGTCGACATAGAGGCCACCAGCCGCAACCGAGGTTGCACCGGCATAGGTATTGGTGCCGGTCAGCGTCAGCGCCGCGCTGCCCGTCTTGGTGAAGCCACCCGCGCCGGCGATCAGGCCCGACAGCGTGAGGTCGGCATCGGTCTGGAACGTGCCGTTGCCCGCATTGAGCGTGACGTCGCGTGCCGAGCTGAACGCGCCCGTGTTTTGCAGCGTGGCGCCATTGTCGAAAGACAACGCGCCTGCGGCATCGCCGAGGTTAGCATCGGCCGAGACCTGCAGCGTGCCGCCATCGATTGCCGTGCCGCCGGTGTAGGTGTTGGTGCCGGCGAGCACGAGCGTGCCGAGATCGGTCTTGACGAGCTGCGAGCTGCCCTGAAGCACCGAGGCGATAGTCGCCGTGTAGTCGGCTCCAGGGAGGGTTCCGTCGCCGACCCGGATCGTCGATTGCGGTCCGAGCAGTTCGATGTTCTGTCCCTGGACCAGGTATCCATTGGTGGCGAACTGCATGCCGGCGGCCTGGACCTGGCCGTTGGTGTTGTCGACGCTGACCGTACCGGCAGTGCCGGCGAAGATGGCAAAGCTGCCATTCGAGAAGGCGGCGTTTATGTCGCCGGCCGGCCCGGTCCAGTTGTCGTCGCCGGCTGCCCGCCAGGTGCCGTTGCCACCATTGACGGCGTTGTTGCTCTTCGGGCCGGCGTCGCCATCCCAGAAGTTGAGCGTCATGGCGCTGATGTCGACGAGGTTGACCTGCCCGGCTATCGAGGTCTGGACGATGTGAGTGGGCGAGTTGCTGTCCAGCCCATTGTCGGTCAGCGCGCCGTCATAGCTGATGACGCGATAGATGCCGGGGCCAAAATTGCCGCCGGGGGACTGGGTGACATTGATGGCTCCGTCGAGCAACAGATTGCCATGCACGACGGTGAGGTCGTTATAGGCGCCGCCGACTACGCCGGCCTGCCCGAAGGAGTAATCAAGGTTGGAGCCACCAGCCAGTTGAAGACTGCCGTTGATGGTCAGCGTCCCGGGTGTCGCGCCGAGGCCGCCGGGGGCCAGCGTAGTGTCTGGCGCCAGGGCGACGTCGCCGCCTATTATACCATTGCCGCCCAGCGTGCCGGCGTTGACGGACGTCAGGCCGGTTGCGGCGCTCTGGTCGCCGTTGATGTAGAGGGCGCCGCTCATAACCGTTGTCGAGCCGGTATAGCTGTTATCGGCCGCAAGCACCGTCGTGCCCGTCCCAGCCTGTGTGATCTGGCCGCTGCCGGAGATCAGGCCATCAAAGCTATAGATGTCGGAGCGATCGAAGCCGAGATTGCCGTTGTCGACAACATCGCCCAGGATCGAGCCCGTAGTGCCCCCGGAGCCAAGCTGCAGAACCCCGCTCGCGATGGTGGTCCCGCCGGTATAGGTGTTGTCGCCGCTAAGGGCCAGAAATCCGGGGCCGCCCGCGGTGAGTGCGCCGGTCCCCTCGATCGTGCCGGCTAGGTCCACAAAATTATCGACGTTGATGGCACCGCCGCCGGCGTTGAGCGTTGCGTCTCGTGCAGAATTGAAGCCAAACCCGGAGACATGCAGCGTGCCGCCGTCGAACGTGACCTTGCCGGCTCCATTGCCGAGATTGGCATCGCTGCTGACCTCGATCGTCCCGCCGCTGATGACGGTGCCGCCCTGATAGGTGTTGGCACCGGCAAGAATGAGCGTGCCGCTGCCCTCCTTGGTCAGCGCCCCTGCCCCTGCAGCGATGCCGTTCAGCCCCAGGGTGGTCGCAGCGTCCGTATAGAAAGTGCCGCCGCCCGCATTGAGCGCAACGGCGCGCGCCGAACTGATGATGGCCGTCGTGTGCAGCGTGCCGCCGTCCAAGCTGAGCGCCCCGCCACCAGCACCGAGATTGGTGTCCGAGGAAATCTGGACCGTGCCGCCGTTGATGGCCGTGCCGCCGCTGTAGCTGTTGGTCCCCGACAGCAACAGCGTGCCGGCATCGGTCTTCACCAGCTGGCTGCTGCCCGTCAGGTTGGACGCAATCGTCGCGACATAGGTTGCACCGGCCAGTGTGCCGTCGCCGACGCGGATGATCGACTGCGGGCCGACCAGCCCGATATCCTGGCCCTGAACCAGATAGCCGTCGGTGGCGAACTGCATGCCGGCGGCCTGCACCGCGCCGTTCGAGCTGTCGACCGTCACGGTGCCCGCGGCACCCTGGAAGATGGCGAAGCTCGCATTGGCGAAGGGGGCCGCGAAGAGGCCGGTTACGTCCGTCCAGTTCTGGTCGCCGGCGGCGCGCCAGGTGCCGTTGCCGCCATTCACAACGCCGTTAGAATGCGGGCCGGCATTGCCGTCCCAGTAGCTCAGCGTCAGGCCCGCCGAATTGACTAGGTTGACCTGGTTGGCAACCGAGGTCTGCACGAAATAGTTCGGGTCGGTGACGTTGAGTCCATTGTCGGTCAGCGCGCCGTTGTAGTTCATGACGCGGTAGACGCCGGGGCCAAAGGTGCCGGTCGCCGTCTGCGTGACGTTGAGCGTGCCGTCGAGCGTCAGGTTGCCGCCGACATTGATGAGGTCGTTGAGTGCTCCGCCAGGCACACCCGCCTGGCCGAAATTGACGTTGATCGCCGAAGTGGCGCCGAGAGCAAGATTGCCCTTGATGGTGAGCGTCCCCGGCACGTTGCCAGCGCCGCCTGGGCTCAGGGTGCCGCCGTTCGCCACGGTAACGTTGCCGCCGATGGTGCCGATACCGCCGAGTGTCGTGCCGTTCCCGACGGTGGTCTGTCCGGTCGCCGCCGACTGGTCGCCATCGATGAGCAAAGTGCCGCCAAGGATGCTGGTGGGTCCGGCGTAGCTGTTGGCGCCGGTGAGCGTCATGACGCCCGTGCCCAGCTTCATCAGTCGGCCGGCACCAGAGATTGTCGCGCCGAATGTGTAGTCGCTGTTCAGGTTGAACGCTAGCGCGCCGTTATCCACCACCGTCGGGGTCGTCAGGGAGCCATCGATAACTCCGTTGCCGACCTCCAGCGTGCCCGAGCTGATCGTCACGCCGGCGCTGTAGCTGTGATTGCCGGTCAGGAATAATGTGTTGGTGCCCTGTTTGTTGAGGCTCTCGAAGCCAGTGACGTTCGCCCCATCCAATGTACGGGGCAGATTGTTGACCACCTGTAGCGTATCGCCGGCCCCTGTCTCACCGCTGGTGCCGGCGTTGACCATTCCGGTGAGAACGCCGCCATCATTGAGCGTCAGCGTGTCGTTGCCGGCGCCGAGATTGAGCGCACCGGCGCCTGTGTTCAACGTCCCGGTCAGATTGAGGATGTCGCTGCCGCCGCCGAGATCGCCATTGGCCAGAAGCGTTCCGCCGCTGTTGACGTTGATCGTGCTCGCCCCGGAATCACCGGTGATCGCCGCCTGCGTGGCGCCGCTCTTCTGCACAGTGCCGCTGACGGTCAATGTCGAGCCGGCGTTCATCGCAATGGCCGGCGTCGTCAGCGTCTTGCCAGCGTCGACCTGCAGCGTGCCGGCGTTCACGGCCGTCGCCCCGCTCGTGAGATTGCTGGCAAGCTCTAGCATACCGGCATCGATCCGGGTCGTGCCGCCGATGGTGCTGTCGATCGCCGAGGTGAGCCTTGTCGTGCCGGTGCCGATCTGGGCAATGTTGCCCGCGCCGCTCAGATTGCCCGCAAAAGCGAACGTGTCGCTGCGGTTGAACGACAATGTCGAGGTCGCGTTGGCGATAATGACATTGCCGGCGCCGGCATTGCCCGACGTGCCGCCATTGCCGATTATCAGGTTGCCGTCGTTGATGACGGTGTTGCCGCTGTAGCTATTGTTGCCCGTCAGCACCCAGGTGCCGGCATCGTTTTTGGCGAGCGTGGTCGCCCCGCCGGATCCATCGATGATGGTCCCGCCCATCGTGTTGAGGCCGGTGTTGGTACCGCCGAGAACGAACGTGCGGGGGCCAGTCCCCGTGTAAGCCGCCGCACCGGTATTGCTGAAGACGATCGCGCCGGTGCCGGACGACTCGATGAAGCTGACGCCAGTCTGCAGCGTGAACAAGCGGTCGGTCGTGTCACCGCTGCCGGTATACCGCAGCGTGGAGCCGCTGCCGATCACCAGATTGGACGCATCCTTGGCGGAGGCGCCGATGGAACTCGCCTGATTGCCGTTGGATAGCTTGTCGACGGCAAGCACGCCGCCGCCGATCGTCGTGGCACCAGTATAGGTGCTCGCCGCGTTCTTCAGCACCCAGGTGCCATTGCCCATTTTGCTGAGCGAGGTCGCGCCGCTCGATGGGTTGTCGATGCGGGCCGAAAGTGAATTGTTGGCCGTGCTGGCGCCGGTCAGCGTTAAAGTGCGGTTGCCGGCGCCGGTCAGCACCGCTGCAGCGATGCTAGTGAAGTTGATTGCGCCACTGCCCGAAGCGTCGAGGGCGCCGCCGCTCGCTCCAAGCGTGAACTGCCGGTTCGTGCTGCCTCCGGTTCCAGTATATTGCAGCGTGCCGCCATTGAGGACGAGCTTGTCCGGCGTGGCGGCGGAAGATCCGATCGAACTGTTGCTGCCGCCGTTTGCAAGATTCGTCACGGCGAGAATGCCGCCATTGATGACCGTGGAGCCGGTATAGCTGCTGACATCTGACAGGGTTTGCGTGCCGGCGCCGCTCTTCACCAGCCCGCCAGTGCCGCTGATGGCACCACTGAAATTCTGACCCGCCCCGTCGCTGAGGGTCAGCGTTGCCGAGCCGAGCGTGACAATGCCGCCCCCCGCAAGGCCGGCGATCGTGTTGCTGAGATCGGCAAAGTCGAGCGTGGCGCCGGTGTTGACGGTCATTGAGCCGGTGCCGAAGGCGCTCGCCGATCCGGCGCGCAATATGCCAGCCGAGACGGTCGTGCCAAGCCCATATGTGTTGATCCCGGACAGTACGAGCGTGCCGGAACCTAACTTTGTGACGCTTCCTGCTCCGGTGGCCGGGCCGCTGAAGGTCAGTGTTGTCGCGGCGTTCTGCACTCCGATGTTGCCGCCGACAAATCCCGGCATCGAGAAGCCGCGATCGGTGGTGACGGTGCCACCCGTGTAGTTCAGCGTCCCGTTGACGAGGACAAGGTTGGTCGAGTCTTTGCTGGAGGACCCGACATCACTCGGCGCTCCGCCATTGGCGAGACAGCCGACGTTAAGTGTGCTGCCGCTATTGACCCTGGTCGGCCCGGCATAGCTGTTGCCGCAACCGCTGAAGGTCTGGTTCCCCGTGCTGCCGGCGCCGATGGTGACGCCGCCGGCACCGCCCATGGTCCCCGAATAGCTCCCGGTGCCGGTGATCGACAGCGTCGCGCTACCCAGCAGCACACTGCCTGCGCCGTTGAGCCCGCTCACTGTATTGTTGTTGCCAGCGAGGTCCAGGGTCGCGCCCGTGTTCACCGTCATCGAGCCGGTACCGAAGGCGCTGGTCGACCCGGCGCGCAGCGTGCCGGCGCCCACCATGGTGCCCCCGGAATAATTGTTCGTGCCGGACAACACCAAGGTGCCGGCGCCGCTCTTGGTCAGGCCGCCCAAGCCCGTTGCCGTGCCGCTCATCGTCAGGGTGGTGCCGCCGACCACGCCGATTCCGCCGCCCCCGGTGCCCAGCGTAAAGCCGCGATTGCTGCTGGCGTTGGCGCCGACATAGCCGAGAGTGCCGCCGTTCTGCAGCACCAGGTTCGACGAGGCGCTCGAGGCGGCGCCGATGCCGCTGTTGCTAGCGCCGTTGGTGAGCGTGCTGACGGCGAGCGTGCCCTGGCTGACGGTGGTGATGCCTGTATAGTTGTTGCCGGCGTTGGACAGCGTCAGCGTGCCCGCGCCGGTCTTGGTGAGACCCGCATTGTCCGGACTTGTGACCAGTCCGGACAATTGCAGGTTCGTGGTCACTTGGCTGACGTCGATCGTGCCTGCGGTCACGGCGCCGCTGGTCACAAGGGTGAAACCGCGGTCACTCGATGTGTTGGCGCCAGTATATTGCAGCGTGGCGCCCTGGATCACGAGATTGGTGGAGGCATTGCTGGAGGCGCCGATGGCGCTTTGCGTCCCGCCGTTCGCGATCGTGTTGACTGAGAGCGTGCCGGCGCTAATGGTGGTAACCCCGGTATAGCTATTGGTGCCGGAGAGGGTGACGAGTCCGGCGCCGGCCTTGGTGAAGCCGATCGTGGCGCCGTTGTCGACGACGGCCGAGCCGATCACGAAATTGCCCGTGCTGTTCTGCAACACGCTCAGCGTGCCGCCGCCGACGGGTCCGGTCAGCCGACCGCCGGTGATGGTGTCGGTTTTGTTGCCCACCGAGGCGGACACGATGACGGTGCCGTCGATGCCCAGCGTGTTACCGGAACCAATCGTCACGGTAGAAGCCGCCGCCGCGGTGTATTTGATGCCGCCGAGTTGCACGTTGCCAGTAACGGTTCCGACATAAGGCGTATTCGGTCCGGGGGCTTCATCGCTGACCACATCGCCGGTTACCCAGGTGCTGGCATCGTCCTTGTTCGCATAGGTGGTGCGAGCGATGATGTTGCCGGATGCGTCAACCTGCGCGTAGTCGGTCGTTGTGCCGCTGGTGACCGTGGCCCAGCCACCCAGCACCGTGCTCGGCGTAGTCGTCATCGCGCCGGTGGTGGGCAGAACGAAATTGACGATGCCGCCGGTTCGATTGATCGCGCCGAGATTGAGGGTGACGTTCCCCGATCCAGCGATGGTGTTGCCGCCGGCGGTGATGTTGCTGGCCGCGAAGCTTTGCGTCTGGCCTGCCGAGCCGGCCACCGTCAGCGTGCCGCCGGACATGTTCAGTGTGGAGGCACTGGAAATGATGTTGCTCGCCGGCGCGCCGGCCGCGTTGAAATTCAGCGCCAAAGCGCCGCCACCGATGCTGGTGGCGCCGGTATAAGAGCTGGCTCCGGTCAACGTCAACGTGCCCGCACCAAGCTTGGTCAGGCTGCCGCCGGCGCCGGTTATGCCTCCGGCGAAAGTCGTGTTGGCGGCTTGATTGACGCTCAGATTGCCACTCCCCAGCGCGACGGTTCCGCCGGTCCCGGAGAAGCCTGTGCTTGACAGGTTGAAGTTGTTGAGGTTGAGCGTGCCGCTGTTGACGGTCACTGTCGTGGTCGTGCCGAAAGCAGAGGAGTTGCCCGCGTGCAGGGTGCCGCCGTTCACCGTGATGCTGCCAGCGCGGGTATTGGCGCCGGCGAGCACCCATGTCCCGGAGCCGCTGCTGGCCAGGTTGCCGGTGCCGGAGATCACGCCCGAGAAGGTATTGGTGCCGCCATAGCTGCCGCCGAGCGTCAAGGTGTCGGTGCCACCCGCCACGAAGCTTGCTGCGCCGCTGAGCGAAAGCCCGCCTGCGCCGTCGTTGCTGATCATCGTGGCGCCGTCGGACGTCCAGGTGCGATTGCTTGAGGCGCCGCCGCCCGTATAGCTCAGAACGCCGCCGTTGGTGAGACCCACGCTCGTGCCGGCGCCCAACGAACTGTTCGTCCCGGCGTCTGCGAGCGTGCCTGCCTTGACGCTGACAGTACCGATCGTAACCGGTGCGTTGAAACTGTTGTTGTCGCCGAGCGTGATGGTGCGGGCACTGCCACCGCCTGCGAAAGAGACCCTGAGGAGATTGCCGCTGGGCAGTCCGATCTGCCCCAGGAGCGCCAAATCGGCGGAATCAGCGGAGAAGACAACGGCTGTGCCGGCGGTGCCGCTGAGCGCGATGTCTCCCCGCAGCGTCAGGGCTCCACTGCCGCTGTTCGAGAACACCAGGTGGCCGCCGGCCGATAAACTCCAGTCGCGGTTGGAGTCGCTTCCAGTCCCGGTGTACGAGAACGTGCCGGTGGCGCCAAATACGCGCTGGACTGAAATGGTTCCCAGCGTGGGGTCGCTGGCAGCTCCTAGCGCGCTCGCTGAACCGAGATTGCCGACCGAGCTGAAGGTGATGACTTCGGCGCCCACCTGGACGACCGTCTGGCCGGTATAGTCGTTGGCGTTGTTGGCCAGGGATGTCCGGTAAGCCGTCAGGCCGCCGGCGCCGGTGAAGCGGGTCGCGGCGGCGCCGCCCCCGGTGACGGTGGTTTGCCCTCCGCCGCCCAATGAGACCATGTGGTTGGCGCCGAGGGCACTGTTGAGTGTCAAGCTTGCGCCGATGGTGGTGACGACGCGATTGCCGGCCGCGCCAAGCGCGGCATCGGCGTCTACTGTTAGGGTTGCACCGTTGGCGACATTAACGTCACCAACGAAGCTGCTCGCGCCGTTGAGCGCCAAGGTGCCGGCGTTAACATTCACGCCCCCCGTGAAGGTGTTGGCGCCGCCAAGCGTGAGGGTGCCGCTTCCCACCTTTGTCAGTCCGGCATTGCCGTCGATTGCGGAACTGATGGTGGCGGTTCCAGCGCCCGTATCGATGGTGGGTGTGGAGCCGCCGAGCGTCAGAGTGCCGCCGCTCAGAGTATAACCGCTGACGCCGAAGGTCAGATTATGGACCGTGACCGGCGCGCCGAGGTTGACTGTGCCGACCGTCCCGGCGAAGAACGCATCGTCCAGCGCGCCGTTGCTCCAGATGACCATCGGGCCAGCTTCGGTCTGGTTGTTCCACAACGCGGACGTCGTGTTCCAGATGCCGGAGCCGCCGAGGCCCGGACTCGTGCTGTTGGCGTCCCAATAGCGATCGGTGGCGCCCGCCGGGGTGGCTGCAATGCCGACCAGGAGCGACGCGGCCAAAATCGGGCCGATGAAGGATTTTTCGATGACCGAAACGAGATGCGCCAGATTCGGCGCGAAGCTCGCGGCCTCGCCCTTCCATTTGGTCATGCGGCCGCCGCGCATGAGAGGCGAAGAGGCGGCCGCCGGACGGCCACCCGGCGCTTCTGCTTCCCGTTCACTTTTGCTCGACTGGCGCTGGGTTCCGCTTGCCTGGTGCCTAGTCGTCTGCTGCATGGTCAATCGCCCCGCCGGCCTCACGGTCCAAACAGGCTCCATTCGAGAATGATATTTGCTGGCCTGCCATCACCAGGAGGACATTCCGTCCAGATGGGCCAAGTATTGAGCGATGATAGAACGGGAGTTGCTGCGGGACCGTTGTCCCGCTCGAAAGGCTGATTCATCCTGTCGCATAAGCCTCCCCCGATTCACCGCTAACCTAGGGTTACCCCAGGCAGACTAATTATCAATGAAAAAAGCGGTAGTCGACGACATGTTTAGTAACCGTATCCATAACGCCACAGCATCTCTTTTAGCTAATGCACATTCTTGCCGCCGGAGCAGCTATAGCTCTTGTAGCCGGCTGGGCGGCGACACTTTCAACAGAAGTGCCTTCATCTGTAATATTTCTGCTTGCTAATATACCTGGGTTTCAGATGGACTTCAGATGGGCTTCGTGGCGCCGGACGGTCAGAAAATAGCCGAACTAGGGTTGCTTCGACGGCGTCGGGCGCGCCATATCGCGGCACGGGTTTGGTTTGCCACATCATCCGCAACGGCATCTGAGCGCCACTGTGTACAGGAAAGCTGAGTTTTTGCGATCATTCCGCCAGCATGAGATGTGTCGTGAATGCATCCGGTCCTTTGAATAGTTAGCTTCGAGGGATTGGGTCTATGAAAGGGCGGGGCTGGATCAGGCTACAGCGAGTTGCCGACGCGCAAGCCATCAGGAAAAAGATTGCTCTGCTTGAACAAGAGCTGATTGCGGCACGCACCGATAAACACGCAAAGCTCCATGAGATCGGCCTTCAATTGCGGGCTTACAAGTCGCAGCTGGAGCGGCTGGAATTCTGCATCTCAGCACTGCAATCTCTCCGGTCGGCGCAGGTCGGAATGTCTGTTCTTGGGGAACACTGAAGAGATCTCAGTGTCTGATATTGGGCGCAAAGCTGCCATTCGGTAGAAGACGAATGCGGTCAGCGAGTGGCTGGATCAGCTTCTTGAATCAATTTGGGCGAACCGCTTCGTAACCCGTTGATAAATAATGATTATGTTAGTCACGGAGGAGGATGCTTGGAAAACGACCATAATCAACTAGTTAGGATCCGGTGGGACCATCCGACATTCAAATCTGTTCCAATGCTTTTCAATGTTTTTGTCCCACCCACAAGATTGCTACGCCCAGTCGACCAAACGCCTCGCTCAAAGGTCCCGATGCCGGGCAAGAAGCGTCTACAGTGCTGTGTGAAGGTTATGATAACGCCAGTGACCGGCATCTACGTCGAGCTGCTGATGTCGTGAATGGGGCCGTGTATGGACGGCTCTCCGTTGGCAACGGATTCTTTGAGCTTTGCCTTTGCTGGTTGGTGCGGCCATGTATCCGACCTGTAGGTGCGGCCTATCATGTGCCGCTGGCCATAATGCCATTCGCGCGTCTCAGGTCCCGATCGTAAGCTCGCACTCGAGGTGCACGGCCCCAGTGGGTTTTCCTGATCCGGCGGTATCAACCGGCTTTGTGCATTAGCTCCTGTCCGCCCTTTCCAACCTCGTCAGCGATCGCTCGCCTTATCTTGTTCTATGCGATGACCGGTTCCCTGTAGCGCTCGCCGTTCGTCATCAGTGCCCAGACCATCCGGGCGGTCTTGTTGGCCAACGCAACCGCCGTAACCTTGGCTGTTCGCCGTGCCATCAACTGCACGAGCCATGGCCTCCTGGTACCGTTGCGCTCGGCATAGCGGATGACCGCCATCGCACCCACCATGAGCAACTGCCGCAAGTAGCGATTGCCGGCCTTGGAGATACTGCCGAGCCTCTCCTTTCCCCCGCTCGAGTTCTGCTTTGGCACGAGTCCGATCCATGCCGATAGACAGCGCCCCGACTTGAACGCATGCGCATCCGCGACCTTAGCCACGAATGCACTTGCCAGCAGCGGGCCGACGCCTGGGATTTCCATCAACCTGCGACCAAGCTCGGTCTCACGCGCATTCGCCCGAACCCTACGATCGCTTTCGAGAATCTGTTTCTTCACGACCCTGAGCTGCGCCTCGAGCATGCGAAGGCATAGCCGCGCGTCAGCTGGTATCCTGGCCTCGCTCTCGTCGTTGACGACCACGAGCAGTTGCTCAATCCCATTCCGCCCGATCGGCGCTACGATCCCGAACTCGGATAGGTGTGCCCGCAACGCGTTCGATATCTGCGTGCGCTGGCGGTTGAGCATCAACCGGACCCGGTGCAGCATCATCACACTTTGCTGCTCGGGTGATTTCAAAGGCACGAAGCGCATGGTCGGCCGAGTGACCGCCTCGCAGATCGCCTCTGCATCTGCGGCATCATTCTTCTGCCGCTTCAGATAAGATTCTTCTGCCGCTTCAGATAAGGCTTCACATACTGCGCCGGCAGCAGCCGGACATCATGGCCACGTGCAGTCAGTTCTCTCGCCCAATAATGCCACGAGCTGCAGGCTTCGATACCGACCAGGCAACGTGGCAGGCTCTCGAAGAATGCCAGCACGCGCCCCACGCGTCAGCTTCCTGCGAACGACAACCTCACTCGCCGCATCCACCCCGTGGACTTGAAACACTGACTTCGCAATATCCAGACCAATCGTCGTAACGTTGCCCATCATAGATCCCCTCCAGTTCTGGCCCCACAATCATACCGCAGGTCGGGAGGAGAGCCGTCCACCGCATCACAAGCGGACCGGCAACTTCTGGCGTCCAAATCACGACAGAGGAGATTGAGCAAATTCGAAGTTCTGAATGCTCGATTCCCACGCTCCGGGAGTGGCAGCACACGCAGCCAAGGATCGTCTTAGCGGGATTGGCTTCGGACACCGGCAGTTCCGGCCCGCCTTGCAAGGATTCCACATCTTACTTCAGCAGCGCCGCTGTCTTGTCGAGCGCGCCCGGAAAGCCCTTCAGCGACAGGGCGAAATCTGTCTCCTTGCCGCTGTCCGCGACCACCTTGACTTTGAGGCTTGTTCCCTTGCGTAGAGCCGCCAGGGTCTCAGTTCATTGGCAGGTTATCTAGGTCCAAAGCTGATGAACCCTAGGCGACGGTACATATTGCAAGACGACTGTCCAATTGAGCCGAGCGGCAATGACGCTCAGGTTTGCGACGTACTTGGACCGTCATTTCGTCCCTTGAGCACGCGGCTGGGAAGGTAACGAAGGACCTCCCCCAACAATGGCATTCGGTCCAGCTTTTCGGAACAAGCGTATGGAGCCTCGCATGTTCGATCCACACTGATTCTCAACGGAATTGCATGACGACAGCCCCTGTCTCGGCCGCCGATTCCGAAGCACAACGCCCGACGCCCGACGCCCGACGTCCTGGCATGGGGCTAGGTCAGCCAGGACGCGAATATATACTGTCCAAATCGTCGCCGCCCAATGATTTCCATTCCTTTACCCCTCTCAAGGAGATTGCCATGAAGTCCTGTAGCTTCGTCGTTACCATGGTGACCGCCCACGTAGCTCTCATCACACAGCCAGCGAGTCTTCATGCCCAGGAATTGGAGTGCCCGTCCGCAGCCAGCCTCCACGTTTCTGAGGTTGAAGACGAGGTCACGGCCTTCCTGCCTAGAGGGCTGACGCTGGACCAGCCTGCCCAGTTGCAGGCGGCGATCCAGCTTCTCCGCGAGCACGGAATGTCCAGCGACGACACGATAAATTACCTCATCGCGCTCTTCTGCCCGGCCATGTCGGCCAGTACCGGCAGCCATGCGGAGAAGCTCGAAAGAATGAGACAATTTGCCGGCACTGTGACGCGTCAGGTGTTTGCGGCCGACACCATCCGCGACATCATCTACAATGTACCGCTACCTCCCACGGCGGCGGCTGCGGCGGCAACTCGTGCTGGGGACGTCGGTCTCACCGTCGAACAATGGATCGCGACGACCGTCGAGGACGCTCTCAGGTAGCCGACCACGGTGCATGCAGCGTTCTGAGCCGCTCACCGGTAAGAACCTCCCCTTCCTCAGCATTGCGGCTTTGCCCGGCGATCTTCCGGCGCCTGGCCTAATACATCAAGCCTATCAGATGGATAAGAAGGAGATCTCAAATGTTCGACACAAAAATCGATCGTTCACTCGGAGCGCCACCAGAGGAATTATACGGAAAATGGGGTTGGTTCGCGGCGCTTGGAGTTGGATGTCTGGTAGCCGGTGCAATTGCGAGCCTGAACCTTTTCTCCGCGACGCTAGTGTCTGTTCTCTACATTGCCGCGATGATGCTCGCCGGCGGCGTGATGCAGATTATACACGCCTTCACGACGAGCGGTTGGGGCCGCCGCTCTCTCTACGTCCTGGCCGGGCTGCTCTACGCGGCCGCCGGAGCGATCGCGCTCTACGATCCGCTCCTGACCGCGGTCGACATTTCCCTGGTGCTCGGAATCCTGCTCATCGCCGCTGGCATCGTTCGCATTGTCACCGGCCTGCAGCTCCGCAACCAGGGTGGATGGGGGTGGATCGCCGGCAGCGGCGTCTTTACCATCATTGTTGGCACGTTCATTGTCGCCACTTGGCCCGCAGTCGGTCTCTGGCTACTCGGGGCAATACTCACGGTCGACCTTCTGTTCCAGGGTGGGGGGTTCATTGGCCTTGGGTTATCCCTGCGTTCACAACAAAAGCGTCGCCCCAGCGGCCGGTCGGTCGCCCACTAACCGGCGACCAAAAAAGGTCAATAGATCCGCCCTGATCTGACCGTGATCTGCCTGCGTCTGGCAGATCACCGCCTGGGGACGAAGCGTTCGTAACCGCTCGCGGTCTGCGTGTTGCGTACCAGTTTTGACCTGCCAACTGTCGGGCTGGCCGCGCACGTTTCGACGGCACCAGACCGACAAATATCTGTGCGATCCCATCGACGTCGCTCGGTTCAAGGGCCTGCCATCCGCCCATAGTGGCCTGCGTCGGAGCATAGTAACCGTCGATTCTGGAGCTTCGGAGACTATGCCCGTCGGCATGGCGTCAAGACTGGACCGGCATCACCCGTATGCCAAGCGCGCGACTTCTTGCGATGGCGCTTCTGTGAGGGCTTCGAGGGCAAAGTTCGACGCGCCGCAGTAGGCGCGGGACGCTCTTCGACCAACGGCATCGTCGCCGCGCCGGCGCGGGCGCGTGTCAGGCGAGGCAGCCCGAACGGCAGTGGCCGCACGCCAAACACATTGTTCCGAAGCGGTTCGAACATTCTCGTCGGGCATTTCGCAATTAGGGCAAGGTAGCCGACCGCTGCATCGTTTCCGAGCAGATCGATAAGGTGATGCCATCCTCCTGCCGCGCAACGGCCGCATGGGCTGGGCCAGCCCAATCCAGGTGGCAGCGCGACATTTGGATCAACGTCGGCAGCCGGTGGATGAACGAGATCGATGCGTTCATTTCTGCTTCCGTCTGCACCAAATAGCCCTGCTCCGTTCTCGTCACCTGGTGGAGTTGGTCAGGAAGATTGGGTGACGCGGCCGCTTCACTCACGTTTTGTCGTCAAGGGCCGGCGTCAGAAAGCGCGGCGCGGCCCTCAAATCGGCCACGGTCAGCCTTGGTAAGCTGAGGTTCGCCGCCAACACGTCGACCGGATTGGCCGCCAGCCAGGCAGAGAGGTCGTTCGCCTCATAGTGACCGTCATTGAACCCGACCAGAACGCGCAGAATTCCTGATCCCGTGTTGCGGATATAGTGGCCGGAACCCATTGGCGCATAGCCTATATCCCCTGTCTCGAACTGCTCAATAACAACCTGACCTTCTGCGAGGAACACCGCCATCTCTGCGGCCCCTTCGATGTAGTATTGCCACTCGTCGGCATTGGGATGCCAGTGTAGTTCGCGCATTGCCCCAGGCTCGATCTCCAACAACGAACCGGCCATCGTGGTAGAGATCGGAAACTCGTTAACCGACACCGTTCTTTGCGTTCCGCCGCCCGGCACCCGACGCGGTTGCTGAGCAGAGAGCGGGTAGCGATGGGGTGTCGTCAGTGCCGGAACCGGGCGTGGCTCGGCATCCGGGGACCGGTCATCGGGCGCCGGGCCGCTTGCGAAATAGACCTCTTTGTGCGGTAGCTTGGATAGGGACTCAACGGAAAGGCCCAAATTCTGACGCACGACGTCCGCTGGCGTACACGACAGCCAGTCGGTGATGCTGAAGGTATGGTCTTCCGAGAAATCGCCATTGTCGAAGATGAGAATAAAATGGCATTCGCCGGGTCCGACCCCTTGTATAGAGTGACCCCATCCGCGCGGGAAATACCAGACATCGCCCGGCCCGAACGTATCAGTCGCCGCTTCCCCTTTAGGGTTGAGGATCGTTGTGCGGCAGTTGCCAGAAATCACAAACGCCCATTCGGCGGCATTGGCGTGCCAATGCAGTTCGCGCATTGCGCCGGGGCCGAGGCGCATCGACACGCCGGCGATCCCGATGCTGGCGGGAAACTGGTGCATCGAGGCACCTCGTGTGATGCCGCCGTTCCCTACACGTGGGATGGACTTCTCAAGTTGGTATCGGAACGAAGGCAATGTCATCTGTGATTCCTTTGCTTCAACGAGAGTCAGGCTTGCCGTACTCGGTGCTGACCGTGTGATGCTAAGTGTGGGTTGCCGTTTCACCTATCGGCGCAAAGGATAGCCCTTCCATACATTGGTACGGTCGCCCGCCCGTGTGGGCGGACTCGACTGCCGCTAGGTGGGATTATTCACGATCTACCTTCGCCGTAGCGTGGCGTCGCGTTAACGGAGAAGATCGGGACGAATATGCCAAAAGAAGCAATTGAAGAAACAGTGGAACGAGCGCTAGCATCGCGGGCCGCCATGGCGAGGATGATGGCGGTTGCGGGCCATGATTTGAAGCAACCGCTGCATGTCGCGATCTTGTCGCTCGCCCGCGCGGCTGAAGCTGGTGTGTCGTCCGCCACTGCCGATCGTCTCCGCGTCGCTCTTGACGCAATGAAGCGCCTGGGTAGCGAGCTCGATGATCTCGCTCGCTTGTCGCAGAAAGACGAGACGTTGCAACCGCGCCGCCAGAATTTGCTCCTTGCTCCAGTGCTGGAGCGGCTCGAATGGATTGGCGATTCTACGCTGAAGCTTGCGGCGTCGAGCTTCAGATAACCTCCTGCGACATCATCGTTGAGACCGATTCCGAATTGCTCCACACGATCCTGCGAAATTTGGTCGGCAATGCGATCAAATATAGCGGACCGGGTGGCCATGTCCGACTGATGTGCCGGACCAGGCGCCACAGAGCTTGCATTGACGTGCAGGACGACGGCGCCGGGATTCCCGCCGCACGCCTCGCACGAATCTTTGATGCATTCGAGCGAGGTGACGCCGCGGAGCAGGACGGCATGGGTCTTGGCCTTATGATCGTCCAACAGACTGCGGACCTGCTGCGCCATCGAGTCACAGTGAGGTCAATCCCGAATGTAGGATCGACGTTCTCGGTCGAACTGCCTTTGGCAAATCAGGGCCAGCGCATGTGGAGAGCCCGGCCCGATCCTACCGGCACCCCAAACATGACCCTGCGCCGCAACTTCCATGCTTGGCGCAGATCGAAATAATAGCTCAGCAGCACAGTTCGAGCCGCGGGAACTCCTCGGCAGAGAGGGGCGCTGCAATCTCATAGGAGGATTGCGTGGCTGAGGGCTTCCTACCGGTCAACGTAGATCTAATAGAAATCTCTAATAGTTCTGAAGCACGGCTTTCAATACATTTTACCAGAAGCCAAACAGGCGCACCGCTGCCACTAAAATGCCACCGCCCCCCGAAGCGTTATACTGCTAATTTCACAAATCTCGGAGTATAACACGCAATATCTGCAATTGAGGGTCAGATCAATGGAAAACACGGTAAAAGAACTTATTAACATCGTGACGTCAGACACAATTATGGCTTCGTCCGTCGACCGCAGCCCCTCTCGCCGTCCTGTGTCTCGGAGCGAGCATGCCGCCAGGGAATCCAGCGTCTCCATAATTGACGCCGACGGTATGGTTCGCCAAGCTCTTCAAGCTCTCCTGAAATCCATCGATCTCCCCTCACAAGCCTTCGGCTCGGTCAGTGATTTTCTTCAGAAAAACAAGTCACCTGACACCCCGAGTTGCATCGTCCTGGACGTTCGGCTTCCGGGGCTCGGCGGACTTGAGTTTCAAGAACAACTCGCGCGGTCGGGAGTTAAGACTCCGATCGTCTTCCTTACTGCTCATGCGGATATACAGATGACCGTTCGCGCGATGAAATCAGGCGCGGTGGATTTTCTCACCAAGCCGTTCCGGGATCAAGATCTCCTGGACGCCGTTTCCGCTGCTCTCGAACGGGATCGCGCGAGGCGGCGCCAGCAGCAAGCGATTAATGACTTGCGCCGGCGTTTCTCTTGTCTGACCGAACGCGAATTGGATGTGACTTGGCTTGTCGCTGCGGGACTTATGAACAAGCAAATTGCGGCAGAACTCGGTATAAGCGAGTCTACTGCAAAGTTGCATCGGGGCAGCGTCATGCGCAAACTGGATGTGCGCACGGTTCCTGACCTTGTGCGCATAGCCGACATGATGGCTCAGAGCATGGAACCTCGGCTACCGCAGCGATTGTAGTTTAATCTCCCTCGCGTGGTTCAAGTTGCTATTGGAGCCCGGCTGTGGACGTGTCACCATTTCCGCCTTGCACCGGGTTATTAATAGGCAAAGTAAAGGTGAAGACCGCGCCTCCGTTTTCCCCTTTCTCAGCTCGGATCTCCCCGTCATGCGCCTCAATGATGGAACGGCAGATCGCCAGTCCGATACCCTTGCCGTTCCTCTTGGTCGAGTAGAACGCCTCGAATATCATGTATGGGTCTTCCATTCCGGAGCCTTGATCGCGCACTTCCACGGAAATCCGGTTGCCGGCATCATATCGCGAGCCGATTTCAAGGACTCGTTTCTCCGGAGGCACCTGTTTCATGGCATCGATGCCGTTCCGGATCAGGTTGACGAGAACCTGCTGAAGCTGGACGCGATGCCCCATTACCGACGGCAAGCCGCTATCCAAGCCGGTTCTGAGCTGGATTGCGTTCGCCGCAAGCTCGTCCTCCATGAGTCGGCAGACCTCCAGGACAAGTTCCTTGATGCTGACCGACGTCCTAGCTTCCGAGTTCGCTTGGAACAGGGCCCGGATCCGACGGATAGTGTCTGCGGCCAGATTTGCATCCCTCACGATCCTGCCCACGTTGGCCATCGCGCGTTTCGTGTTAGGCGGATCGGCCTTCAGCCAGTGCTCGCAAGCCTGTGAGCTTGCCACGATGCTGGCCAGCGGCTGATTGACTTCATGCGCGATGGATGCGGTCAGCTCGGAAAGGCTGGCTGCCTTCGAGGCGCTCGCAAGTTGCTCATGCGCCGACCTCAGTTCCTCCTGCATCCTCGTTTCATCTTCGATATCGGTGATGACCGTATACCACTGCAGCAGCCGGCCATCCCCGTCGCTAAGCGGCTCCGACCGACTGTCGGTCCAGCGGTAGGGCCCATCGTGTCGCTTGAGGCGATAGCGCAACGTAAACGGCTTGCCTGAAGCAAAGGACTCAGCCAGGGCGCGGCGGAACCGTTCCCTGTCGTCTGGATGCACCAACAAGTCTATCGGCTGGCTGAGCTCTAACCCCGCCTGGTTAAAATCCCCGACGCGGATTCCGGTGTAATCGCTGAGCCGCCTGTTGGTGTAAGTTGGTACGCCCGAAGGCGACGCGCACCAGACCATGACAGGCACCGTGTCGACCAGAAGCTGCAGCTGCCTCTCACTCGCCCGCAGAGCTTCCTCGGCCTGCTTGCTCTCGTCGATATCGATGAGGGCGCCGTACCAGCGCGTGATCTTGCCCGTGTCGTCGCGCAGAGCCGCAAGACGACTGTCGACCCAGCGAAACACGCCGTCGTGGCGGCGCAAGCGGTATATCTCCGCAAAGGAGGTGCCCGTCGAGAATGACCGCATCATCGCGTCACTGACCCGAACACGATCGTCGGGGTGCACGGTCAGTTCGAGGGCCTCACGCAGGCGGGTCTTGTTTGGAACCTCCAGGTCTCCAATCACGATGCCGGCAAACGCGGTGACCTGCTTATTTGCGTAGGACGGTTCACCCTCGGGCGTTGCGCACCAGATTAGGGCAGGAATGGCGTCAACGAGTTGTCGAAGCTCTCGCTCACTCTCCCTGAGGGCCTGCTCGACGAGCTTCTGTTCATGTATATCCACAGACGTGCCGTACCAGCCGGTAATGTCCCCTTTGGCACCCCGGGCAGCGCGAGCAACTGCATGAAACCAACGATAGCTGCCGTCATGCCTTTGGATGCGGCAATCGGTCACAAAGTCCTCGCCGCTGGCAAGGCACTCCACCAGCCGGCCAAATGTCTGTTCCACGTCTTCGGGGTGCACAAGCGGAATGGCATTTTTCCAGTCGTCCAAGTCTGTCCGTCGCTTGTTGCCCGTGACATAGTCCTGTACCGCCTGATTTGTGTACGTGTACTCACCCTTGCTGTTCAGAGACCACCCCATGGTCGGCATGTTGTCCACGATGGCCGCCGCAAATCGCATGCGATCATCCGCCTTGGTTGGTAAGAGCATCGCATACCTGATCATGGTGAAAATGACCAAGGCTGCACCTCCAAAGAGTGCGGTTTGCAGTGAAGGAAAGAAGTCACCCTTTGTCGTCAGATGTGCAGGCGGAAAGTGGGCAAGCGCGAAAAGCAGCGTCACGAAGACCGTCGCAATGAAGCCGATAAGCCGAGTACCAAAGGAACAGACCGACACGACGCCCATGATCAGGAGCCACGGCTCACCAGTGACCAGCATCAAAACGATAGCCATAAGCAGGGGGAAGATCGCCAGAACGGGTTCTGAGGCATTCCGGAACATCGAGATGCCCCTAATGTTATGCCAAGGCCAGGACATGTCTGCGCGGCTGAGATGGTCGAAGCTGAACAATGGGCATATGCAGAACAATAGTTCGGTTAAGGGCTGACGTCTTTCACTTGGCGTTATCGGCGTTCTCTGCGAGCACTTAAGGAGGGCGGGTCAGGACTGTCGATTGGCAGGGAAAAGCCGAAAATCGCCCCTTGTGGTTCATTGCGTGCCGTTCCGAGCGAGCCGCCGTGGGATTCGATAATTGTCTTGCTGATTGCCAGTCCCATTCCCATTCCATCCGGTTTCGTCGAATAGAAGGCGTCGAAAAGCTTTTCTTCCAAGCCGAATGGCACGCCAGGACCACTATCATGCACCGCGACATAGATCACATGCTTGGATTGGCGTCTGGAAACTAATTTTAGTTCCCGCGGCCGATCGTTGACACTGGCCATGGCGTCTAAGGCATTGAGCATCAAGTTTAGGATGACCTGCTGCAACTGGACGCGATCCGCCAAGACGCGAGGGAGGGCCCTGTGCAGGCTAACCTCAAGCGACACGTCATTCAGCACAAGTTGCTCTCGAACCAGCGCGACTGTGTCGGAGATGATTGCGTTGACGTCCACGAGGTCGTTCTTAGGCGGCATCTTGGTGACAAGGGCACGTGTGCGATCGAGCACTTCGGCTGCCCGATGTCCCTCGCTCATCGCCCGCTCGAGCGCGCGCCGAACTGCGGGAATATTTGGGGGGTCTGCTGACAACCAGTTCAGCCCTGCCGAAGCGCTGGTCACCACACCCACTAAGGGCTGGCGCAGCTCATGAGAGATCGCGGCGGAGAGTTGCCCGACAGTAGCGACCCGACTCGCGTGGGCCAATTCGGATTGAAGGTCATGGTAACGGCGATCGCTTGCACGAGCGGCCTCCTCCGCCTGCTTTCGCGCAGTCAGATCCAGAATGAAGGTGACCCCGCCGTCCAATCCCACGTCGCCAAATGTGGCGGCGCCAAGCAGTACGGGAACCCGTCTTCCATCCTTATGAAAGAACTCCTTCTCCCAGGGGCGCGCTATCCCCGTTGCTTTTACTTCGGCGACAATTCTGGCGTCGTTCTCCCATTCCTCAGGTGGAGACAAATCAGTCCAATAAACTCGCCCCGCGGCAAGATCCTCGCGGTCAAAGCCGAGCATGTTAAGGAACAAGTCATTAGCCTCGAATATCAGGCCATCGAACTTCCACATGAAGACGCCGATAATGTTGGCATCCACCAGACGGCGGATTCTCGCCTCGCGTTCGGCGAGGTCGCGATAAAGGCGTGTATTCTCCAGGGCAACGGCGGCATGGGACGCAATCAGCTTCAGAACAGCTATCTGACTGGGCGTGAATACGTTCGCGGCAAGGTTGTTCTCCAGATATAGCAGCCCGATCAGCTTCCCCTGATTGATCAGCGGCAGCGCCAGAAGAGAGCGCACATGGCGGTCCAGGACATATGCATCGGTGGAAAACGGGCTGGTTGACAGTGCATTCTCCAAGATAACCGTTTCTTTGGTACTGAGGACGTGCTGGACGACTGAATCAGGCAGCGCGGCATTTGTGAGGTCCAGGTTGTCCCGCAACCGCACTACCACGCCATGACCCGTCATCTCGGCTTCGGCCTCGATATAGGTCTCCGCACCTTGGCTCAGCATAAGAACCGCTCTCCCTGCCCCAGCATGTTCGATCGCCATGCGCATCAGCGCGTCGACGAGCTTTTCGAGGACGATCTCCCCCGAGACGGTCTGAGCGACCTTGATCACCGTCGCCAGTTCGAGTTGTTCGACCGGCGCGAACGTCGTGCTGGTCGACAGTGCTAATGGCTGCTCTTCTTGTAGTTGCGGGTACGATGCCTCCATCTGCTTGACTTTGGCGTGGGCTCCCCAGCGCAGATAGCATAGGCGGGCTTCCCGCAAATACATCTGGGAGATTCTTTCGAAGTGCCGCCGGGCATAGAACCGGCCAGCCATTTCATTGGAAACGGCTTCATTGTGCAGGAAGCCGTTTTCCTTCGCAAAGCGGATGCTCTCGTCATAGAGGCGCTGGGCTTGCAGATCCTGTCCGTCTACCCGCGCTATCTCCGCTGCGACGAGGAGGTGCTTGTCGGCAAATGTCGGAGAACCTGTTTCATCGGCCCAGGCACGCAACTGGGCGTGCTGCGAAGCCAATTTCGCGCGCATTGCGCCCCGCTGGGCAGCGGGTGTTTCATCGATGAGTGCAGCCATCGAAAGCCCGGCGTAGTAGAAGCAGTCCATCTGCTCGATCTGCATGTTCCGGATCGAAGACTGCGATTGTACCTCGTCCGCAGCGGCCAAGGCAGACTCGTACTCCCCCGCAAGGAAATGAACCATGGTCTTGCGGGTCCAGTACCACCACATGACGACAGAGTTCTGCGAGCGGGCGAGTTCGGCTTCGAAGGCATCCGCGTCGAAGGTCTCGTCGCTGTACTCCGAAAGTCCGCGTGTCCGGCCCCGCAGGCTTGCTACCGCGCGTTCTGTGGCTATCACTAGACCCATTCCAGCCTGAAAGCCGGTTTCTCGGGCAAAATCGAGCGCACGCTTACACTCCTGGTCGACATCCTCAAGCTTCTGGCCGCTGAGAAAGACGTGCAGGACGATCACGGCGGCCTCGAAGCAAGCGTAATAGAGATCGCCGGCTTGAACTCCGCCTCTAAATGCTGCGCGTAGCCAATCAAGTACGACGGGCAGCGGTTCAGTCCATGCGGCGGCAAGTCCTGTCAAATGGTTCACGCGCGCTATATCGACTGATCCGTTTCGCGCTGAGGCAAGATCGCTGGCAAGTCGGGCGATGCGATATCCGTCCTCGTAGCGGCCAAAGGCGGGGCCGATGATGTAGCCCATCAGGACGAGGCCTTGCGCCGACGTGCTTGCAGCCCCTCGGGTCAGGGAAAGATTTACCATTCTGCAGATAATCAGGATGGTCATGTTGAAGCTGGAAAAATATGCCGGCGGCTGCATCTCCGCCAGCAAACGCATGGCCGCTAGCGCGTGTTGATCTGTCATGGGTAGCAGATCGGCGAAGCTCTCTATCTGGTCCCCCTGGAGATTGCTCCAAATCTCATCGTATTCGCGCTGGACGTCTTCCCAAGTAGGGCGTATCGGCAAGTCGAAGCCAAGTATCCTCAGCCCTTCCAATCCATTTTCGACTGCACCGCTGTTGTCCGACTTGACAACACAAAGCTCGACCTTCAGCTGATAAACCGCCGCTTTCTCCACATCGGCAGTCCCATGCGTCAGCAAGGCAGAGATCATCTGCTCGGCCTGCGCGAGGTCGCCGGTAAGGAAGGTGCATTCGGCGTGCTCCATCGCCAGGGCGAATGCAAGTTCGCCATGTGTCGTCCAGCCGAACTCGGCGAGTTGTGATCGTCCCCGTGCCAGGTAGCCGCACGCCGCCGAATAGGCAGCGGACGCCTTGGCTTTTCGTCCAGCGCGCAAGTATAGGGTTGCGACCCTCACGCGCTCCGCAGGTGCAATGCTTCCGATTTCGATGCGGTCGAACTGACTCACGATGTGGAAGACATCGACATCGATCTCGGTTTCATCGAGCGTCGCCAGCAGCCGCGATCCAATCAGCTGGTGGGTGATGGCCTTCTGCGGTTCGGGAAGGGAGGCATAGGCTGCTTCATGGATGCGATCGTGCGCAAATGCGTAGCCATCGTCCACTTGGAAGAGTAGACCGGCCACAAGCGCGTCGTGGAGAAGCATGTGTGCCTTCTCGGCAGATGCTTCGACAATCCGCTGGAACGTCAGTGCCTTCACAGCGGCGCCCATGCAAGCCATTTGCCTTAACGCCTCTTGCGAGGGCTCCGGAAGGCGGCGCAGGCGCTCAATCATGAGATCCACAATGTTGTCACTCACATGCCTCGCACCGACCTGATCGATATCCCAGCTCCAGCCCGAAAAGTCCGGATCGTAAACGAGCAGGTTCTCGTCGACGAGGCTCGCTACGAATTGCGTGGTAAAGAAGGGGTTGCCGCCAGCCTTCGCAAATACGATATCGGCTAGCGGAGCCACTCTCTGAGGATGATCGTCGAGCGCATCGGCGATCATGTGGACAATGTCCTCGGGCCGGATTCCGCCCAACTGGATTTCCTGTACCGGCGCTCCTGACGTTCGGATGGAGTGTAGGCGTCCTGTCAAAGGGTGATCTGGAGCAACTTCATTGTCCCTGTATGCACCCACTAGGAGAAGGCTTGCCGTTTCCGTCTGAGTCACCAAACTCTCGACGATGTCTACGGTCGCGGAATCCAGCCATTGCAGATCATCAAGGAACAAGACGAGGGGGTGCTCGGGGCGTGCGAACACGCCGATGAACTGTCGAACCACAAGACGTAGCCGGCTCTGCGCCTCAGGTCCGGAAAGATCCGGCACCTTGGGCTGTTCGCCGATGATCATCTCCAATTCTGGAATGAGATTGACCATCAATTGGCCATTCGGCCCGAGGGCGGTGGCGAGCTCATCTCGCCATAGCGCCACTTCGGCCTCGTGTTTGCTCAGCAGTTGTGCAACCAAGCCTTGAAAAGCCTGCGCCAGCGTCGCGTATGGAATTCCACGCTTGTATTGGTCGAACTTGCCAGACGCGAAGAGTCCGTGCCGGGATACAAGCGACCTGTGCAATTCGTTGACGACCGACGATTTGCCGATCCCAGAATAGCCGGACACAAGAACGAGTTGGGGAAACCCATTCGCCACGACCAGATCGAACGCAGAGATCAACGATTTGATCTCGTCCTCCCGCCCGTACAGCTTTTCACGGAAGATTAGCTTGGTTGGCGCGTCGCGCGTGCCAAGTTCAAACGGCCGAACGGCTTCGTGCGTCTCCCATTCCTCAAGACAGCGCTGCAAATCCGCGCTCAGGCCAGCAGCCGTCTTGTAGCGGTCTTCCGCGGCCTTCGCCAGCAGCTTCATGACAATGTCTGAAACAGGCTCCGGAATTCCGTTCAACCTCTTTGAAGGAGGTATCGGTTGACGTGCCACATGACAATGGATCCACTCCATTGGGTCGGTAGCAACGAATGGCAGGGCGCCGGTGATCAGCTCGTAGAGCGTGACGCCAAGGGAGTAGAGATCGCTGCGAGCGTCGATCGAACGGTTCATGCGTCCGGTCTGCTCCGGAGCCATATAGGCGAATGTACCAGCGATCACTTCGGGAGGCACGGGAGTCTGTCGCTCGCGGGGAAGCCGCGAAGCAATGCCAAAGCCGGTCAACCACGCACGATCGCCAGAGCCGCTAATAAGAAAATTGTTGGGCTTTATATCCTTGTGGATCAGCCCAGCTTCATGCATCTGCCCCGTCGCTTCGGACATTGCCATGGACAATATCAAGAAGCGCCGGATCGGGATCGGTGACCCGGTCTGCCGCGTAAGCGGCTCGCCTCCGGGGTCCTCCAGCAGAAGCTCGGTAACGCCTCCTTGCTGCAAAAGCGCCGTCGGGCGCGCTGCCCAGGTACGCTCGATGTAGGGTTTCAAGCTGTGTTCATTAACGAGGCGGGCTGTGAGGCCCGGCCGCGGCTGGCTCAATTTAGGCCGAACAACGAGCGCAGTTTTCTCGATGTTCCCATCTCGGCGCCGCGCCCTCAGGAGCATACGCTCGTCATCTTCGGCGAGAACTCTTAGATCAGCATTCGTAAGATCTGCGAGCCTACGCTGGTACGTCATAGGGCTCTATCCGAGCTCGTTGCGTAACGTTGCGGCTGCCAATGATCACCGGCCAAAAGGGCGGCGACTGTCTTTGAACAATTGCGCTGTCGCAATGGCTTTCTCAGTCGCATTTTCATCCTCGTCACGACCAGAAGGACGATGGGACCGACTAACGGCCTTGGTCCGGTCAACGGAAAACTCTTTATGCAAGTCCTCATCTTCGAGAAGGGTCTAGGAATGTTGTCCTCGTCAATCGCGAAATAAGAGAGCGTCGGATACTGCATCAAGCAATGCTCTGGTATCAAACGGCTTCTGAAAAACTCTGGAAACAGGAGCTTCGATTACTCTTCTTTGCGTCGCCAGTTCCTCCCTGCCTGTGATAAAGATGACAGGAAGACTGGGAAGTCGAGCGTTCGCCCTCCGTTGCAATTCAACCCCATCCACCACCGGCATGCCGATGTCGGTGATCAGGCAGTCCACCTCCGACAAGCGATCATCCTGGAGAAGAGACAACGCAGTGTCATAGGAACGGACCTTATGCCCGGCTGACTCCAGGAGATCTCCCAGAGACTCAAGTAGATACGGATCATCGTCCACGATCGCGACGACCCACTGACGGGAATTCACTTCACAAAGCTCCTGCATGCCGGGAATGAGTTATCGGGATATCAAGCGTGGCGGCAATCCGCACCAGATCGGCAAGTGAGGCTGCCCGCATCTTCTGCATGACCTTGGCTCGATGAATTTGGAACGTGACCTCGCGTATCCCGAGCTCTGCTGCCGCCTGCTTGTTCATAAGCCCGCTAATCACGAGCGGGAACACCTCTCGCTCGCGAGGTGTAAGCTCGGCAAAGCGGCGTCGGAGTACACCCAACTCGTCCTGTTTCGTACGATGCTCCCGATCTCGCTCAATCCCAACCTTGATAGCGATCAGCAGATCCGACTCGTGGAAGGGTTTAGTGAGGAAATCAACGGCACCTCGCTTCATCGCCCTGACCGTCGAGGGGATGTCCCCATGGCCCGTAATAAAAACAACCGGTGGATGATCGCCGCTGGCGATCTGGTCATAGAATTCAAGCCCGTTTACGCCCGGAAGCTCGATATCAAGCACAATACAGCTGGGCAAGTCGGGCCGTGGGTATGCGAGGTACTCGCTTACCGACCCCACTGCGATGCACCGAATGCCCGCCGATGCTAGGAAGTCACTGATCGACTCCTGCACCCGAGCATCGTCGTCTACGAGAAAGATGACGTGATCGGAACCTTCCACCCGGAGTTCTCCGCTCCCTGCCCTCAACTAGCGGTAAGAACCCCGCTCGTTCGACAGTCTAGCAGACAACGAGAGCATGCGATGTAATGGATAACAATGATTGTAGGACCTTTATCGGAGTGTCTCGCTGCGGAAAATGGTGATCGAATCACCTCGGCAGGTCAGTTCGATATTGGTGCCCGTAATCAGCTGAGATGCTGACCGACGGCAGGTCGTTGCCTTTTGACATGGCGAGACAGTATCTCTGCGGCACATCGCGAGCGCAATCGTCAAGTTGGTGCCCGTTACGCACTATCGCGATGATCGTGGCATTGTCTCTCGCGAGACATTCGACATTTGGACGGTCGGTGCGGCATGGGTGCGACCGGGGCGGCTTGCGACGGCCGCACATGCAGCCGCATGATCAGCCGTGGTGAGAGTCATCGCGAGGAAACGGCCACGCAATTCATGTTGCGACATATTGATCGGCGCCGTCGCTGGAGCGACCGCTGCGTGGCCTGCCGGCCTCAAAGGGGCTGACGGGGAGCGGCCGAAGCCGGCGAGTGGCCAGTGTTCGGTCGAACTACATGAGGCTACTAACCGCCAGCGATCATCCAGAAACCGGCCAAGGCGGTAAGGCCGCCAGCCATTTGGGCGATCCGACGTTGCGTTCCGTCAATCGCAGGTCGCGATAACCCAATACCTATCCTCAGGCCGACGGCATGGAGAAGAGCAGTCGCGATGACAAAACCTATCAGGAACGGAAACACCCCCGCTTCACCAAGTTCGCCGCCATGTGCGTATCCATGGAAAAATGCGAAGAAGCTCACCAATAGCATTCCCACCGATGTTGGAGCTTGAAGTGCCACGAAACCGAGCAGACCGAGAATGACGACTGACACGGTAACGACGGCTTCTTCGAACGGAAGGCCGACCCCGAGCAGGGATACAACGAAGCCGACTATCATCATTGCGACAAACGCTGACGGGACGAGCCATTTGGCGCTCCCTCCTAGCAGAGCAGCCCACAAACCCACGGCCACCATTGCCAGGATGTGATCGAGGCCAAAGAAAGGATGAGACAAGCCTGCGAGAAAGGAGCCGTGCTCCCCGGGGTTGAGGTGCGCAAACGCGGGGACGACGTTAAACATCAGGATCACGGTCACGACAGAAAGTAGCTTCAACATATCCGTCTTTCCTTTCTTGGCTCAGTCTGAAATTCTATTGGCATCAGCAATTAATGCGTCTGGGAGCGCTCAGGCATTGAGCGGAGGTAAATAGGGAAAGATGGTCGACGGTTTCGAAGTTACAGACTCCTTGCCGATGCCGAGGCGGACTGGCGCGTTGGCCGCGATGCTGAACATTACGTCGGCAACGTTATCCGTAAGAGAGCGGCCGTTCCATTCTCCAAACCCGAATGTCGCCTGCGTGCCCACCTCATAGGGTAGGATGTTTGGGAAGAAACGATGGGCGACCGCCAAACCGTAGCCCGAAGGGTCTTCCGAGGTTCCGTTGGCGGCCACGACCGCCGCGATGGCCTGGGCGGTCCGTAGACCGTAAGTTGCGAAATCGTCGGTCGGCCGTCCGGTGTTCAGCACATTGCCCAGATCCTCGTCGAATTGCGTGAACAGCGGGTGGATCATCGGCAGTCCTATGCGGTTGATCGGGCGCCAACCGCCCGCGTCGGTCGCTAAGGTCGCGACAGCCCACACTCCGAGGCGCTTGCTAGCGGCCCCGGTGAGCAGTTCGGCGTCGGGAACTTCGAGCACGATCGAGTAGACAGTGTGGCCGGCAAACAGATTTCGGGCCCTTGCCGGATCCCACTCAGCAAGGTTGGTGGCTGTGCCGTCCTGGAATGCATGGCCCATCGCGTGAAGGAGGTCAGGATCGATCCAAAACGGGTCCCCGGCCTTTCCTGCCCAGAGGCGAAGGCCATTCGCCGATGTCGCGCCTCGGTTGGTGACCCCATCGATGATCGCCACTCCAGGCGCGTTCGGATCGCCTGCATCCTTCCCGTCTATCCGGTGCAACAAAAAGCGTTGACTGCCATCCGCGTCCGCAGCATCGAACGTTACGCGAAAGGTGATCTCCTCGACCGCATCGCCGTTGAGATCGATCTTGAACTCGTACATTCCCTCCGGATGAAACCCAGGCACCGGAAGTTTACCAAAAATCGAGTGGCAGACATTAATCGCGAATACCGTGCCTGTCGTCCCACGAAAGGCGTACAGGTCAGTAATGTCGAGTCGGATGTCCTGGCGTGCAATCGGGGAATCAAGATGGTGGGACATAACGATCTCCAAATGAGTTCTGCCGGCCGGGCCAGGCAAGTTGACCTAGGGTTCAACAGTTCGCGCCCGGCTGATATTTCCAGCATGTCGCGCTCGCTCGGCGCAGTTTCCCCGGTCTCGGCTATCCCCCTGCCCTCACCGACAAAGGCAGCGGCCTGGAGAAGGCGCACACGGCACGTCTTCTCCAGGTTGGGTGCTCGCCCCATTACCCTTTCAGGAAGGACAAAATTTCCGGGTTGAACACGTCTGCATGGATGGTGAAGGCGCCGTGCGGATAGCCGGGGTAAAGCTTCAGCGTGCTGTTCTTGATCAGCTGGTGCTGAAGCACCGAAGCATCCTTGTAAGGAACCACTTGGTCGTCCTCTCCCTGCATGATCAGGGTCGGCACGGTAATCGCCTTCAGGTCGTCCGTTTGGTCGGTTTCGGAGAAGGCCTTTATGCCTTCGTACTGTGCGATTGCGCCACCCATCATACCCTGGCGCCACCAATTCTCGATTACACCCTGCGAGACCTTGGCGTTGGGCCGATTGTAGCCGTAGAACGGGCCGGAGGCGACATCGAGATAGAACTGCGACCGGTTGGCTGCCAGCGCCTTGCGGTAGCCATCGAACACCGTGATCGGCGTACCCCCAGGATTGGAGGCGGTCTTCAGCATCAGAGGCGGAACCGAACTGATCAGAACGGCCTTGGCAACGCGGCGCTGCGGCTCGCCAAATCTAGCTACATAGCGGGCAACCTCGCCGCCACCCGTCGAGTGGCCGATATGGATGACATCCCGCAGGTCAAGATGCTCTACCACGGCGGCGGCGTCTGCCGCATATTGGTCCATATCGTTGCCGGTGGACACCTGGGTCGAACGGCCATGGCCGCGACGGTCATGGGCGACGACTCGATATCCATTCGCCAGAAAGAATAGCATCTGGTTGTCCCAGTCGTCGGAAGAGAGCGGCCAGCCGTGATGGAAATGAATAGGTTGGGCGCTTTTGGGACCCCAGTCCTTGTAGAATATCTCCGTGCCGTCTCTGGTCCTGATAAATCCGCTGCTCATTAGATGCTGTCCTTTCGCGAGGTTGGCGTCCTCCGCGGACGCTGGAACGGGAAGCAAGGGCGTGGCCGCAAGGATCGCCATACCGGCCACCATCTCGCGGCGGTTGAATCTGAATGCCGGAGTGAGTGCTTGTACGTCCATGTCCATCGCCTCCAGGGGTTAAGCTCACGGTTGGAAACTAGTCAGGAAACGGCGGAGCCAGAATCGTACTAGTGGGTCGTTAGGCTGTATATGAGCACAATCAGAAGGGCTGGCTGGCCAGTTGGAATAGACTCTCGCGTGCCGTCAAAGCCTCTCCAGTCCAGGGAGACTGCACCTGTCGCCCGCGGGCAACGGTCTGAAAAAGGTTACTGCGGGTCGACGATCAAAGAGCTCTGACGGAAGGTAATGCGGATCGGCGCCGTCGGTGGCCGGAGCCTGCGACCTCACGGTTTGCTTAGACCGTTATCACCGAATGGCGTCCTAACTGTTTCGATGCGGCATCGCGACGGTAGCATTGTGCTCAAGGAACAGGGTCTTGCCGCGCTCTCTGCTTTGGAGGTTTCCCGCGCAATCGAGAGGGGACCGTCACAATCGGGTTGAACGCCAGGTCTTCGCAAGCCCCTGGCGGAATACCCTTCTATGTCACGAAACCGGCATGTCATTGAACAAGCGCGCGGGGGGCGGTCCCGGACAGACGTTTCGCTGACATTTCGTCGGGGCGGCGTTATCTTCGACATATTCGCATCGGCAACGCACCCATCAGGTCGAACTTGCGATACGGAATAGAGCCGGCTTCGCTAGTCGGGCTTACTGGGCGGGTAAACGACACATCCATGCTCGGTGACGACCGCACCAGCGGTGAGCGCCGCCCGGCTCATTTGCCCCAGGCCCATAATGTGACAAACTTCATGACCGCGTGAAATGAGATAGTCGGCTATTATGCGTCTATGACAACGCCACCAAACGGCCTCCGAACACATGACTGCCAATCTGTTTGTGAGGCCTCGTGAGATGAGCGTGTCAAGAGATGCTTGAAAAGCGGCTGATAGAGCATAGTCCGCATAGTTGTGAAAACTTCGATTTTGCCAGAGGGCATTGCGTTCGTCTGGCATCTCGATTTGCCGCTGTCGGCGGCCGCCCAAATCAGGGAAGTATTCGTAAGAAATACCGTGTTTCTCCAGAGCGATCGGGAGGATATCGACGTTGTACGCCGGATTGCTGCGCGACCGGGGAAACGCTCTTACATCGGCAATCAGGTCGATGGAGGCGTATTCCAGAATCGCCGCAAACTGGGGAAAAGAGCGCGTCGAATGCCCAATTGAATAAAACTCCACGGTCAGACCTTCCTGGAGAGCGCCCCCTCTTTGTGGGCTGCGACATGATCCGTCTTGTCACTCCTTATCTCATATTGCGGCTCTTTGTCCGAGGCGTGGTGAGTGTATCCCTTGAAGACGAAATCCTTCTGGTGAATTCGTATTATATTACCGCTCACAGGTCCCACTTCTGAGTTCCAGGTGACGCGATCGCCATAGCGATATTTGGGCATGCTTTACCTTTCCGACTTGGCGATTCCTCGCCATACTTAGCGCTGAACGCGTTCGTATGGTCCCCCCACCGCCCCAATGTTCGCCTCGGCCATGTTGAATCAGGTGTGGGCTCTGCTAAACTGGGCACTGTTGGTCGCCAGCTAGGCAGCCAGATCCGGGGCGACGGAAAGGACAACGCGACCTATCGTACGGCCATTCTCCAGAGCGTCGTGTGCCGCGCCGACGCCGCCGAACGAAACCACCCGGTCCACATGAGGGTATAACTCGCCGCAATCGACCATTCCGGCAACCCGTCGCAAAATGTCGGTCTGTCTCAGCCGGCGAACATGGTCGCCTGCGATCTGCGGCTGCCCTATGTTGACGAAGCGGACGTCGAGATTGTTCCATTCCGCCGCGTCGTTGCTTCCCCGGGGCCATGGCGAGACAACGGTGTTCACCAGCGTGCCGAACGGCGCGGCGTGGTCGAAACTTCGCGCAAAATTCTCGTGTCCCACGAAGTCGAAGACCGTGTCCGCGCCGGCCTTTCCGGTCCAGCGGCGCAAGGCGGCGGCAACGTCCTGCTCGCGATACTGGATCGCTAGTTCAGCA
The DNA here is from genome assembly GCF_020164775.1 of Mesorhizobium sp. ES1-6. NCBI lineage: Bacteria > Pseudomonadati > Pseudomonadota > Alphaproteobacteria > Hyphomicrobiales > Phyllobacteriaceae > Mesorhizobium > Mesorhizobium sp. ES1-6. Next base: position 67,677 of record NZ_JAIUGU010000017.1, read on the forward strand.
CCAAGTGACAGCACAAAGCTGGCCTTTGCGTCGTTTGAAACCGTTGCCGCTATACGGGCGCCGAGCCTGCGCAGGTACTGTATAGCGATATGACCAAGACCTCCTGCGCCGCCATGCACCAGAGCGAAGCTACCCGGCGTGACCCCACCTTTATCGAATACCGCTTCCCACGCCGTGAGCGCCACCGTGGGCAACGCCGCCGCCTCGACAAAGCCTAGGCTGACGGGCTTTCGGGCGGCATAATGCCCATTGAGCACCTTGTATTCGGCGTAGCTGCCAAAATTGCCGGTATAGCCACCGTCATTATACCAGATCGCGTCTCCGGGACGTAGATGGGTTATTGCCGAACCGATCTCCTCGACAATCCCGGCACCGTCGATGCCGAGGATTGTGAACGAATCTTTTGGCCTACTTCCATATATCGCGCCGTTGCGGCGGTTCTGCACGTCGGCCGGGTTGATCCCTGCCGCCATCACGCGGACCAGGATGTCGGTATCGTTCGCAATGCGTGGCCGCGCGATCTCACGAGTTTCAAGGACCTCGGGGCCGCCCGCACGCGTCATGACAAGCGCCAGCATCGTCTCACACATCCGCCGCCCCTCCCATCGCATCGATCAGGCTCCGGACTTCAGCGGCATCGTCGAAGGCCGGTGCGAGAGCGCTGTTCCTCAAGTCCGCTGGGGAGCGTGGGCAACTTGGCGCCATGCTCTTCACCCGCTTGTTGCAGATGGTGGTGACGGGATGTTCGAGCAGGCGTTGGAGCGCCGGCACGTGTGTGATCGTCGCCCAGCCCTTGTAGGGATGCACTCCGATAATTCCGACAGAAATCGGATTTTCAGTCATGATCGTCCCTACGCGTTGGTGACTTGGAAGATCGTCCGGCGAAGCGTCATGCTCGCGAGGCGCCAACCGTAAGGGCCAAGCCTCCATAGCTCATGATAATGACCGTAGCCCTTAATCTGAGCAGGAAGACCGGCTGCCGCTCCAGGAAAGACAAGCACGTCCTCCATCGACCAAATGGCGGTAATCTCAGTTTGCGAGATCTGATTGATTTCGTCGTTGTGGAGCTGGTGGATCGAGTGCGAGCCCGCAATGTAGCTGCGGATGGCTTCCATATAGCTGTCACGATCATCGAAGCTTGCGATGAGTTCGCCTTCAGCGCTGAAAACCCGGACCTCGACTGTCGGTTCTAAAAGTGAGGCGAATTGCTCTAGATCCCGGGTATCGACAAAACGGCAGTACCGCGCCTTGGCTAGTCGGACCTGTTCGATGTCAGTCATTTCGGAATTCATTGCTATACTCCTTTCCAACGCATTTAACTCGTGGGAGGCCCGGGCTATCAGCTGTCGGATCGGCCGATCTTGTCGTGCGAAGGTACTGTCCGGCTGGTTCTGAGGCTTGGCTGATCCAGCTTGGTTGGGCATTGCGTGGCACGTCGCCGAATGCGTGGATGACCATCGTGGTCGAGCGCTCCCGTAAAATTGGGAAGTATGTCCCTTCCGGGGAGCGGAAGCTGTTGCGATGGCCTTTCCGCGACTGTCAATATCCGGTCTCTGCAACAGTCAAAGACGAAACGCAGCATGCCTTTGGAAAAGAACCTGCCCGAATTTTGTGTCACCGTTGCAGCACACAAGGCAAATAAACCACCGATACACTAAGGTTTGGTGCCGGGTTGTTGACAAGGAGAAAGCCATGCCCAGCGTGTATACAGTTCGAGCACTTTCCGTCGCACTCGAGGCGGCGAGGACGAAGGCGGTTGAAACGATCGCAGCAGATGGCAGACCGTTGTCCTCTTCAGTTCTGGCTGATCTCGCCACACTGCAAATCGCACTGACGGCAACACGCCAAACGCTCGAGGAGCATGGAACCCGGTTGGGTTGGAGTGGTGACGAGCAGGCACTAGATCAGGCGGTCATAGATCTTCGCTCAATCGAATAGCCGGATCGCGTTGCCGTTCGGCAATCCTTAGGGCCAACTGACGGCTCCGTGTTTCTTTTGCATTCCTGGAGCAGACAACCTTCGGGGATCTTCTCCCGGGGCACGCCCAACTCATCTTTCAGATCATAACCGCGACGCTTCAGTTCGTCGGTCCGCGATGACGGTTGGCGCCCCATCTGCGCGCGCTCGGGTCTCCCACGTCCTGGGCGGCGCGATTGCCCTTCATGGACTGGCGTCACCCCTCTCGAGACAAGCCGGCGACCGATGCCGGTGGTAAGCGCCTGAACGAGCCGAAGAGCCCCAGAAAGCCAGTGGCATTGTGGCGCCTGCCGTAGCCCTCAGCGGATGAGCAGCCCAGTTTCCTTCATGAGGCGGCCCGGCGTGTCGTTGGGGGCAAATCTCGGAACATACCGAGATCAGACAATCCGTCTCGCAAGGAAACGCGGAGGAGCACTCCGGCGTCCCTTTTGACCGCCCACGGGAGTGGCTCTTTCATGGTCGATCGAGTTTTCACAGGCGCACTGTAGCGCCGGGCGGGCGACGACCTTTAGTCGAGCAGTATCAGGTCAGCTGCATCATGCTCAGTATGCTGACCGGCTGGCGGCGTTCCGCACGCTGACTGCCGCGACGCTCCCGCTGGCCAATGAATTGCCCTTCGTTTCCGGGCATTGAGGAAGAAAACCCGGCATTTATATAAGACCGGCCGGCGTTCCGAGGCCAAGGTAGCGGGGATGGAGCTCGCATTGAGCTCGCTAACCAAAGGATCATCTCGATGACGACCACCAATGCCCTCCGTCTTCGCAGCGCACCACTCCACACCCCCTCCGATCTGGGCGAGAATGCAGTGTCGGATATCTCCGCCGCGCTCACCAGGCTACTGGCCGATACCTTCGTGCTATACCTGAAGACTAAGAACTTCCACTGGCACATGTCGGGGCCGCACTTCCGTGATTATCATCTATTGCTCGACGACCAAGGCGAGCAGATCTTCGCCATCACCGACGACATCGCCGAGCGCTGTCGTAAGATCGGCGGCACCACGCTTCGCTCTATTGGCCAGATCGCCAGGGAGCAGCGGATCTCCGACAATGACGCGACCTATGTGACGCCACACGACATGCTGGCCGAGCTTGCCCAGGATAACAGCACCTTCATAAGTCTCCTGCGCTCGGTCCACGCGGTCTGTGAGGAGCACGACGACGTCGCTACGACCAGCCTGATTGAGGTTTGGATCGACGAGGCCGAGCGCCGCACCTGGTTCCTCTTCGAAGCGGGGCGGACGGCGGACTAACCCCGAGCTTTGAACCGTCGGCGCGGAAACACGGTGCCGCGCCGATGGCAAACGGACGCCGCCTGCCCACTCCCGTTGCTCTCTCACAGGAACACGCCATGTACCCTTCACCGCTCCCACCCTTCACCGAACAGACTGCCACTAAAAAAGTGCGGTCGGCCGAAGATAGCTGGAACACCCGAGATCCGGGCCGAATCGCTCTCGCCTATTCGGTCGACAGCACGTGGCGCAATCGTGCCGAGTTTATAGTGGGCCGGGAAGCCATTGAAGCCTTCCTCACCCGAAAATGGAACAGGGAACTCGATTACCGGCTGACAAAGGAACTTTGGACGTTTGGTGGGAACCGCATCGCCGTGCGGTTCGCCTATGAATACCATGACGACAGCGGCCAATGGTTCAGGGCCTACGGCAACGAGAATTGGGAGTTCGATGCGGAAGGGCTGATGCGCCGCCGGATCGCCAGCATCAACGAACATCCGATCGCGGGGTCCGACCGCAAATTCCACTGGCCTCTGGGTCGCCGGCCCGACGACCATCCTGGTCTTAGTAGCTTCGGCTTCTGATCCGGCGAGTGATCGTCCGTGATCAGTGGAGCAAGCCCAGTGATACGCGACCACCACCTCTGACATCCTTTTAGCGGGCCGATCGCTCCGTCGGGAGATGTCGCAAGCAACTCGACAGCGTGCGGCTTCCTGACGGCGTCGGCCGGCAGATGAGTTCAAACAACAGGCAAATACATGAGTGGCAAGAAGTCTATCGAGCGTTATGACGAGCCTGCTGGCGGGTGGGGTGCGCTGAGGGCGCTTGGCGAGCATCTGATCGAGCAGGACGTTGCGATCAAGGGCGCCACGACGCTGCTGCGCATGAACCAGCCGCTCGGCTTTGATTGCCCCGGCTGCGCCTGGCCGGATCCGAAACACACCTCGTCCTTCGAGTTCTGTGAGAACGGCGGCAAGGCGGTCGCATGGGAGGCTACGGCGAAACGCTGCACGCCGGAATTCTTCGCTGCTCATACCGTCACCGAGCTCGGGACATGGAGCGACTACCAACTCGAAATGACCGGGCGGCTTACACATCCGATGGCCTACGACCAAGCTACCGATAGGTATCTGCCGGTGACTTGGGACGAAGCCTTCGCCACCATCGGCCGGCACCTGAGCGCTCTTCCCGATCCAAACATGGCAGAGTTCTATACTTCAGGTCGCACCTCTAACGAGGCCGCCTTTCTCTACCAGCTTTTCGTGCGCGAATACGGCACAAACAACTTCCCTGACTGCTCTAACATGTGCCACGAAGCCACAAGCGTGGGACTGCCGCTATCCCTCGGCGTGGGCAAGGGCACGGTCCTGCTCGAGGATTTTGACAGGACCGACTGCATCTTCATCTTTGGCCAGAACCCGGGCACCAATAGCCCGCGAATGATGACCAGCCTGCGCGACGCGTCGCGGCGCGGTGCCGCGATCATCTCGTTCAACCCGTTCCGCGAGCGGTCGCTGGAACGTTTCCAGGCGCCACGGAACCCGATCGAGATGGCGACCCTGACATCCACCCCAATCAGTTCACGTTTGCATCAGGTGAAGGTCGGCGGAGACCTGGCCGTGTTGAAGGGATTGATGAAGGTGCTGGTCGAGGAGGACGAACGGCTGCGGAGCGAGCGCCAGATCGAGGCTCTCGACTGGGATTTCATTCATGGCCACACGGACGGCGTCGAGGCGCTCGTCGCAGACCTCAAGGCGACCAGGTGGGAGGACATCGAGCGCCGATCCGGTCTGTCGCGCGCTGCGATCGAGGAAGCCGCTTATGTCTACATGAAGGCAGAGAAGGCGATCGTCGTCTATGGCATGGGCATTACACAGCACCGTCACGGTGCGAAAAGTGTCCAGCAGCTTGCCAATTTGTGCCTGCTTAAGGGAAACATCGGAAAGGACGGCGCTGGCTTATGCCCGGTGCGCGGCCATTCTAACGTCCAAGGCGACCGCACCGTCGGCGTCACCGAAATCCCGGCTGCGGAATTCCTCAGCCGACTGGAGAAGCGCTTCGGCTTCAAGCCTCCCACCGCCCATGGGCACAACGTCGTGACCGCGCTGGAAGCGATGATCGAGGGCCGGGCGCGCGTCTTCATCAGCATGGGCGGCAACATCGTTGCAGCGATCCCCGACTGGCAGGTGACGCACGACGCTTTCCGCCGGCTGGCCCTCAGCGTCCATGTCTCGACCAAGCTGAACCGCAGTCACATTGTCCATGGCAGCGAGGCGCTGATCCTGCCTTGCCTCGGCCGCACCGAGATTGACCTTCAGGCAGCAGGTCCGCAATGCATCACGGTGGAAGACTCGATGTCGATGGTGCACGCGTCGACTGGCATGAACAAACCTGCTTCCGAGCACCTCAAGAGCGAGCCTGCGATCGTCGCCGGAATGGCACACGCCACGCTCGGGATACGCTCAGTGGTGGACTGGGAGATCTTCGTCGCAGACTACAACCTGATCCGTGACGCCATCGAAGACGTCTTTCCGATTTTTGATAGCTACAACACCCGCATCCGCCTAGCCGGCGGCTTTCATCTCACCTCCACGGCGCGCGAGCGCAACTGGATGACTGCTTCTGGCAAGGCCAGCTTTTTGCCGTTTGAGGGGTTCGGTGACGATTCGGACCTCGATGATGACGTGTTATGGCTCACTAGCGTGCGCAGTCATGACCAGTACAACACCACACTCTATTCGCTCTCAGACCGCTATCGCGGCGTGTTCGGCCAACGCGATGTCCTATTCATCAGCGCCGAGGAAATCGAGAAGCGCGGCTTCAAGCCTGACGAACGCGTCGACCTGGTGACTGTCTCGGACGATGGCATTGAACGGGTGGTGCGCAATTTCAAGCTGGTTGCACATGGATTCCCGGCCGGCTGTTGCGCGGCCTATTATCCCGAAACCAATCCCCTGGTGCCGCTTCAAGCGCACGACCCGATGAGCTTCACGCCCTCCTACAAAGGCATCCCAATTCGTATCATGCGGGCCTTCGTTCAAGTCGAGGCTGTCTGATCATGGACGCCGTCATGCTCGCCCGACTCCAGTTCGCCTTCACAATCGGCTTCCACATCTTGTGGCCGACGGTCACCATCGGGCTTGCGTGTTTCGTCGCGTTGCTGAGCGGCCTGTGGTGGCGCACCGGCCGCGAGGTGTATCGCGACCTGATGCGCTTCTGGCTCGCCATTTTCGCATTGGCCTTCGGCATGGGCGTCATCACCGGCCTCGTGCTCAGCTACGAGATCGGCACAAACTGGGCCGGCTTCTCGCGCTCGGTCTCTAATGTGCTCGGTCCGTTATTCATGTATGAGGCGCTGACTGCCTTCTTCCTTGAGGCTGGCTTCATCGGCATCGTGCTGTTCGGCCAAAACAGGGTCAGCAAGGGGCTGCATTTCTTCGCCTGCTGCATGGTAGCTGGCGGTACGCTAATGTCGGCCACCTGGGTCCTGGCCGCCAACAGCTGGATGCAGACGCCGCAGGGCGCCGTGGCCGATGCTCAAGGAATCTTCCATGTCGTCGATTGGTGGCAGGTGATATTCAATCCGTCCTTTACCTACCGGCTCGCCCACATGGTCTGCGCCAGTTTCATCACTGACTCCTTCTTGGTGGCCGGCGTCTCGGCCTTCCATCTCTGGCGAAGGCAGCATATCGAGGCCGGCCGTGTCGCCTTCTCGCTCGCCATGTGGATGGCGCTGGTGCTCACTCCGACGCAGATCCTGCTGGGCGACCTGCACGGACGCAACACGCTCGCCCATCAGCCGGTGAAACTCGCCGCCATGGAGGGGCTATGGGAAACCACAAACGGCCCGGCAATGACCGTGATTGCCTGGCCGAGCATGGAAAAGCAGCGCAATCTCTACGCGATCGAGATCCCGCACCTCGCCAGCCTCTATCTCACCCATTCCTGGAATGGCGAGGTGCAGGGCCTCAAGGCGGTGTCGCGCGCGGACCAACCTTATGTCCCGATCGTATTCTTCGCTTTCCGTATCATGGTCGGCATCGGCCTTATCCTGTTGGCCACCGCCGTCACCGGCGCGGTGCTCCGCTGGCGCCACAGACTCTATGACACTCGCTGGTTCCAGCTGATTGCCATCACCGCAACACCGCTCGGCTTCATCGCAGTACTCGCCGGCTGGACGACCACCGAGGCGGGGCGCCAGCCTTGGATTATCTACGGCCAGTTACGCACCGCCGATGCGGCAGCTCCGGTAGCCGCCAACGCCGTAGCCACGACGCTGGCAATCTTCTTTCTCGTCTACATGGTACTGCTGCTGGTGTTCCTCTGGTTCGCTGGACGTATCGCCCTTCGGGGCCCCCACGACATCAGTGTGTCCGACCCCCGCCTAGTCCGTCCCGGGCTCGACCGCGGAGGTTCGACGATCGTCGGAACGACCTCCGCTGTTGCCTCCAGGTCGGCCCCCCATCTCGCGTCGGGAGAATAAGCCATGTCCATGACCTTGGCAGCGAATCTCCCCGTGGTGTTTGCTGCGCTCGCCGCATTTTGTGTGACCATGTATGTGCTGGCCGACGGTTTTGATCTCGGTGTCGGCACACTGTTCCTGCTGGCGCCGCGTAACGAGGATCGCGATCTAATGATGGCGAGTATCGAGCCGGTTTGGGACGCCAACGAGACCTGGCTCGTCCTGGGCGGCACGCTGCTGCTCGCCGCCTTTCCCGCAAGTTACTATGTTCTGCTGCCTGCTTTCTACCTGCCCGTTATGCTCATGCTCTTCGGCCTGATCTTCCGAGGGATAGCTTTCGAGTTTCGCCTGCAGACCGTTGCATTTCGGTGGGTCTGGGACATCGCCTTCGCGGGCGGGTCTCTGGTCGCAACGCTAAGCCAGGGTCTAATCCTCGGCGGTCTGATCAAGGGCGTGAAGATAGAGAACGGCATGTTCGCCGGCGGGATCTTTGATGTCGTCAGCCTGCTCGGCCTCGCCTGCGGTGCCGGATTGGTCGGCGGCTACGCGTTGCTCGGCGCCGGTTGGTTGATATGGAAAACCGATGGGCCGACGCAAGTGTTTGCCCGCGAGGTGGCCCATTCGGCCCTGATCCTTGCCGCCGGCATGATGCTCGTGGTCAGCGCATGGAGTTCCTGGAGCGTTCCCGAGGTCGCCGCACGCTGGTTCGCTTGGCCGAATATGGCCTTCCTCGTGCCCGTGCCGGTGCTTACCACCGCCCTGCTGTTGACCATCTGGCGACGCATCTGGATCGGGCGCGAGGCGGAGGTCTTCTTGCTGGCCATCATCATCTTTCTGCTAGGCTTAGTCGGCCTGGTCGTTAGCCTGTGGCCCTATGTGGTGCCGCGTCAAATCACCATCTGGAACGGCGTATCCGATCCTCAGACCCTGGTTTTCGCCGGTACCGGGCTGATCATCGTCATCCCTATCGTCCTCGCCTACCAGGCTCATGCCTATTGGGTATTTCGGGGCAAAACCCGCCATCGCTGAAGGTCGTGGTCACGTCGACTGCGCGGGGGCCAAATCCATCCCCTGAGCGACCGCTACTGCCGCCCATCGCCCCTCATGCTTGCTGGCGGCCGCGCCCGTGCAACCCCGACCGCAACGCCGTCGAACGCAGTTCTGTGCGTTGCCAACTACTCGCCGCTGTCAGTATCGATTGGTGAGACTTCGCAAGTGTATCCGTTGTTGGTTGCTGCTCTCTCGTGCACCTGAAATTGTCGCTTCGATAGCCGTCTAGACCATCCGTTCAGCAGCCTCACACTTGCGTGTACCGCCGGTAATACTCATTGGTTCAAACGACATACGTCGGGAGGATTCTTTCGGGTCGCTGTATGTGTAGGCTGCCCTTCACCGCGATCGTAGAACCGCCGAAGGGTCTCTAACATGAATAGCTCCACAGTTGGTGAACCGCCCAAGCCAACCTTAGGCCCGAGACCCCGTCTACCGGCTACCCTCGCGTTCGTAGCAGGTTTTGTGGACGCCTGCGGTTTCCTAGCGTTCGAAGGATTTTTCGTTGCCCAGGCGACGGGGAGCTTTGTTGTTGCGGGCTCTGAACTCGTGAATTCCAATGACAAGTACGGGCTAAAGGTACTCGCGATACCGGTGTTCCTGGTGTCCGGCATGGTCGCAACTTTCGTCGTACGCCTGGTCGCCCGCTTTGATCAGTTGGGCCTGACGATCATGCTAAGTGTCGAGGCAATGCTGCTAACTGTACTTGCAGCGACTTGGCTGTTCCGAGTACCGGATGAACTCAATGCGGAGATTGCGCTGCTCGGGCTCGCGGCAATGGGCGTGCAGGGCGCCACGACACGTTTGTTGCTGATCGGCTACGGTTCGACCAACGTCATGACAACCAATACCATCCAATTGTCTATCGATCTCGCAGACAGCATTTTGAACCGTTGCCTTCCAACGACTCTCCTCCCTACCACCATAATCATCGGCGGGTTTCTGGTCGGAGTGGCCGCAGGCGCCATCGTGTTTAAAGCGATTGGGTTGGGCGGTGTGATTATCCCTGCTGCAATCGTCTTCTTACTTGTCTTCGTCGCGAGAGAGGCTGGACAGCCGTAAGGACTGGCGTGTGCGAACGCCCCTGTTTTCCGTCGTTCAATAGCTGCAAGGGGAAATCCAACGCCCACATAAAGCATGCCTGCTCGGCGACGTGGCCATGCCGAGCATGTTTCCGATATAGCATTTTCAGATGAGTCCAGGGATGGTTGATGGCCCAGGCAACAACGAAGCTGGCGACGCGTGTCTGTCGACTGATAGGTCATTGCGCACGCAACCCACGACCGTTTTGCCGGAATAAGCGGTCTCGGCATTGGTGACGGACATCACTGCTCACAATGCGGGTCTCGAAAGGTCTTGTTGTGGACCTCTGTCGTAGCCGTTGTCCTCAAAACCTTGCATGAGCCCCTTAGGCGGATCACTGGGATTGCAAGTGCGAGGCCGGCGATTGCCGTGGGCTCCTCTTCAGCAAATGGTCTCTCGAGACCAACGTCAGCGATATCGGCAGGGCTCCCTACATCGATCCGCTTAGAACCTCCGGCTATTCCCAAAAAGGTGCCCAGGACATCGCTCGAAATCTCGCTCGTCGATACGGTATCTCGCAGGGGGGAACTACGAGATCTCCATGAGAGGCTCTTGCCGGGGAGGGGCAGCGACAAGGCCTGGCTTCGACGTGGACCGCGTGAATGTCCTGGGCTGATGCGATATTTATCTGGAAGGAGCCGCAGCGTCTTTTGAGAACGCGGTAGCGATTTCCATATTGCCGGGCGAAAGGTTATCCGGTTGACGTCGCCGGCGGCCGCTAGGCTGGAAGCCAAGAGGAATCCTGCGCGAGCCCCTTCGAGAGCGGAATGCTCGGCCTGGGTGTGTCAGGCAAACCGTTCATTCTGGAAAGCAGCGGTTTCAAATGCAATACATTCTGGCTCTCAGGGTCTACTTAGGATGGGAAGTCTACTCGCTAGTCGGAGCGACAAATGGCCCACCTGGATCAGTATCGTGCAAATGAGCACGAAAGCCCCTTCATCTGGCTTGAAGACTGCGATCTTAAGGTTGCCGTGCGTTCCATTGTCGAGGCTTGGGCCGCCAGGTTCGAGCTCACCACCGGACGAACGGAGAGCAATTTTTCTCCTAATGATTTCGGTGTGCTCGAACCGTATCTGGCGGAAGCGATCTTGATCGAGCACGGTGCCGATTTCGTCTTTTCGAAGTGGGGTGCGGCGTTGGACATAGTTTGCGGTGGCGCGCGTCTCGCAGACCGATTGTCGGCTCTCCCCCAGCCCAGCCGCAGCCACCTCCGTCGCGTCTGCGTTCGCGCCGCGGCAACAAGGATGCCAGCAATCAGCAGGGCGACCTGGGCACTCGATGGAGAAATCTGGCGGTGCGCGATCATGGCTCTGCCGACGCGCGGCGACGATTTTTCGGTAAAACGGTTACTTGTCGCGCTGCTGTACGCGCCTTACCCCTTCGTCGCCGATGGGAACATTCCAGAAGGCTTTGGCTGGCCACCATCGGTCCCGCGGGGAAGCGTGCACGTTTTGGCAAATGGCCTGCCAGTATTGCCGCGCCGGACCTCTCCGCTTAGGGGAATTGCGTTGGCACTCCGTCGGCTTCTGAGCGCAAATGCGATGCGATGAAAAAGTTGTACTGCCCTCCTCTAAGCGCTCGCAAAAACTTCGGGACGGAATGGAAGCCTTGATGGCGACACCTCCTTGATCGGTGAATAGCCGTTTTGTAAGCGAACGCTTGGAGGGCTTTCGCAGTCTCAACTTCAGAAAGCAGATCGGCCGAACGGCGCCGCCGAGGTCATTACTTTAGGCGAGCAATGAGTCCACGGTCTTCCACCTCGCGCTTGTCCCGTGCAGGTGTCCCGCTGTGGGTAGGAGCATTTGACGGGCGATCGGCCGGAAGCCTCAAGCATCCAGGCGGTTGGACAGGCGCCAGCGGCCGGGCGTGGTGCCGGCAAAGCGCTTGAAGACCGTAGTGAAATGTGCCTGGGTCTGGAAGCCCACGTCGAACGCGATTTCGACGAGCGTGTCATTGGTCTTGATCAGCATGTCCTTGGCCCGCTCTATGCGGCGACGCAGGATATATTCGTGAGGACGTAGACTGGTCGCTATCCTGAATTGCGCGGCGAAATACATGCGGCTAAGGCCTGCTGCCCGAGCGAGATCCGCCAGCGAAATGGCTTCACCGATATGCTCATCAACATAAGCCGTCACCCGCTTCAGCCTCCATTTGGGCAATGCGCCGTTGTTGGCCTCCTGCTGGGCCGCGGACAGCGGTCGCAGCCAGAGCCAGCGAGCTAGGACGGCGTGGAGAATGGCGTCTCCGTGGACGCCGTCATCTTCGCGCCTGACAGCCTCCTCAAGTTGAGAAAGTAGCCGTTCAATAACCGGATCGAACGGCATACCGTCTGATGCCACCGATCTGGTGAAACCTGCGCCATCGGTGGCACAGCCCGAGCGCCTCGCCGAGATTGACAACACCACATCCACGTACGGAACGTCGTTACTGGAAGTCGAGCCCGCCGCCTGCGGCAACATGCTCGGCCTGGCCGTCACCGCTGCCGTCGTGGGTTGGAGCCGGTTAACCTCCCGCACCGCGTTCGGTACCAGCAGACCAACAGGAGCCATCGGTCCCGGAAAATTTGCAAGCGGTTGAATAGCCATTTGCCTGGGCCTTTCATGAAACCTGTGTTTCCTGAGGGTCCCAGGCGGCGGTCGAAGCTTGGCTTGAGGCGGCGGCGGAACCAATAGACCACTGGCTATCGCGCTTGCTCCGAACCCATCCGGGATTACCTCGGCGAGTACGGGCCCAGATTATTTGGCCAAGCAAAACGCTCAACTCTACCGGCGTTCGCCAGGCTAAATCGTATATTCAAACCTCCACTACCTAGATACAATCGCAACGATATCCGTACAGGATCACCGGTCTTAAGACCTACACCCTCTTCCGGGACCATCGGCGCACTCTTTCCCAATGTGCTCCGCTTCGCTGGCACTCGGACCGACGCCCCACGCTCCGGGGTTTTGGGCACGCTTATGGGCTCTGCCGGGGACGCGGCCCCATACGCCTACCGACTGCCCTCACGAACAGTGTCGGAGCAGGTTGGCGACCAAGCAGCCGCCCTGATGGATTACGAGGCCGATGTGCGCCGCCGACAGTGAGGCGCCTTATTCGAATCGACGCTGAACCAAGTTCATGCCACCTACGTCCAGCAAGTCGTAGGCGGGATTCATTTTGCTCCGATGTGCCTAAGTATCAAAATTGATCCACGAGGTGAGAGACAAGCGGAGTAAACAGATTCAGAAGCCGCACAATCGTGCAGATAGGCAAAGCTCGTGCCTATCTAAAATACAGCAGCCGGGAAGATGCTAATCTGAGTATTCCAACGTGATCATCGTTGGGGTATTGTCAAACTCAAGAGGATTTTCCCATGAACATCAAATCTATCTGTATCTGTGCAACATTTATGCTTTCGATTTGCGGTCAGGCTCTGGCCGGCATTCTGGATGAACCAGACACTATGACAGCGTTCTTCACCGATTCTAGCATGAAAACTATGAAGCCCCGGGAGGAGTTTGAGCGCGTCTTCCTCTCAATGCCAGTCGAAAAGCAGGCAAAGATGAAGGGTGAATGCGCAGGTGAGGTAATGCAGCCATTCACCGCCTTTTGCGCGAACGTGAATACCCTGGGCGGCCAGCATTAAGTCTGCGTCCATCACCGAGTGAATGGCGCGGCCGATTGGCCCGCCATTGTCTCGAGATGGCGCCCGCTATCCTCTCAGCATGACGATGACAGGTTTTTCCGACCGGCTTTGTCGTACTCCCGTATGAAAATTGTCTCTGACCCAAGTGATCCCACTTTTATGGCGATGGCCCGCCCCAACTCGGCAGAGCGCCGCCTGCGCGCCGCTTTTGGAGCGCTGTCGCTATCTGGAGCTCAGTAAACCCGGCCAGTTACGCAGCGAAACCGCCGAGAAGTTAGCTGCGCTTCTTAGCCCAGCCGTCCCGCATGCAAAGCGACAAAACGCAAAAGAAGGCCCTACCAGCCGACAGCGATGGGAGACTGAAGATGATGGGCAGGAATACGAACTTGATTGCCGGGCGCAGAGGCCGGAAATACCTAAATGCCGCGAGCCGAAACAAAAAAACTCGAGGAGGTTTTCCCGCGATACCGTGGATTAGGCAGATATCGATCGCTCAAAGTAGCAGTTAGTGTTGCGGAGATTTTGCGATATCGAATTTCCACCAAGAACATGCTCATCTCTAGGCGCAGAGAAAAAGGCAGGAACCACCATTTTCGTATCGGTTGCCCAAGTTGCGAATTTGCGGCCCCCTTTTCCGGTCACCACGATGTATGACGTACTCGGCACTGCCAGGCTGACGGCTGGTTACGCGCCTCGTCAGCCTGACCTTCATGGTCCAGGGGATCACCGAGGCAAAGTCAGGCTCGCCAGTTGCTGAAATGGGCGAGCTGCTCAGCGTCGGCTTGACAATCGTCATTCCTCGAAACGGCACTTGGCGATGACGGAATCGGTCTCGGCTTCTTGCCGTTCGAGTTGGCCGCTCCCCACATCGCGAGCGGAAGGCTGGCTGAGGTCCTAGCCGAATGGTGCCCGTCCTACGAGGGCTACCACCTGTATTATCCCAGCCGGAAGCAGAACTCTCCGGCGTTTTCCGCCTTCGTTGAAGAGATGCGGTATAGCGAGTCACACGGGCAGAGGGCGCACCCGCCCGCCTTAGGCGGCCGAGATCACACAGATGGACGACAAACTAACGGACCGGGCAGCAGGGGTGACTCGTTGCCTTTCTGCGTCTTGAATTGAGCGACCGTAAGCAGCCTTGAACGTCTGCTTCGGGGTAATCGCGAAAGGCCTCGCGTTGACCGAAAGTGGGCGCGAAGCTGCCAATCGGTTGAAGGATAAATGCGGTCAGCGAGTGGCTACATCAGCTTCTTGAATCAATTTGGGCGAACCGCTTCGTAACCCATTGACGAACAACAGTTATGTTACTCGCGGAGGGTGTGGGATTTATAAGGAAAATCAATGGTCTACAGGATGGTTAGCCAACCCATACCCTTCGTATGATCTCGTATGGTCTGGCGAACCGACCGGTAAGGGCTCCTAGTCTAGCGGTAATGGTCGAGTCGATCATCAGCCATTCCAGATCGGAGTTGGTAAATGACGGCAGCCCTTCGGCGATTGCAGCACAGCAAGATGCCTCTGAGGGCGGGAAAGGCGAGGATGCACACCATTGTCTATTGACCCGACATGGCCTTCCCGCGCAACCGCGCTAATTTGAACGGTTCGGGGGACACGATAGGCTTTTCGGACGTGACCAAATCTGCGATCAGATACGCCGCCCCGGGTCCAATGCCGAATCCGTGGCCCGAGAAACCGCTGGCAATTACTAAGCCCTGAACCTCGTCAACCCTGTCAATCACGGGCACCGCGTCCGGGGTGACATCGATCGCGCATCCCCAGCTGTCCTTGAGTGTGGCATTGGCGAACTCGGGAAAGGCTTGTGTCAGGTTTCGCAGCCCTTCGGCGAGGATCTTTGCGGAAGGCTTCGGATCGAGCATACGGGTGATTTCGAAAGGGGTGACCTGATCCGGCCGCCACTTCTTGGGGATGCCCATTTCCGTGAAAAAGTGACGGCCAAAGCGAAGCCGTATCTCGTTGCCTTCCGACCGGAAGGCAGGCAGAAAGCGGAAGAACAAACGGAAGCTGTCGGGAACGATCTGGGCAATGTTGGCATTCTTCTGGGCGATCGTATAGCCACCATCCAGCCGCTTGCGGAAGGCAAAGTCCTGCCCCGCGACCGAGCATTCAGGCGGCCCATCCAATGGGTTGGTGCGCATGACCGAGCCGATCACTTTCAGCTGCGGAAAATCGATCCCAAGATTTCCGCAAAACAGCCTCGTCCAGGCGCCTGTCGCCAGCACCGCTGTGTCGCAGCGTATCTCACCATGTTCAGTCACGACGGAATGAACCGCGCCTGCGGCAGTCTCAATCGAACGCACCGCACAATTCTCGATGATCTGGCCGCCGCTGGCGCGCAGCGCGGTCGCGATTGCGTTTGTCGCCAGAGATGGTTCGGCGCGTCCATCGGTTTTCGTGTAGAGCGCACCCTCCCAGCGGCCCTTCAACGTCGGGAAGCACTCTTTCAAGGCACTTCGATCGACCATGGAAGAGTCCAGATCATGTGCCTTGGCAAAAGTCAGCCATTGCTCGTATTTCTGGACGTCCTTCTCTTCCTTGCACAGATAATAAATGCCGGTCTGGCGGAACCCTGTTTCAGCCCCGGTCAGCGTGTTCATTTCCGACCATAGCCTGGCACTGGCGATCGAGAGGGGTATCTCGGCGGGATCGCGCCCCATCTTGCGCACCCAGCCCCAATTGCGGCTGGACTGCTCGCAAGCGACATGTCCTTTTTCGCACACAACAACCGACAATCCACGTTTGGCGAGGAACAGGGCCGCGGCGGTTCCGATGATGCCTGCGCCCACGACGACGACATCTGCTCTGAAGGGCATTGGCATTGGCGTTGGATTTACCCGATGAGAAAAGTTGAAAGTCCCAGTGGTTGGTCGGTTACCGGTCGGAGCCGCCCGCGGCGCCAACAGAGGTATGGGCCGCCATCGCCGACACCGCGACCTGCAGCGCGACCATGCCCGGATCGTCGGCCCCGATCCCCTTGGAGGGCTCGAGCCGCAGCCTGCCTATCACTGCGGGGCTACCGCGAAACTCAGCCAGCGCCCGAGCCGTCGCATGCCGCGCGGCGGAACCCACCTCGTCCATGGTCGAGAGACCGGCAACGCTTCTCGCGATCAGCTCAACCCCGTCCAGCACTGTCTTGTCGCCAAGTCTGGCCTTGGACCTCGCTTGCATGATCTCCAACGCATTCGACAACGCAGGCGCCAGTTCGATCCAGCCGACCTCCGATCTGCAAGACCAAGCCTTTCCAAGTGCGACAAGTCCGGTCAGGACCACCGCGGAAAGGCTTGACCCCGAGGTCCTCGAAATCGTTTTGGCAATTCGCATCAGGCTCTCGCCGACGTCCGTAGGGTAAGGCGCCTGGTCGGCAAGCAAGGCCTGCGAGACCGTAGCCAGCGTGGTGCCCATGTCGCCGTCGCCGCCCACGGCATCGAGCTTGTTGAACCTATCCTTGGTCTCGATAAGCGCCCGTGCGGCGCGAAGCGTGGCGGCGCCGATGTCCGTTCCGGTAAAGGCGATCGCCATCACGCCCTCCAAAACGGACATTGCGTCGGGGCATTCAACAGGGCGAGCAACTCGTCGTCGACCTCCATAACGCTGACCGATGCGCACCATCTCCATTGATGTCGCATACTCGCCTGCAAGCGAATAAGCGATCTTCAAACCCTGTGCCTCAAGCAGCTGGGCCACTTTGTGGTAGAGGATGTAGAGTTCCTCCAGAGGTGTCGCGCCAAGGCTGTTGACCAGCACCGCGAGCCTGGTCCCCGCAGCGGGTTCAAGGTCGGCCAGCAGGCGCTCGACCATCTCTTCGGCGATTGCGTCGGCGGATTTCAGCGCGCCGCGCCACAGGCCCCTTTCGCCGTGGATACCCATGCCCATTTCGATGGCGTCATCCGGGAGTTCGAAAGTCGGTTCGCCGGCTTGTGGCACCGTGCAGGCGGATAGTGCCACTCCGATCGAGCGGCAGCCGGCCATGGCCCTTTCAGTCACGGCTTTGACCTCCCCCAGGCTCAGTCCGCGTTCAGCAGCGGCTCCGGCGACCTTGAACGCAAACACGATCCCGGCCACGCCGCGACGCTTTTCGGCCTGGTCCTTGTCCGCGCTAGCGACATCATCGGCCACGATCACGGCGGCACATTCCTTGCTCTCGGCCGCGAGCATGTCGTTGGCCATGCCGAACACCATGGTGTCGCCGCCATAGTTGCCGACAACCGACAGGATGCCGGCGCCACGATCGGCGGCTTTCAGGCTTTCCGACACGTCGTCGAGCGATGGCCCGGCGAACACGTGTCCGACCGCGCAGGCGTCCAGCAATCCTTCTCCCACATATCCGGCAAACAACGGCAAGTGACCGAAACCACCGCCTGAAACCACGCCAACCTTTCCGACGGGCTTCCTTCGGGCTCTCTCAACGACGCGACCGTTGGCGCCGGTAATCTTGTAGACACCCTGATAAGCCAGGCTCATGCCTGCCAGCGCCTCATCGACGTAATTGTCGGGACTGTTGATCAGCTTCTTCATGCGTCTAACCTTGCTGGTTGGTCTTTTCAGTTGCTGTCGGGCGGCAAGCTCAGTCGCCACGGATTTTGCGGATGGCCTGCTCCGATCGGTTCGGCCCCGCCGGGGCCGAGATGGTTGCCGGCAGAGGCATTCGGTCATAAGGTTCATGCGGCATTCAACCCGTGTGGCGACACGAACAAGCCGCCGCGCTCACGTTCGAGCGCTCGCCCGATGCGCAGCGCCAGCGCGTCATCGAATTTCCTGACAATGATCTGAAGACCGGCCGGCAGCCCGCTTGCGGTCGATCCGACAGGGATCACCAAGCTCGCCAGGTCAAGGTAGTTCACCATCCTTCCGAAATGGTTCGGAGGCTGGTTTTCATCGACCTGTGCAAGCGGCACCGGGCTTCGGTGCGAACCGGGTGCAACAAGCGCATCAAATCCGGCCACAGCCTCGTGGAAGGCGACCTGGGCCAGGCGACGGGTCTCAAGGAGCCGATAGTAGGCCGCGCCGCTGATCTCGCGACCCCGGGCAATGCGTGCGGCAATGACCGGGTCCACCAATTTGTCCGGACGCTCGACATAATCGCCAAGCAGGGCATAGCTTTCCACGCTCATTATGTCGCCACCGCTGCCCAGATATTCGCTCATGGACAGAGGCAGCGCGATCTCGTGAAACTCGGCGCCCAGCGTGGTCAGATCGGCAATGGCGCGATCGTGCAACATGCGGATGTCGGGCTCGACGCCTTCCAGATCGCGTTCCGCAAGGATCCCTATCCGCAGGCCCTTCACGCCGTCCTCGATGCCGGCCAAGGGGCTTATGAACGGCACGTGCCAGGTGGCGGCGTCGCGGCCGTCGGTACCGAGCATGGCCTGCAGCAAAAGCGCGGCGTCGCGGACAGTGCGGGCCATCGGCCCAACGCTGTCATGCGTCGGGCACAACGGCACGACCCCGCCACGGCCCACCAGGCCAACGGATGTCTTGAGGCCGACGATGCCGCACCAGGCAGCAGGGGTGCGGATTGAGCCGCCGGTGTCGGTTCCCAAAGCGGCCGGGACAAACCCAGCTGCGACCGCGACCGCTGAACCACTGCTGGAGCCGCCGGCAACGACATGGTCGCGCATTCCCCAGGGATTGCATGGCGCGCCTTGAACCGGGTTCGTCCCCCATCCTCCGTAAGCGAATTCGACCATGTTGGTGCGACCGACCGCGACCATGCCGGCGGTATCGAGCTTCTCGACCGCGTTTGCAGATCGGCCTGGCACGCGGTCATCGAGAGCATTGGATCCGGCGAGCGTCGGGCGGCCGGCCTGGTCGAATATGTCCTTTACGGCCATTGGCACGCCGAGCAGCGGGGACGTAGACGCCGATTTGACTCTTGCCTCGTCGGCTGCCCTCGCGCTTGTCAGCGCGCCATCCTCGTCTATCGCGCGAAAAGCATGCAATTTCCCGTCCAGGATCGAGATGCGCCTAATTAGCTCGGTCGTGGCTTCGAGGGACGAGAGTTCCCGCCGGGCGAAGCGGGCCGACAATTCCTCGATTGTCCAGAATGGGTCAAAGGTCATAGGGCATACCTTCTTCTCGCTTTCGCAAAAGTGCCGACCCTTGATTGCCGACCACCGCGTCCACGAGGATAATACGGCAGTAGGTGTTGATCCGGTTCGCACCGAGCATGTTCGCTGCCTCTTGCTCTGACGTCGGGACGGAGCGCAGCGGCGCCGCCGGTCATGTATTCATCCCATGCGTCGCGATTTCCACAAACCGATCGTCGAAGACGGCGGCCTTGGCCGAACCGGCCGCAGTCGCAGGGGGGTGCTGGCTCGAGTTCCGACGAGTTGGCCGTGTCATCACGCAGCCCTAAGCCTCCCTGACCGTGGCAAGATTTCCGGAGCTCGCGCGTTCTTTGGCCACCCGACCCTGTCGCAATCTCCTCTCGAGCGACCGAACGAAAAGCGAGGCGGGGAACGCAATGCCAAAATAGAAGGCTCCGACCAGGATAAAGACATGCATAGGCAGGAAGGTCTCCGCCATGATCGCGCGCGCCGTGAGAGTCAGTTCCGGCACGGCGATGAGCGCACAGATCGCACTGTCCTTGAGAAGCGAGATCAGGCTGATCAGGAGGGGTGGGAGCACGACGCGGATCGCTTGGGGAAAGAGGATGAGGACAAAGGTCTGAAGCGGCGTTAATCCAACTGCCAGAGCTGCCTCGCGCTGCCCGGGCGCGACCGTCCTTAGACCGGCGCGGAAAACCTCGGCGAGATAGGCTCCGTGCACCGCGCCGAGGCCCAGTATCCCGGCAAAGATTGCGTTCAGGACGATGCCAGCCTGTGGCAGGGCGAAATAGAGCAGATAGAGAACGACGAGAATGGGGACGCCACGTAGAACAAGGATGTAGACGCCGGCCGCCCTGCGCAATGCAGCGCTGCGGCGCGTGCGGAGAAATTCGAGAGCGAGCCCCACCACGAAGGCAAGGATGAAGGAAATAACCGTGACATAGATGGTCACCCACGCGGCATCGCGAAGGCGAGGCCACCAGTCCGGCCAATTCGAAGCGATTGTCTCGAAGAATGCGATCATTGTCCGTAAGCCGCCTTTCTCTCCAGGAGGGCGAAGACCGCGGTGAGACCGAAGGTCAGCACCAGATAGATAAGCGCGGCAATTCCATAGACGAGCCCGGTCTCGAACGAGACATTGACGATCTGGCGAGCGTTGAACATGATTTCCGGAGCAGAGATCGCCGCGACCAGCGAAGTGTCCTTCACCAGTCCGACGGCATAATTTCCCATCGGCGGCAGGATGATACGCAGCGCTTGGGGGAAGACGACAAGCCTGAAGGCCAGGAGCGGGGGAAGACCGGCTGCAAGTGCTGCTTCCGTCTGGCCTTTTGGCACGGCCTGGAAGCCCGCCCGGAAGACATCCGTCATCACGGCGCCGCCGATCAACCCAAGACCGAGTATGGCGGCGGCCAGGGACGGAAGGGTTATCCCGAAATAGGCGAGCCCAAAATAGATGATGAACAAATGGGTTAGCGTCGGGATGTTCCGGAATAGCTCAACATAGGCCGAGACTGTCACATCCAATAGCCGGCTGGGCTTGAGGAAGCGGACACTTGCCAGCAAGCCGCCCCAGATGACCGCTAACGCCAAGGCACCGGCCGAGACCTCAAGCGTGACCAGGCATCCTGTAAGAAGTGCCTGGGAAATCTGGCCGACGGTCTCGATGTTCACCCCGCTACCTCTACCTGAGACACCAGTGACAGAAACCTGCGCAAGCGAGGCTCTTTGGGATTGTCGAGCACCTGCGAGGGGGGTCCTTGCTCCACGACGACGCCGCCGTCCATGAAGATGACACGATCTGCCATGCGACGTGCAAAGGCGATCTCATGCGTGACCAGCACCATCGAGCGACCTTCCTGGGCGAGTTCGTGAATGACATTAAGCACCTCGCCTACAAGCTCGGGATCAAGCGCCGAGGTTGGCTCATCGAAAAGCATTAGCTTCGGTTTTTGCGCCAACGCCCTGGCGATCGCTACGCGCTGCTGTTGGCCGCCCGACAGTCGCCCGGGGAATTCGTTTATCTTATGTCCAAGATGGACCTTGTCCAACATGGCCTCGGCAAGGTCGTTGGCTTGACGAACCGAGAGGCCTTGCACTTTTCGCGGCTGGAGAGCCACGTTTTCCCGGGCTGTCAGATGCGGCCACAGATGAAAGAGTTGGAAAACCATCCCGACTTCGGCCCGCTGCGGAGCCAGCTCGCGATCGCTCATCGGCCGCTTGCTGCCGTCGCGCTTTAAGCTGACACCGATAGGTTCGTCATCCAGCCGGATCTCACCGCCGCCTGGGGGATCGAGATAGTTGATGGCCCGCAAGCAGGTCGACTTGCCCGATCCGCTGGGCCCGATGATCGCCAGGCGCTCGCCACGCTGCAAGTCGAAGGACACATCCTTCAGCACCTCGAGCGCACCATAGGACTTGTTGAGGTTCCTGACGGTCAGGATCGGCGTCTTGAGCATTGCGGCATTCCTCCCAGGAAGAAAGGCGACCGCCGAAGGGAGTGTGCTCCACTCCGCCGGCCGCCGGGCAAAGTCACTTGCCGCAAGTGGGCGGCGCCCAGCCCTGCGCGCGATCGGCGCCGACACGGAAATTGTCGGGTGAAGGCATGTATTCGGCGTCGCCTGTCACGCCGTATTTGGCGCCTATCTTCCTGACGTCGCAGCTCTGCCAGAGCTTGTCGATCTCTCGGCTGATGGCGTCGGCCAGCGCCTGATTTTCCTTGCTGAGGCCAAAGACGTATTGTCGCCCAACGCTGGTCAGCAGCGGAAAATCGGGGTTGTTGTCGGTGAAGGGCAAATTGGCGAGACCCCAACCCGGGTTCTGGGAAATGCCGTAATTGATGACCGGCGGATCGCCGACCACCGCCTCGACGCGACCGTTCATCAGATCGCGCAGTGCCGCGTCGGAACTGTCATAAAGGGAAAGCTCCAGGCCCGGGATCTTTCGCAGTTCCGGAAGAAAGGAAAAGCCCGTCATCGAACCTACCTTGCGGTTTTCCAGGTCCTTCAGCGTGTGCCACTGGGACGTGGACTTCTGCGTGACACCGTTCTGGAAATAGCCGGTAGGATCTGTGAGCGCCAAGGCCTTGGCTCGTTCAGGAGTCCAGGCGACATTGCCGCCGATGATGTCGACGCGACCGGATTGTACGGCAGCGATCGCCCCACTCCATTCCGTCGGCACTGCTTTGACTTTCAGGCCCAGATGATCGGCGGCGATTTGCAGGATTTCGCCGTCATAGCCGACAAGCTTGCCGCCGCGTTCGACAAGACCCGGCATATCGCCCGTGATGGCGACGGCCAGCACCCCAGGCTCGACGGTTTTGAAATCGGCCGCGGAAGCGGCGACGGGCGATGCAAGAACCGCACCCAGCATTGCGCACACCACGCCCAGTTTGCGCGTGATTTTTTTCATTCTCATTTTCATCTCCACCTTTCGTTCCACTCTTATTGAGGCGATCGCGTGCCACGACCCGCGACCTTTCGCGATCCAGTGCGACCTCGTGCGCGCCGCCCGGCAATCCTTGAGTGTGGATCCCGTTGCCGGCGGCTTGCATTTTTTGGTGCGGTTCCCATCGCACAGTGTTCTCAGTTCCATTCTGCATATATATCCATAATATGGATGTCAATACGAAAAGGCTTCCATAATGCGGATATTGTGCTAAATCCTCTTCAGCAGCCTTGAAGAGGACTAGCATGCATCGCGCAAACGAGATCGCCGCCTTCGTCGTTTCGGTCGAAGACACTCCTTCCCGCGTGAAGCTCGCCGCCAGGCGTGTGCTTCTCGACACCGTCGGCGCAGCGCTGGCCGGCGCGGCCACGCAAGGTGGCGTCGCGACCTTGGCGGGAGCCACGATGTCCTGGGGAGAAGGCAAAGCCCAGGTGTGGTTTTGCAACACGCGCCTCACGCCCCCTGGCGCCGCCTTCGTCAATGCAGCCTATGCCTCGATGCTGGATATCGACGATGGGCATCGCGCCGCCGCTGGCCACCCTGGTGCGGCGATCGTCCCCGCCGTGCTGACGGTCGCGCGGATGGTGAAGGCCGGTCCGGATCGGATACTGTCGGCTATAGCTCTTGGTTATGAGGCCGCACTGCGCATCGCGGCAGCCAGGGACATCAATTCCATCCGCACAACTGATACCGGCAGGTGGTGCGGCTATGGCGTGGCGGCCGCCTGCGGCTGGCTACGCGGCCTTCCCGCGGACAAAATCGCGCATGCCATGGCGATCGCCGGCCACACGGCGAGCAGCCAGGCCGCGACAGGCTGGACGAAGCTAGGGCACGTCGTGAAGGAGGGCATTCCCTTCGCGACGGCCGCCGCGTTGACCGCCGTCGACCTTGCGCAAGCAGGATACACGGGGCCTGTCGACCTGCTTGATGATCCTGGCCGATACGACCAGCAGCGCCTGACAAAGGATCTCGGCGTTCGGTGGGAGATCGAACGCAACTACTTCAAGATATACAGTGCTTGCCGGTGGGCACACGCGCCGGTCGACGCCGCGCTGGCCCTGCAGGCAAGAGGACGCGTTGACGCGCGCGAGATCGACGGCATCAACATCGGCCTGTTCGCGCGCGCATTGACCCTTCTCAACCAGCCGGATCCCAGCTCCATTCACGCTGCCCAATACAGCATTCCTTTTTCGGTCGCGCTCGCTTTGACCCATGGCAAGCAGGCGCTGCTGCCAATGACCGAAGAGTTCCTCCACTCCCCATGGGTGACGACGCTGGCTCATCGCATCGTTCTTCATCATCAACCCGACCTCGATCCCTTGTTTCCGGGCGAGACGCCGGCCAGTGTTGAAATCAGATATCGCGGACAAACCGATTGTCTGTATCTCGACGCCCCGAAAGGCGAGCCGTCGAACCCGCTGTCCGATCAGGATCTCATTGACAAATTCAATGCGCTCGCACACGGGCGGATGAGCGCTTCCGACGCTGCCCGGCTAAGGACCGCCTTGTTGAGCTTCGGCGCCGGAGACGAGACAGATAACCTGTTTCAAGCTATGGGAGGACGGGTCGAATGTTGCCCGGACGGCACAGCGGACGCGCCGGGCAACACCAATGAAGGCCTCGTGAACCACCGGTAGGAATGAGATGCGGGAGACGAAGGAAGAAGGCGACAATGCCACGGGAACGCAGCTTCTCGATCGGGCGGTCGGCGTTCTGAGGTATCTCGGCGACGTCGGCCAGCAAGGTGCATCGATGGCTTCGATCGGCGAGGCCCTGCAGCTCAAACAGTCGACAACGCATCGGATCGTCACGGCGCTTCAGCGTCATGGTCTCATCGACCGCGAAGTGAACACCAAGCGCTATCGACTTGGCCTCGCCTTGTTCGCGATGGGGGCGACGGCAGCCGACGGGACAGGATTGCGCCGACTGGCGCGCCCGGCACTTGTGCGGCTTTCGGCCGAGACCCATGACACTGTCTTTCTGATGGCACGGGCCGGCCTCAATGCAATCTGTGTCGATCGCCAGGAAGGCACCTACGTTCTCGATAGTCTGACGGGCTATGTCGGCGGGCAAATCCCCTTGGGGGTCGGTCCGGCCAGCCTTGCGATATTGGCCTTCCTGGAGGAAGCCGAGGCGCAAGCCATCATCAAAGCCAACGCCTCTCGCTACGAAACCTACAGAGGCCTGTCGGCAGAGCACATAAGAAAGGCCCTGGCCAGTGTGCGTGAAAATGGCTTCGCGATTGACCAGGACGGACTGGTAGCAGGCATATCGGCCATGGCGATTCCGATCCTGCCGCAGGGCCGCGATGCCGTGGCGGCAATAGCCATCAACATGACGAGTTCCAGGCTCCCGAATGAGCGGATCCGGGATTTGCTTGCGCTGCTGCAATCCGAAGTTCGCCAGATAGAGGACGCCGTCAATCCGCTAGAGGGACATCGGATAGCACCGCTGGGCAATGCTTCGGTCGGACGCGTCGGCAAGTGAAAATAGCTGCTCCGAGCAAGCGCGGCGCACGATAACCGATAGCCGCATTTTCGACAGTTGTAAGCAGGCGAAGCCTACCTCGGCATCCGATATGGGGCGCAAAGCTGCCATTCGCGGAAGACAAAAAAGGGAGGATGGGCGAATGACTGGACCGGCTTCTTGAATCGACTTAGTCGAACTGCTTCGTAACCCATTGCCGGACAAGGACTATCTTAGGCGCGGAGGGACAGGACTTTCAATAGAAAATCAAGGAATTTAGCGCCCGGTTCGCCAGCCCATATCCGTCGATGTTCTCGTGTGGTCTGCTGAACCCATAAACGAAGAGGAGGAATGGACGCTCCTCTCGGAGGCAACACGGCTCACGCGCGTTGAACGGCAACCCCGCATTCTGAACGAATCCGGGGACGGCCCGTTAGGTGTAACGCGGGACTAGGTCACGCTCGGCGAGAAAATCCCGCCTCGCCGCGTCTCGCGCCAGCGCCGCAACGAATCGTTTCAC
The DNA here is from genome assembly GCF_020164775.1 of Mesorhizobium sp. ES1-6. NCBI lineage: Bacteria > Pseudomonadati > Pseudomonadota > Alphaproteobacteria > Hyphomicrobiales > Phyllobacteriaceae > Mesorhizobium > Mesorhizobium sp. ES1-6. Next base: position 93,600 of record NZ_JAIUGU010000017.1, read on the forward strand.
CAGTTCATCCTTGTGAGGGCCGGCCAAATCGAGGATGGTTTCCACCTCGACGCCGTCGGCCGTGAAGAATCGAACTGGTGGTTCTTTTTTCTTTCGCGCCATAGTGAGCCCTCCGACTGCGTTTGGAATAAAAGCAGCCTCGTACAAAGGCAATACGAAACCGAAAAAGGACGCCGCAGATACCTAAGGCATTCGCATATGCCCTGCCACGAATCTCCGCTACCCCGCCGCTGTTTATTCAGCCTATCCGGCAATCGTCGGCACCCATCTAATCCCTGAGCAAACCGTCCTGTTGGCACGCGACTGCACGCCTTCGCCGCACGCGTGTGTCGAGGCATTCCGCGTTGAAATGGATGGGATAAGTATCGTTGCAAGCGAGCTAACCAATCGTCACGCGCATAAGGCCGATGCGTTGGCCGAAAAGATGGGACGAAACGGAGATGTTGCGAGGCGATAGCCAGGAGCCCTTCGACACGATGGGGTGGCCGCTCGCCGGGACAGTGGCGCGCGATGTTGGAGTGAAGCCGCGTAGGCCAATCCTCGAACGGACAGGGGTTGGTAGCGCTCTCTCGACTCGAACCCCCGAACTCACACAACCATCCTATTTATACGTCCTGACCGCAATTTACCGCACAGCTGGATCAGCGCCCTTTCGACGGTGACCAATACAATCTAGATCCTGATCTCGGAACGCAAATCCGCGCACAGGCGGACACATACCGAGGCAGAGGTCATGAAAAGCGACACCCTCTCCTATCCTCCTCGCGGTCTCTCACGCGAAGAAGCCGCCCGATATGTTGGCGTGGGCATAACCAAATTCGACCAAATGGTTGGTGATCGCCGCATGCCGAAGCCGAAGAAAGTCGACGGCCGCGTGATTTGGGATCGGCTCAAACTCGAAGCGGCCTTTGGCGATCTGCCGGGAGACGATGACGAGAATATCGTCGACTTCCTGTTGCAAGGGAATCATCGCAGGGAATAGATTCATTCTATCATGACCGACAAATATCCCGGCCTCTCCTCCTACACCGACCGACACGGCAAAGTTCGCTGGCGCTATCGGACGAAGGAGCGTGTGGTTAGTCTGCCAGCTCCCAATCAGCCGGGATTCAAGGAGGCCTACCAAGCAGCGGTCGAAGGCCGGAAGGTTCCCAAGGCTCCCGTCGTCCTTCTGCCCGGAGCGGCCCTGCCCTGCACATTCGGAGCGGCCTTTCAACGCTTGAAGATCTCAGTCAAGTGGTTGGCGCTTGACGAAGCCAGCAAGTGCAAGAACACGCGGCTGATCGAAGAATTTCTGGAACTACGAGTAGTCCCTGATCACCCGCTCATGTGGCGGGATGTAGCGGTTAAGAACCTTAGACGTATCCATATTGAAGAGCTTCTTGGCCGCTTCATCGCCACGCCCCACAAGGCCAAGCACCTGCTGGTGGGCATACGCAAGCTGGTCTATGTCGGCCTGCGGCAAGATTGGATCGAAATCGATCCGACTGCGGCGGTCGAATGGCGGCCCGCCTATGCCGGTTGGAAAGCCTGGTCGCGCGAAGCGATGGCGCAATTCGAAAACCGTTGGCAGCTCGGCACCGCAGCACGCACTTGCTACGGTTTGGCGCTTTGGCTCGGCAATCGCCGCGGCGACGTCGCGGGCCTGCGCTGGGATCAGCGGGTCACCCGCAGTGTCTTCATCGATGGTGTCGAGCGTCATCTCGACGGATTTGATATCGTTCAGGCCAAGAACAAGGGACGAACAGGTGGCAAACGGCTTTTCGTGCCGATCACACCGATGCTGTCTGAGATCCTTGATGCAGCCGACAGGCGCGGCGAGACCGTTCTGGTCAACGGCTATGGTGAGCCCTTCTCCGCCAAGTCACTGACTGGGATGATGGCGCATTGGTGCAAGCTTGCCGGTCTTCCGAAGGGTCTGACCCTACATGGTCTGAGGAAGTCGCTCGGTGTTTATCTGGCGGAGGCCGAGGCCTCAACAAGACAGCTCATGGACGTACTAGGGCACGACGATATCGATCATGCGGAGCTCTATTCGCGCGAGGCATCGCAGGTACGGCTGGCGGTCCAGGGGATGGATCGAGTCGTGCGTCTCGTGACGCGCAAGCCGATGCTTGGCGAACCTGTAGGCGAACCTCGTGGCGAACCACCACATAAGTCATTGATAAATAGTTACAATGGTGGGCCCGGAGGGACTCGAACCCCCAACCAAGCGGTTATGAGCCGCCGGCTCTAACCATTGAGCTACAGGCCCCACGCGGGCTGGATTAATGTTTTTCGCATCGCGGCACAAGGCTTTACCGCGGGCTTTCGCAGATCGCCCAAATCATCCCATAATCGCGCTCTACGCGACCCCTGCGACTTGATCGCGGACCAAGGAGATTTTCATGACCAGATATGTTTTGCCCCTCGCGCTCGCCGCTGCAATCGCTTTTCCGGCGATGGCTGGAGCCACCGATCTGCCGACGCCGCCCCGTATCATCGTTTCGGGTGAAGGCGAAGCGACCGTGGCTCCCGACCTGGCGGTCCTGACGCTCAGCGTCATGCGCGAAGCCAAGACGGCGCGCGCCGCGCTCGACGCCAACAATGACGCCATGGCCGCCGTGATCGCCGCGATGAAGGCCGCCGGCATCCAGGATCGCGACCTGCAGACCGCGGGCATTCAGATCAACCCCCGCTACAATTACACCAACAAGCCGGACGGCAGCCAGGGGGCCGAACTCGTCGCCTATCAGGTGACCAACACGCTTTCGGTGCGCGTGCGCGACGTCGATAAGACGGGCGAGGTCCTCGACAAGGCGGTGTCGCTCGGCGTCAACCAGGGCGGCGGCATCGCCTTCACCAATGACAATCCGGCGGCGACCGTCACCGAGGCGCGCAAGAAGGCCGTCGCCGACGCCATGGCCAAGGCCAAGACGCTGGCCGAGGCGGCCGGCGTCAGCCTCGGCCGGGTGCTCGAGATCACGGACCAGAACATCAGGCCGGCGCCGATGCCGATCAACGCCAAGGCCTTCGACGCCGCGGCCGGGGCGGCACCCGTGCAGGCCGGCGAGAACGCCTACAATGTGCAGGTCACCGTTACCTTCGAACTCAAATGATTGGCGAACTGAAATAACCGGTTGAGCCGATGGCCGGTCCCGCCGGTCATCGGTCAGCCCTTGGCTCCCATGAAAAACCCCGCGGGATCGCTCCCGCGGGGTTTTTTCGAGCCGCGCCCATCCGGCAGACAGGGGCTCTACTACTCCAGGCTGATCTTCGCAGAGGATTATGCCTCCAGACAGACCGACGCAGAAGATCATGCCTTCAGGCTAATCCTCGCAGAGGATCATGCCGCTAACCGATCTTGACGGCCGGAAAAGCCTCAGCGGTTGATGACCGGGCAACCGCGCTCGTTGGCGAACACGACGACGACACGGTCGCCATATTGACGGCCCACCACCTTGATCACGCGGCGGTTGACATCGACGATGCGGGCACGGTGCAGTCCCATGCGCTCGGCCTTGTCGAGGGCGCGGTCCGGCGAGCAGCCCCGGCGCCAGTCGTCGCGACGCTCGTCCCGGCGGTGGCGATAGCCATCGTCGCCGGCATAGACGCCGAAGCGAGGATCCTGGTTGTTGCCGAAGCCGAGGTAGAGGCTGTCGGCATGGGCCGGCATGGCCGCCAGCGTGCCGAGGCCGACCAGAGCCGAAAGCGCTGCCGTCTTGATGGTGTTGTACATGGTTCTCTCTCCTTGTTGCGGGCTTGCGCCCCTCCTCGTGAAACCGATAGCGGGAGAATGCACTGGCCTGTCTGAACTATTTACGAACTCGCCGTTCATCCGCGGTTCATGTGGCGCCAACGGGGCAAATCGCCGGCCATCCGCAAATTCCTCGCCGGCCTAAATCTTTCGCCGTTCCAATTCTTTCGCCGATATTGAACAGTATCGCGCCAAACGCCTTGTCCCCGAGCCGGGTTCCCCCGAAAGCAGCGATCTTCGCCCGCAACTGCGGAGGATGTCTGCCTCAGGGCTCGTCGTCGAGCATATAGTCAAAATAGTCCTCGGGTTCGGCCAACTCCGTCTCGCTCGCCTTGACCCGGCCCCGCATCGAGATGCCGGCCTCATGCACGGTCTCGGCACTGCCCGAGACCAGGCGGTGCCACCAGTAGAGGTCGCGGCCCTCGGCCACCAGCCGGTAGGCGCAGGTGCTGGGCAGCCAGCTGATGGTGCGCACATTCCGCGGCGTCAGCCCGACGCAATCGGGAACGCGCGCCAGCCGGTTGGCATAGTCGGCGCAACGGCAGCTCTCGGCGTCGAACAGCCGGCAACCGACGCTGGTCCAGTAGATTTCACCGGTATCCTCGTCCTCGAGCTTCGACAGGCAGCATTTGCCGCAGCCGTCGCAGAGCGATTCCCACTCCGTGGGGCTCATCGCTTCCAGCGTCTTGGTTTTCCAGAACGGCGTTTCCATCTCCGGCATGTGGCCCCGGCAGCCGCCAAGGTCAAGCGCCGCAACGGCCGCAATGCGGCGGTAACCCGGCCGAATGACACGAATTTGCCTTCAAAAGGCCGGCCAATCGCCCCGTACGGCCCCTAACGATGGGCAACCGGAACCAATTTCGTTAGAAGCGGTTTCGGCAAGGATGGGACCCCACAAGGAGAATTTCGATGAAACGCCAATCCCGGATTCTGGCAGGCACAGCCCTTGGCCTGCTGATGGCGTCCGCGCCGTTAGGCGCAACCCCGCTGCAGGGAACAGCCGCGTTCGGCCCCATGCAACGCGGCGCGACACCGCTGATCATCCTGGCGCAGGACACGCCCACCGACCAGGGGCAGGGCGACCAGGAACAGCCGCGCAAGAAGAAGCGCGAGCAGCAACAGCAGACCGAACAGGCGCCGGCCGCCGAGCAGCCCGCTCCAGCGGCCGAGGAACAGCAGCCGCGCAGGAAGAAGCGTGACCAGCAGCAGCAGGCCGAGCAGGCGCCGGCCGGCGAGGCGGCACCCGCAACCGACGAGCAGCAGCCGCGCAGGAAGAAGCGCGACCAGCAGCAGCAGGCCGAGCAGGCGCCGGCCGGCGAGGCCGCACCTGCAACCGACGAGCAGCAGCCGCGCAGGAAGAAGCGTGACCAGCAGCAGCAGACCGAGCAGGCGCCGGCCGCCGAGCAGCCCGCTCCAGCCACCGAGGAACAGCAGCCGCGCAAGAAGAAGCGCGATCAGCAGCAGCAGACCGAGCAGGCGCCGGCCGGCGAGGCGGCTCCCGCCACCGACGAGCAGCAGCCACGCAAGAAGAAGCGCGACCAGCAGCAGCAAACCGAGCAGGCGCCCGCCGGCGAGGCCGCACCCGCCAACGACAACCAGCCGACCAAGCCCGGCAGGAAACACAAGCAGGATCAGCAGAACGAGGCGCCGGCCGCCGTGCCGGAGACCGCCCCGACCCCGAAGGAGGCTCCCGCGGGCGAAGCGACGCCGAAGGTTGAACCGGCCCCCGCCGGCGAACAGCCGGTCCAAGGCGAGCAGCCCCAGGACAAGACGAAGAAACACGGCAGGAAACCGGCTGGCGAACAGCCCGCGAATGGCGAGCAGCCCGCGACCGGGGAACAGTCTGCGACCGGTAGGCAGCCCACCACCGGCGAACAGCCGACGGGAGAGCAGCCCGCTACCGGTGGGTCCGCTACCGATGGGAAGGCCGCGCCTGTCCAGGGCGAAAACCCGGTTCAGGGCGAAGCGCCCGCCGACAAGAATGCCGCCCCCATCCTCGATAGCCAGAAGGATGCCAGGCGCAAGGGTCGTGGCGAGAACGGCCGCAACCCAGCCAACCAGCCCGCCAACCAGAATGGCGAAGAGCAGAACGGTGGACAGCAAAATGGTGCGCAAAACGCCCAGCAGGGCGGTGACGAGGGCCGGAAGCCGGTAGTGGCGCCGGTGGATCAGGGTCCGCCTCCAACCGACGACAGGGCAGCCCAGGAGGCGATCAAGACGGAAAAAATCGTCCCGGCGACGCAGGAGAAGGGCAAGCGGCTCGAGCGCGCGCCTGACGAGGACATCCGTGACCGCCGCCGGCCCAAGGGCGTCGACGTCCTCAAGGAGATCGGCGACCGGGTGATCGTCCAGTTCAACGACCAGACGTTCGTCCAGAGCAACGATCGCCCGCGCCTGACCCGCGGCGCCAAGGATGTCTACTACGAGGACCTGCCGCAAGGCCGCACGCGCGAGACGGTCGAGCGCGACAATGGCTTCCGGATCGTCACCATACGCAACCGCTACGGCGACATCCTGCAGCGGTCGCGCATCGCACCCGACGGTCGCGAATATGTGCTGAGCTATGTCGACGAGCGCAGCTATCAGGACGAAGAGGACTGGCGCGATCCCGGCGATGATCTGCCGCCGATGCGGCTGACCATCCCGCGCCGGGACTACATCCTCGATTCCGAGGATGTCGAAAGCCCCGACGACTACTACACCTTCCTCGAACAGCCGCCGGTGGAGAAAGTGCAGCGTCTCTACTCGATCAACGAGGTCAAGCGTTCGGCTCGCGTGCGTGACATTGCACGGCGCATCGACCTCGACACGCTGAATTTCGAATTCGGCTCGTCCTCGATCTCCGACACCGAGGTGCAGAAGCTCCAGGGTGTCGCCGACGCCATGGAGAAGCTGTTGAAAAAGAACCCGGCCGAGACCTTCCTGATCGAGGGCCACACCGACGCCGTCGGCACGCCCGAGGCGAACCTTGCTCTGTCGGATCGCCGTGCCGAAGCGGTTGCCGAAGCGCTGACCAATGCCTTCGGCATTCCGCCCGAGAACCTGACGACGCAGGGCTATGGCGAGGAGTATCTGAAGGTCGACACCTCGGCGCCCAACCGCGAGAACCGGCGCGTCGCCATCCGCCGCATCACCTCGCTGGTGGCGCCGGTGGCCAGCAACAACTGACCATGATCGTGAAAAGCGAAAGCCGCTTTTCCGAGAGGATCATGGTCCGTCAAATGTCTGCTTTTCCAGAGGCTTGAGGCGGCCTCTGGAATCAGATCGGCAAGAAGGACCCATGCCGGCTCACCGGGGTGGGTCCTTCTTGCCTTCAGCTGCCCGGTTCAACAAGAATTGTCCAGGCGTCAGGCGCCGCTCATTGAATAGCGAAGCCGCCTACCCCAGATTCAGGGCTGGGCGTTCCCTGCCCCGTCCCGACTCCAGCGGGACGCATTGAGCCCCGCCGGGTCCCCTCTCCGGCGGGGTTTTTTGCTTCTGATTTTGTCTTGCAAACCGGCGCCGGGTGACCGAAATACGCGCCGACGGACAAGAGAACCCAGCGGAACCAACCTATGAAGCGTCTCGAACTCGCCATCGAATCGATCATTCTTGCCTCGCGCTGGCTGCTGGTCGCCTTCTATATCGGGCTCGGCCTCGCTCTGGCCGTCTACGCGCTGTCGTTCTTCAAGAAACTCTACGAGTTCATCACCACCGTCTTCCTGCTCGGCGACACCGACACCATCCTGAAGATGCTCGGCCTCATCGACGCGGCCCTGGTCGCCTCGCTTGTGGTGATGGTCATCATCTCGGGCTACGAGAACTTCGTCAGCCGCTTCGACGCCCAGGCTGGCGAGGGCGGCGTGCACTGGCTGGGCACGATCGATGTCGGCTCGCTGAAGGTCAAGGTCGCCTCGACCATCGTCGCCATTTCCTCCATCCACCTGTTGCAGGTGTTCCTCAACTCGTCCTCCTATTCGACGGACCAGTTGATGTGGCTGACCATCATCCATCTCGCCTTCGTCGTCTCGGCGCTGATGCTGGCCTATATCGACCGGCTGATGGGCCTGAGCAAAGGCAAGAAGGAGGAGGTGTGATGAGAGGCCGCGCTTCAATGCTTGTCAATTTTCGGACGAGTTGATACCATCTATTGGTATCGAGGATTTCGCGATGCCCAAGAACACGTCCATCACATTGGGTGATCAGTACGACGCCTTTATCCAGCGACAGATCGCGAGCGGCCGCTTCGGCTCAGCCAGCGAAACCGTTCGCGCAGGCTTGCGTCTTTTGGAAGAACAGGAACTGAGGCTGGAGCAGCTTCGGTCTGCTATCGATGAGGGGGACAAGTCTGGCGATCCCGAGCCATTCGACGTCGAGGCTTTTCTCAAGTCCAAGAAACATCGGTGAAGCGAACCGTCCGGTTTTCGCCGAAAGCGAAAGCAGACCTGGACGCCATCTGGGACCATTCGTTAGGTGAATGGGGAGCGGAGCGAGCGGAGGCTTATATCCGCACCATCCACTCCGTGATCAAACTTATGGATCAATTCCCAACGATCGCGAAAAGCGCCTCGAATATCCGTCCAGACTTGTTGAAGTATGCCGTCGGGTCGCACGTGGTGTTTCTACGAATGGGCCAAGGATCCATCAACGTCGTGCGCATTTTGCATCAGCGTATGGACTATCCCAGGCATTTCTAGAGCAATTCCAGGAAAAGGGCTTAGCGGTTTTCCCGGGAGAAGCGCGTGGCGCTTCCCCTTGGGGATTGCGTAAAAACAAGAAGTTAGAGCGGGTCAGAGATTCCATCAAACACTGAACCGCTCTAGAAGGCTGTCCTGATCTTCGTATCGGAATTGGCGAACACCTCGTCCGGCACGAAAAAATCTCCGGCCAGCGGGCCGGTGGCACCGGGCGCATAGGGGGAAAAGTCGCTGACACCCTCGGCGCGCAGCACCTCCTCGTCAATGTAGAAATTGCCTGTCGCCTCGCGCGACGGCCGCATGAAAATCGCATGCGCGGCATCGGCCATGATGTCGGGCGAGCGGCTCATCGCCGCCACGGTGGCGCCGCCCAGCAAGTTGCGCACCGCGGCCGTGTCGATAGTCGAGATCGGCCACAGCGAATTGACCGCGATGCCGTCCTTGGCGAATTCCGCGCTCATGCCCAGCGTGCACATCGACATGCCGAACTTGGCCATGGTGTAGGCGACGTGGTTCTTGAACCATTTGGCCTTCATGTCTAGCGGCGGCGCCAGATTCAGGATGTGAGGATTTTTAGCCAACTTCAGGTGCGGAATGCACATTTTGGAAACGAGGAAGGTGCCGCGCGTGTTGATCTGATGCATCAGATCGTAGCGCTTCATGTCGGTTTCCAGCGTGCCGGTGAGCTGGATGGCGCTGGCATTGTTGACGCAGATATCGATGCCCCCGAATGTCTCGACAGTCTTGGCGACCGCCTCGGCGACCTGCGCCTCCTCGCGGATGTCGCACAGCATGGGCAGCGCCTTGCCGCCGGCCTGCTCGATCTCTTCAGCGGCGCTGTAGATGGTGCCCGGCAGCTTCGGATGCGGCTCGGCGGTCTTGGCCGCGATCGTCACATTGGCGCCGTCGCGCGCGGCCCGCAGCGCGATCGCCAGCCCGATGCCGCGCGACCCGCCGGAGATGAACAGCGTCTTTCCCTTGAGCGACATTTCCTTGCGCCTCCCTGCACTCTTTTCGCCGGCACGATCCTTGCCCGCGCTGCGGCGGGATACAAGAGCTTGCGACGGGAAGCCATGGTGACGCAGCGGAGGCTGGCCAGGTTGGGAATGCAAAAACTGTTTGGACTGGCAGGCACGCGGGTATATATTCTATACAAATAGGAAGATTATAGAATGGCGCTATCGATCAAGAATATGGAAGTCGAGCAGCTGGCGCGCGAACTCGCCCATCGCCGACGCGTGTCCGTGACGGAGGCTATCCGTCAGAGCCTTGAGCGCGAAGTTGCGCGCGAGAGGCTGGTGCCACGTGACGAAGCAAGCGACCTGCTTCAGCGGCTGATGGCAATTGCCGACAGCGCGGGAAAAATCCCCGAACGCGAAAATGCGATGACGGACGACCAAATCCTCGGTTACGACGAGTTCGGAATCTGCACGAAATGATTATCGATTCCTCGGCTCTCGTCGCCATACTGCGTGCCGAGCCCGGCTTCGAACGATTCGTGCTCGCGATCACGCAGGCCAAGAGACGGCTGCTGGCGGCGCCAACCTTTCTCGAAACGACGATGGTGCTCGCGGGCGGCAGGCAGGACGAAATCCTGGATCGTCTCGACAGCTTCCTGCGCACCGCCTCGATCGAGACAATCCCCTTCACCGCCGACCACGCCGCCGTCGCCCGCCAGGCCTTCCTGCGCTATGGCAAGGGCCGGCACCCGGCGGCGTTGGATTTCGGCGACTGCATCGCATACGCCACGGCGAGGCTCGAAGCCATGCCATTGCTTTTCAAGGGCGATGACTTTCGTCTGACCGACATCGAAGCGGCGGTCTGAGCACTATCAGACCAGAACCAGCCCCTGCCGCATCGCAATGGCGATGGCATCCGTGCGATTGGCCGCACCCAGCTTGATCAGGATCGCGGCGACATGGAACTTCGCCGTGTGAACCGAGATGTTCAGCCGCCGCGCTATGACCTTGTTGGGCGCCCCTTCGGCAAGCAACGCCAGCACCTCCGCCTCGCGTGGCGACAATGCCGGGCGGGCGGCGTGTTCGTCCAGAACCTCATCCTCGAACGGCTCGCCATCTCCGGCCTGGAAATCCCCATAATGTCCGGGCGTGCGGCCATCGCCCGAGACGCGATAGCCGGCCGCCGCCAGCCGCGCCGCCGCGGCGATCAGCAGGTCGTCGGCGCCGGCGGGCATGACGGCAAACACCTCCCCGGCGGGCCGCTCGCCGCCAGAGCGCGCCGAGAGCAGCACCCGGGGCAGCGAGGCCGGCACGGCATCACCGCTCCTGTCGTCGACGATGGCAACGTCGGCCCTGGCGCCGCCAGCCACGACCGGCAACAGGTCGTCGCTGGCGGCAAGCGAGGCCGCCAGGCGCTCGGCACGCGCGGCATCGGCAAGCGCGACCAGCACCACCAGCCGCCGCGAGGCGGCGCTGTCGCTCCTGATGCGGTCGCTGGCCAGCGTTTCCATCATTGCTCTCAGCTCAACGGCTTTTCGCCGACGGTGAGCCGGACATCGCGCTGTTCGCCGCCGCGCACCACCCCAAGCGTCACCGAAACGCCGGCGCTGTCGGGTCCGAGCTTGCGGATCAGTTCGCGCGGGCCATGCACCGCCTCGCCATTCCACGCCACGATGATGTCGCCGAGCGAGAGGCCGGCGGCCTTGGCCGGGCCATTGTCGTCGAGGCTCATGACCATCGCGCCTTTCGCGTCGCGGTCGCGCACCGGATGCAGGCCGGCGCCGAGATAGCCGCGTGCGACATGGCCCTTTTCGCGCAAGGTGGCGACGGCCCGCTCGATCGTCTCGTAGGGCATGACCAGCGCGCGGCCGCGCGGCCCGAACAAAAGCATGCCGATCAGCGCGCCCTTGGCGTCCAGCACCGGGCCGCCCTCGAAGCGGCCGCCGGTGCCGACGGCCAGGTTGATGCGCCGGTCGATGGTGCCGCCGCGCATCGAGCGCCAGGCCGGGCCGACTTCGCCGACCGAGCCGGACACAGCCAGTGCCGAACCCTGGCTGCTGCCGATGGCAATGGCGATGTTGCCCGGCAGCACGGCATCGGCCTTGGCAAGCACAGGCGCGGTGGCCGCATCCGTGGGCTTCAGCAGGGCGACGCCCGTCGATGGATCGCGGCCGACCAGTTCGGCCTTCACCGTCTCGCCGGAGGCCAGCGTCAGTTCGATCTCCTCGCCGGCCTCGACGGCTTCCTCGGCGGTGACGAAATAACCGTCGCCCCAATGGAAGGCACTGGCCGTGCGGTGATGATGGGTGGCGAAACTCGCCGTCGCGGGAGCCGCCTTGGCGGCCAGATCGGCGATGGCGTCCGAAAACGCGCTCAGATTGAAGTCGCTCATATGGGTCTCCTGGGTTTCTTGCATGTCCCAGATATCGCTCGACGGCGCGCTCGCAGGTACTCGCCTGACGGCTAGTTGCTGGCTGGACTGGCCATCTGGTCAGGTCGCGGCGCTTCCGACCGCTCCGCACATATAGTGCGTGTCGCCCAAAAGTGCTCAGCGGTTTTGGGAGAACGACACAGACGGGAAAATAGTCAATTCTACGCCTGAGAACACGGAGCCCTTCCATGGCCCTTGCCGCCGCCAAATTCGAACCCGACGAGACCTTGCTCGATGCCTATTCCTCGACCGTCGCGGACGCGGTCGACCGCATCGGCCCGGCCGTCTGCCGCATCGAACGCATTGGCGGCCAGGGCGGCCACGGCTCGGGCTTCGTCATCGCGCCGGACGGACTGGTCGTCACAAATTTCCATGTCGTGGGCGACGCCAGGACGGTGCGCGTCTCGATGCCGGACGGCGCCTCCAGCGAGGGCCGCGTGCTCGGCCGCGACCCTGACACCGACATCGCCCTGGTGCGCGCCGACGGCAGCTTCGCCGATGTGGCGCCGCTCGGCGATTCCAAGCGGTTGCGGCGCGGCCAGATCGCGATTGCCATCGGCAATCCGCTCGGCTTCGAATGGACGGTTACCTCGGGCGTGGTCTCGGCGCTCGGCCGCTCGATGCGCGCCTCGACCGGGCGGCTGATCGACGACGTCATCCAGACCGATGCCGCGCTCAACCCCGGCAATTCCGGCGGCCCGCTGGTGTCGTCGGCGGGCGAAGTGATCGGCGTCAACACAGCCATGATCCACGGCGCGCAAGGCATTGCCTTCGCCGTCGCCTCCAACACCGCCAGATTCGTCATCTCCGAGATCATCCGCTTCGGCCGCGTGCGGCGCGCCTTCATCGGCGTTTCCGCCGACACCACCAATTTGCCGCGCCGCGCCGCCCTTCTGTCGCAAGTCTCGACCAGCACGGCGGTGCGCCTGCGCAGCGTCGAGAAGGACGGCCCGGCCGCCAAGGCAGGATTGAAGGAAGGCGACATCATCGCGGCGATAGACGGTCGCCCGGTCACCGGCGTCGACGACCTCGTACGCATGCTCGACGCCGAGCGCATCGGCCGCGAGACCCTGTGCACGGTGGTGCGCCGCACGGGCGTCAGCCAGGTGGTGGTGACGCCGGTGGCACGCGCGAGCTGACGATCCGACACGGCGGGCGAACCTGCCGGCCCGCCCACTGCCTTAGCTGATCTCCTGTCCCTGATTGCCCAGACGCATCTTGAGCAAGGTGACCAGGCTTGCCTGCATGCTGTCCAGGCCTTGGGTGCTGGCGGTCTGCTGCCGCTCGCGAAGAGCCACGCGCATGGCATGAAATCCAAGCGCGCGGTAGGCTTCCATCTGCTCCTCGGAAAAGAACTGATCGCTTGTCGGTTCATTGGGAAAAAGCGGGTATCGACGTTCGTAATCCAGGACGTAGTCGGGCTCGTCACCGGTCACCGACGCCTTGACATAGACCAGGATGCCTTCGACCGGGTCATTCTCATAGAGGATCTTGCCCACGGCGAAATGCCGCAGATGCAGCTCCGAGTCCGGCGGGACGATCTTGGTGCGGTTGGCGTCACGCGCCAGCGCGGCATCCCTGACCGGTCGCCACTCGAGCGAGATGCGTACGCCGAGATCGATCCTGGCGAAACGCTGGACATCGGTGAAAGCGCCGAAATTCATGCCGGCATCGGCTTCGGCGTCGACCACGATGATCAGCTTGCACCTGCGCTTGAGCAGTTGGTAGAGGCCGATATTGTCGATATGGCCGCCATCGGTGATGTAGACGCGCGAACTGTCCGACCTCAACTGCCCTGTCGCCTCCGCCAGCAGATACAGCCGCAAAATGTCCTCCCAGCTGCGCCGGGGAGTATCCTCCTCGGCCGCGGACAAGGCCGGTCTCGCGCGCCTGTCCTCAAACGCCTTCCCACTCGGATTGGGCAGCCAGAATCCCAGCCGCAGGTTGAGCAAGGCCAGTGTCGGCCCGAGCAGGCCGAGACTGATGCGCCCCATGCTCGAGGAAATGGCGGCCCCCGAGATCGCCGCGGCCGCCGCGAGGTCCAGTTGCCCCTCTTCCTTGACCATCGCCTTGGAGCGCGCGTACCCGGTGGATTCACTGCCGACGAAATGTTTTGAAAACAGAAAGAATTCGGCGTTGCGTCCCCGTTTGCTCGGGTCGACCCCTGTCGGACTTTTAGCCGCCGGTGGTGGAGGCCGGCGGTCTGGCTGGACGATATCCGGCCCGCCCCACCAGGCCCGCAACCTTATGGCCGCGGCTATCTTTGTTCCCAGCCATCGAATGGCGCTGGCGGTGAAAGACTTTCTCGGAGGATCGGCGACCTGCCTGGCGTGACGGACATTCAAGGTGCCGTTTATCAGGAGATAAGGCGCCTTCACGCCGAGATCCTTCAACCCGATGTCCGCCATCCCTTCACTGCCGCCGAGCTGGAACGCCCACCGCAGCCGGTCGCGGTAGAGACGGTGCAGGCCATTGGCATTCTCGGTGAAATTGAAGGCCACCGTTATGACGATGGCGGTGATGGCTAGGTAGTTGAGCAACACCGTGAATTCGTCCGGATGCCAGACTCCTCCCGACTTCCTGGCGGCCACCGCGAACACGGCTGAACCCGTCAGGGCCAGCAGCACCTTGACGACCACGGATCCGCTGTAGTCATGCATCATCGCGGCAAAGAAGCTGGTGAGCTGCCGGGCTCGAGATCGTCGGCCAGATAGCGGACCGCGAAGGTTCGCCCCACGAGGAACAGCGCCATGCAAACGACCAGGACGGTGAACAGGAGGTGGCTGTTGGCGGTTAGCCAAGTCGGGCCATAGGCATAACCGGTGGCACGGCCGAATATCCACGGTACATCGATGCCGAAGATCGAGAGCGAAGATATATCGATGCCGCTGACCAGAATCGGAGATAATTTTATGCCCCAGAGCGTGATCAGCAGAAAGAAACCGTAGATCAGCAAGGGCAAGGCAAGCCCCAGCGCCAGGAATGCCGCCCGCGCCAGATAACCACGGATCTGGTGCCCGATCTTCGGAGAATTCAGCGCCTTCTGCACCCAGGAAATCAACAGGCCCCTGAAAGCCGCCGTTGCGGTGACAATGGCCGCCGCGGCCGTGATCAACGCCTTGAGCGTTTCCAGCGTGGTCTGCCGGTGGCCGTATTTCGGCGAGGTCACCTCGATCAGCCACAGGATGATCTTGGGCTGCACTTCAATCAGGAACAGGCTGGCCGTGACCAGCAGCAGGGTGCGGCCATCCTTGGCCCACAGGCTGTCCTGTTCCAGGTGCTCGCCTTTGCGCGCGGTGGCGTAGCTGTCGGAATAGGATCGCCGCAGCCCCCATCCAACCAACCAGACGGCGAAGATCACCAGGGCCGAGCGAGACAGCACGAAAGGATTGGCGATCATCGATCGCAAGCTGGCACCCCATCCCGTCTTGCCCCAGTCATCTCCCAACAGCCAGTCGGCGACGTCGAGAACGATGCTGTGCCCGAGATGGCCGGTGGTCGGGTTGGTCAGGATGACGAATGTCGCCAGTGGCAGGACAAGGGTCAGCAGCAGCAGGAAATTAACCATCCAGCCGCGCATGAGGATACCGATCGACAGGGTAATGTCGCGAAAGCCGCGCGGCGCCA
Organism: Mesorhizobium sp. ES1-6; assembly: GCF_020164775.1. NCBI lineage: Bacteria > Pseudomonadati > Pseudomonadota > Alphaproteobacteria > Hyphomicrobiales > Phyllobacteriaceae > Mesorhizobium > Mesorhizobium sp. ES1-6. Next base: position 109,029 of record NZ_JAIUGU010000017.1, read on the forward strand.
GAAAACGGCTGTTGTCGCGAATGTGGCCGACGAGCTCGTTGTCATGTACGTCATCGCCAGAGGCGAAGGGGAAATCGAGCTGACCGTCCTTGCCCGTCCTCGCCTGCTCGAGTTCCTGACGCGTCATGTCGGCGACCATTGCCGATCCGATATAGCCGCCACCCGACACGGTCGACAGATAGTCGATGCGAGGTGTGAGCTTGTATTGGTCGAGCGCCTGCAACGCCCCAAGGCAAAATGAAGCCGACCTTATGCCGCCGCCTGAAAGCGCGACACCGAACAACCAGGCTGGATCACGCTTGGGCACGGAATCGGGCTTGCCGCCGCTGGCGTCGTTCGAAACCTCCACGCCCAGTCTCTTGCGGCGCTGGATGATCGAACGATATTCCGACCGCAGAACCGTCTTGAAGTCCGTGGCCATGGCTTCCCCCGACGCCCACCATTATTCAGACAATACAACAGGCAAAGAAGTTTTCCGCAAGGATTATTGCATGCCGGAAGTTGAATCGGCGCGGTACTATCGGCATCTTTGAAAATTACAAGCAATTGTAATGGTATCCGCGTCATCCCCCGCCGATTTTGGCCGAGGATCAAACCCCCGCGGCACCCTGCGCATACTGCGCCAGAAATTCCTCGCTGGGCGGGATCGGCTTGATGATGTCGATCAGCACGCCGTTGGGATCTCTGGTGATGAAGTGACGCTGGCCGAATGGCTCGTCGCGCAGCGTTCGCAGGATAGGCAGGCCGGCAGCCAGGATCCGCGCATAGACCGCATCGGGGTCGCGAACCTCGAAATTGATCAGCAGGCCCGAGCTCCGCCCTCGCCCCTCCTCCGGGATCGTCTCATGGTCTCCCTGGACGATGCCAAGGTTGACGCGCCTGTTATCCGCCGATTGCAGATGCACGTACCAGTCGCTTTCAAACAGCGGCCGGAAGCCGAAATGCCTGACATAAAAGGCCGCCGTGCCGGCGACATCGCCCGTCATCAGCACCGGATAGTAGCTCGTCGTCTTCATCTTTGCCTTCTCCCGTCAATTAACATACAGTCTGCATGTAAATCGTATTAACATACAGGCTGCATGTATGCAACAGGGATCCACCCGCCGCTCGAACCGCGACCGCACCGAGGCGACGCGCGCCGATCTGATCGCGGCGGCACGCAAGCTGTTCACGGAAAAATCCTATGCCGAGACCGGTACGCCGGAGATTGTCGCCGCCGCCGGCGTGACGCGCGGCGCGCTCTACCACCACTTTGCCGACAAGCAGGCGCTTTTCGCCGCCGTGGTCGAGCAGGAAGCCGCGGCGGTGGCGCGGGAGATCGACCGCGCCTCCCCGCCCTCGCTCAGTGCCCGCGATGCGCTGATTGCCGGGTCAGATGCCTATCTTGCCGCTATGCGCGCGCCCGGCCGCACGCGGCTCCTGCTGCTCGACGGCCCGGCCGTGCTCGGCCGCGCCGAGATGGATGCCATCGACAACCGCCACGGCAACCGCTCGCTGCGCGAAGGCCTTGTCGCGGCAATGCGCGCACGGTCGATGACAAAGCTGCCGGCGGAGGCGCTGACGGCCCTGCTCGGCTCGGCTTTCGACCGCGCGGCGCTGGCCATCGAGGCGGGTGCTTCAGCCGAGGATTACCGCGCCGTTCTGACGGCGCTCATCGATGGCCTGTCCCGCGCATAGTTGACGAGCCAACGGCCGCCTGCCTCCTTCCAATCGAGGGCAAGCATCGCGGTGAGGACGAAAACCGCCGCGCGACGCAACCCGAACCCGTGCGATGTCGTTATGTCTGGGCTCGCCCACCCCGTGCGGGTCCATATCGGGACGGACACATGAAGAAGACCTATGAAAAACCGACATTACGCAAGCGCGGGAAATTGACCGCCCGCACGGCGCAGATCGTGGTTTCCGGGGTGACGGTGATCTAGTGATTTCCGGGCACCAGCCGCTGGCGCCTGCCCGTCTCAGACCGGCAGCCCGAGCTGCTTTCGCAGGCTCGTGTCGAATGCGGATGCGGGGACGAAACGGCGCAGGAGACTGACTTGGCGCGCCACTTTTCCCGCCGCGTAGCGCCTCTTCGGGGCGGGATCGGTGGCTGCTTTCAGGACCGTCGCCGCCACCACTTCGGGGGCATCGCCTTTTTCCATCGATTTTCGCACGCTCAGGGTCATGCCAGCGCGCGCCCCGTCATAGATATCGAGCAGCCGGTCGGGGGCGGCGAGATTTTCCTCGAATGAGGTGCGGGTATAAGCGGGCTCGACCAGGGCAACGCGAATGCCGAATGGGCGCAGTTCGTGGTCGAGCGATTCGGAGTAGCCCTCGACGGCATGTTTGGTCGACGCGTAGAGCGCGAAATAGGGTGCCGGGATGAACCCCTGCACCGAACTCAAATTGACGATCCTGCCCTTTCCCTGGCGCCGCATGGCCGGCAACACCGCGTTGGTCACGCGCAGAACGCCGAAGACGTTCACGTCGAACAGCGCCTGAGCCTGGGCGGTCGAGGACTCCTCCGCACCACCAAACAGACCCATGCCGGCATTGTTGACAAGCAGGTCGATACGCCCGGCCTGAGCCAGCACATCATCGACCAGCTTCGCCACGGACGCGTCATCGGTCACGTCGCAGGCCAGCATGGTGACACCGTCGGTTTTTTTGCCTGTCGCGCGACGGCTGGTTCCAAAGACGCGAAAACCCGCGTCGAGCAGGGCTTTGGCGGTTGCCTGCCCGATGCCGGAGGATGCCCCGGTCACCAGGGCGACACCAGGATTGGTCTTGTTCATGAAAATCGCTTCTTTCTTGTTCTGGATTGCGTTTCGCCACAGGAACCTGGCGGATTGGGACCACAGCACCGTTGAGGGCAAGGCCTCGATCACCGGCCGCCTCCGGTGGTCGCGCGGGCCGACTTCTCCGTCCAACGCTGGAACAACGCGCTGGCGTTGACCCCGCCAAAGCCGAAGCCATTGGCAATCGCGTAGTCCATTTCAATCGGCCGTGCGTGGTTCGTGACAAAGTCGATCCCGTCGCCGGCCGGATCGGGAGCACTGAGGTTGAGCGTCGGCGGCGCGACCTGATCCCTCAGCGCCTGGATCGTGAAGATGGCTCCAAGCCCGCCGGCGGCTCCGAGCAGGTGCCCGGTCGCCGCCTTCGTTGCGCTGACAGCTATGCCGAAATCCGAGCCGAAAACCTTTTTGATCGCCGCGATCTCTCCCGCATCGCCGACCGGCGTGGAGGTCGCGTGCGCATTGAGGTGGCGGACCTCCCGTGCCGAAATGCCGGCCTGGGCGATCGCGATTTCCATGGCTCTGCGCGCACCGTCGCCATCCTCGGGACCGGACGTGATGTGATAGGCATCCGCCGTCGTGCCATAGCCGACGAGCTCGGCCAGCGGTTTGGCGCCGCGCGCAAGTGCGTGGCTCAAGGCCTCGACGACGAGGATTCCGGCGCCTTCGCCCATGACGAAGCCATCACGCAACATGTCGAACGGACGGGAGGCCTCGTCGGGACGGTGATTGAACGAGGTCGACAGCGAGCGTGCCGCCGCGAAACCGCCGAGACTGACGGTATTGATGCAGGCTTCGGTGCCGCCGCAGACCGCGATGTCGGCCTCATTGGCGCGGATGAGGCGCGCCGCGTCGCCGATCGCCTGAATGCCGGCCGCGCACGCCGTCACCGGAGCGCCGAGGGGACCCTTGAAGCCGTGTCGGATCGAAACCTGTCCCGCCGCCATGTTCACCAGGAACGACGGCACGGTGAAGGGTGAGAGACGCCGGACACCGCGCTGGTCGACGGTTCGCACGGCGTCGGTTATTGCTGGAAATCCTCCGATTCCCGAAGCGATGATCGTCGCGGTGCGGACCCTGTCATCGTCCGAGACCGGCTTCCATCTCGCCTGGGCCAGCGCCTGTTCCGCCGCAGCCAGAGCGAAGAGAATGAAGCGGTCCGCCCTGCGCTGTTCCTTCGGAGCCAGGACGGTATCGGGATCGAAACCGGCCTCGGGGTCGTCCCCCAGGGAGGGAACCGTTCCGCCGATCTTCGCCGGCAGGTCCGCCACCGCGTCATCGGCAAGCCTCCTTATGCCCGAGCGACCCGCCAGGAGACGCGCCCATGACGTTTCAACATCCGCGGCAAGGGGCGTGACCGCGCCCATGCCTGTAACAACAATCCGTCGCATCTGTTCTCCTATCAAGCAGCGACAGCTTCGCGAACCTGTTCGGTCGCGGCATCCAGAAAGGCCTGGGCGAGATGGCGGTCATTGACGGCCCGCGAGAGGACGACCGCACCGACCATGGTCGAGAGAATGGCCTTGGCCTTGCCGGTGTCTTGCTCGCCCTGGGCGCCGCCAACCCAACTGCCGAGTAGCTCGAGATATTCCCTGATCCCGGCTTCGAATGACGCTTTCACGTCGTTGCCCTGCCTGGCCGCATCCGAGCCGAGCGCCACAACCGGACAGCCGTCCAACTTCTCTTCGCGATGTCCGGCACTAAGATAGAACGCCACCACCGCGGCGAGCGGGTCATCGGGATTGGTCTCGGCCGCGGCCGTCCATCGGTGGGAAGCGTGCTCCAGCGCTCGCCGCGACGCCTGTGCGGCCAGATCCTCCTTGGACGCAAATTGCTTGTAGAAGGCCCCTTGGGTCAGCCCGGCGCCCTTCATCAGATCCTTCAGTCCAATGCCATCGAAGCCGTGCTCTCGAAAAAGCCGGCTTGCCACATCGATCACGGTTTGGCGGTTTTGCTCCGCCTGACTGCGACTTACCCGCATCGTCATCTCCTTTTTTTGGATTGCGTTCATAATCTATATCAGATATAGAGTGCGAACGCAATCTATTTTGACACGAGGCGATGGGCATGAAAAAGAGACTGGTTGTTGGGCTGGGGAGCATCCTGGTCGTCGGCTTGGGGGTGACGGCGTTCGTCACACTTTCCATTCGCACGCAGCTAGCCTCCGCCGCTGGCGACCCCAGGCAGGAACCACCGGTCGTGCGATTGGTTACGGCAGCTGAGGTGCCCGGATCCGACCGCGGCTTCACAGGCACGATCGCCGCGCGGGTGCAGAGCAACCTTGGCTTTCGCGTCCCCGGCAAGATCATCGAGCGGCTTGTGAATGTCGGCGAGCAGGTCAAGGCTGGCCAACCGCTGCTGCGGATCGACGACACCGATCTGGCCCTTGCGCTCACCGCGAAACGCAACGCCGTTGCCGCCGCCCGCGCTGTCTTGGTTCAGACCAGTGCCGACGAAAAGCGCTATGCCGTTCTGGTCAAGAAGGAGTTGGCGGCAACTCCGCAGCGCTACGAACAGGCGAAGGCGGCCCTTGATACCGCGACGGCACAGCTCGCCGCCGCGGAAGCGGATGCGAAGGTCGCGGAGAACGAGGCGGCCTATTCCGTCCTAAACGCGAACGCCGATGGAACGGTCGTCGAAACGCTTGGCGAGCCGGGACAGGTTGTCGCCGCGGGACAGACCGTGGTTCGGATCGCGAACGCCGGCCCCCGCGAAGCGGTGGTCGCGCTTCCTGAAACGATCCGGCCGGCGATCGGCTCGGTGGCCGAAGCCGGCTTGTATGGAGGCGACGGGCGGCATTATGCGGCGCATCTGCGGCAGCTGTCGGACGCCGCCGACCCCCAGACCCGCACCTATGAGGCCCGTTACGTGCTCGACGGCGAGGCCGCGGCCGCACCGCTTGGCGCGACGGTGACCATTCGCCTTGCAAGCCCGGCGAGTGAGCCGGAAGTGCAGGTGCCGCTGGGGGCCGTGCTGGATGATGGCCAGAAGACCGGCGTTTGGACCTTGGAGGGCGCAACCTCGACCGTACACTTTCAGCCCGTCAAGCTTGTTCGTTTGACCAGCGAAACCGCCGTGGTCTCCGGGCTGAACTCCGGTCAGTCGATCGTTTCGCTCGGCGCCCATCTCCTGCGGGAGGGCGCTCGCGTCAGGGCTGCCTCTGAAAACGGGAGCAACTGACGGTGAACCTCAACCTTTCAGCGATCGCCGTTCGCGAGCGAGCCGTCACCCTGTTCTTCATCATTCTGCTGGTTGCCGCCGGCGCCTACGCCTTCCTCATGCTTGGGCGGGCGGAGGATCCCAACTTCACCATCAAGACCCTGACGGTCACGACGGCATGGCCGGGCGCGACGGCGCGTGAGATGCAGGATCTCGTCGCCGAGCCGTTGGAGAAGCGGCTTCAGGAGCTGACCTGGTACGATCGTGTCGAGACGACGACACGGCCAGGCTATGCCTATCTGACGGTCACGCTGAAGGACAGCACACCGCCATCCAGTGTGCAGGAGGAGTTCTACCAAGCCCGCAAAAAGCTCGGCGACGAAGCCCGCAACCTGCCCCCCGGCGTGTTCGGTCCCTTCGTCAATGACGAATACTCCGATGTCAGCTTCGCCCTTTACGCCCTCAAGGCGAAGGGCATGCCCATGCGCGAGCTCGCCAGGCAGGCCGAGACCATTCGCCAGGATCTTCTGCACGTGCCTGGCGTCAAGAAGATCAACATCCTCGGCGAACGCCCCGAGCAGATATTCGTCGAGTTTTCCTATGCCAAGCTCGCCACCCTCGGCGTGTCGGCACAGGACATCATTGCCGCCTTGCAGCGTCAGAACACCGTCACACCGGCGGGCTCGATCGATACGCAGGGGCCGCAGGTCTTCATCCGGGTCAACGGGGCCTATGACAGTATCCAAACGATCGCCGACACGCCGATCGTCGCTGCGGGCAGGACGTTGAGGCTCTCCGACATCGCCGATATCAAGCGCGGCTACGAAGATCCCGCCACCTACGTCATCCGTCACCAGGGCGAGCCGACCATCATGCTCGCGGCGGTGATGCAGGAGGGCTGGAATGGTCTTGAACTCGGCAAGGCGCTGGAGGAGAAGTCCGCTTCCATCGCACAGACGCTGCCGCTCGGAATGACGCTGGCCAAGGTCAGCGACCAGGCGGTCAACATCGGCTCGTCGGTCAACGAGTTCATGCTCAAATTCGCGATGGCGCTCGGCGTGGTGCTGCTGATCGCCCTGATCAGCATGGGTTGGCGCGTCGGCATCGTCGTGGCGGCCGCCGTTCCCCTGACGCTTGCGGTCGTCTTCCTCATCATGCTGGAAACCGGCCGGTTCTTCGACCGCATCACGCTCGGCGCCCTCATCCTGGCGCTTGGCCTTCTCGTCGACGACGCGATCATCGCCATCGAGGTGATGGTGGTGAAGATGGAAGAGGGCATGGACCGCATCAAGGCGGCGGCCTATGCGTGGAGCCATACCGCGGCGCCGATGCTGTCGGGCACGCTGGTGACGATCGCCGGGTTCCTGCCGGTGGGCTTCGCGCACTCGACGGCCGGCGAATATGCCGGCAACATCTTCTGGGTCGTGGGGTTCGCCCTCATCGTCTCCTGGGTCGTCGCTGTTTTCTTCACCCCGTATATGGGCGTCAAGATGCTGCCCGCGATCAAACCGGTCGAAGGCGGCGTCCACGCCATATACGACACGCCGAACTACCGGCGCCTTCGCCGGCTCATCACCTTTGCCGTGCGCCACAAGTTCGTGACCTGTGCTGCCGTCGGCATCGTCTTCGCGCTTTCGGTTGTCGGCATGGGCGGTCTCAAGCAACAGTTCTTCCCGACATCCGACCGTCCCGAAGTGCTGGTCGAGGTCCGCCTGCCGGAAGGCACCAGCATCGGGACGACGACCGCCACGGTCGAAAAGCTGGAACACTGGCTTGGCGAGCAGCCGGAGGCCAAGATCGTCACGAGCTACATCGGTCAGGGCGCCTCGCGCTTCTTCTTCGCCATGGCGCCGGAACTGCCGGATCCCGCCTTCGCCAAGATCGTCGTGCTGACCGCGGACGCGGAGACGCGCGAGGCTTTGAAGCACCGGCTGCGTGAAGCGGTCGCGACAGGGCTTGCCCCCGAAGCGAACATCCGCGTCACGCAACTCGTGTTCGGACCTTACACGCCGTTCCCGGTCGAGTTTCGGGTCATGGGACCTGATCCCGAGCAATTATACGCCATCTCCGAAAAAGCCCTCGACGTCATGCGGGGCGTCCCGGACGTGCGGCAGGCCAACCGCGATTGGGGCAACCGCACGCCCGTACTGCGCTTCATTCCGGATCAGGATCGGCTGAACCTCATTGGCCTGTCGCCGGCGGAGGTGGCCCAGCAGCTCCAGTTCCTCCTCACCGGCATCCCCGTCACGCAGGTCCGCGAAGACATCCGCAATGTCCCGATCGTGGCCCGCAGCGCCGGCGCGGAGCGGCTGGACCCGACACGCCTGGCGGATTTTTCCCTGATGAGCCGTGACGGGCGCCAGATCCCGCTGGACCAGATCGGCCACTCGGAAATCCGCCTGGAGGAGCCGATCCTGAAGCGGCGCGATCGCACGCCGGTCATCACGATCCGCTCGGACATCAATGAGGCGACCCAGCCTCCGGAGGTTTCCAAGCAGATCATGACGGCTCTGCAGCCGCTGATCGCGTCCCTTCCGGCCGGCTATCGCATCGAATTGGGTGGATCGATCGAGGAGGCTGAAAAGGCCAACACCGCGCTGGGTAAGGTCTTCCCCCTCATGATCGCCGCCATGCTTATCGTGATCATGCTGCAGGTGCGATCCTTCTCGACGATGGCGATGGTCATGCTGACGGCACCGCTGGGTCTTGTCGGCGTGGTGCCGATGTTGCTCGCCTTCAACCAGCCCTTCGGATTCAACGCCATTCTGGGCCTGATAGGACTGGCCGGCATCCTGATGCGCAACACGCTGATCCTGACCGAACAGATCAAGGAGAACCGTGCCGCCGGTCTTGACGACTATAACGCCGTCATCGAGGCCACCGTGCAGCGCACGAGGCCCGTGATCCTGACCGCACTTGCCGCCGTGCTGGCCTTCATCCCCCTCACGCACTCCGTCTTCTGGGGTTCGATGGCCTATACGCTAATCGGCGGCACGGCGGCCGGCACGGTGCTGATCCTGCTGTTCCTTCCAGCGCTCTATGTCGCGTGGTTCCGGATCAAGCCGGCTGCGGATGCTGTCGATGAAGCCCCGGCGGAGGAACCGGAGCCGCGAACCGCAATGGCTGCCGAATAGGCGGTACGGCGGCAATCCGCCGGCAGCTCGGATTGGGCGCCAACTCAGCGTTCGCGGCCCAGCCCTGCATTGCGCGCGTCGAGCTAGAGCAATTCCAGGAAAAGTGTGTAACGGTTTTCCGTCCGGAATTGCGTGAAAAAGAAAGAGTTAGAGCGGGTCGGCGATTCTATCAAACGCTGAACCGCTCTAAAGGCGCCGGCGCGTTGGGAACCTCCAGTTCCTCCTCGGGCACCTCGCCTGGCTCGAACTCGTTGAAGCAGCCGAGCCCACGCTTGAAGCGGTCGATCAGCCAGGCGGCGGCCGGCTTCGGGCTGCGATCGTTGCGGTGCATGGCAAACAAGGGCGAGCTCACTTCCTTGTAGGGCTCGAGATCAAGCTCCACCAGGCGGCCAGTCGCCAGGTCGTCGGCGATCAGCCAGCGCGGCAGTCCGCCCCAGCCCAACCCCTCGCGCATGAGGATGTGCTTGGTGCGCATGTCGGTCAGGCGCCAGGTGCGGTAGGCGAAGACGCCGTAATCGCGTCCCTTGGTGCGCTCGGACTGGTCGGTGACGACAAGCTGGGTGTGTTCGCGCACATGCTCGAGCGCCACCGGCCTCGGTAGCAGGGCCAGCGGATGGTTGGGCGCCGCCGCCGGCACCAGCGACATGAAGCCGATGCGCACGAGATGCACGTCCACCTCGCCCAAAAGGCCGCCTATGCCGAGATCGGCTTGTCCATTGACGACAAGATCGGGAATGAGGCCGAGCGTGCCGATATGCAGGCGCAGCATCACGGTCGGGAATTGCGCCTCGAACGCCTTCAGCACCCGCACCAGCACCGGGGAAGGCAACGCCACGTCGACCGAAAGCGCCACCTCGGCCTCCAGCCCGTGATGGTGGCCGTCGGCGCGCGAGCGGATGCGCTGCAGCACGCCCACCATGCGCCGCGCGTCTTCCAGCATGGCCCGGCCGATCTCGGTCAGCTGCGGCTCGCGCGTGCCCTCGCGCTCGAAGAGCTTGAGCCCCAGTTGCGCCTCGAGATTGGCGATGCCGTAACTGATCACGGATTGGGCCCGGTTGAGCTTGCGGCCGGCGGCCGAGAAACTGCCGGTGTCGGCAACGGCGACTAGGATCTGGAGTTGGTCGAGCGTCGGATTGGGCTGCATCATCATATCCACTTGGTAGATGGGTGATATAGAAAATATAACGGTTTACCGGATGGGTCGATAGCCCCATATGCGACGGGACAATTCATTCCACTGGAGAGACCCGCTATGTCCATTCTTCTCGTTACATCGAGCCCGCGCGGCGCTGCCTCGCATTCGACCCGCATCGCCACCGAATTTGCCCAGAAGCTTCTCGCCGCCGACCCGTCGAACACGCTGGTCGTGCGCGACCTCGTCGCCAACCCGCTGCCGCACATCGATACCGACTACGCGACCGGCATCTATACGCCCGCCGAATCCCGCACCCCGCGCCAGGCCGAAGTGGTCGGCGTTTCGGATGCCGTGCTCGATGAGCTCTTCGCCGCCGACACGGTGATCCTGGCCACCGGCTTCATCAACTTCAACATCTCCTCGACGCTGAAGTCCTGGGTCGACCACATCTCCCGCTCCGGCAAGAGCTTTGCCTATGGCGAGAACGGCCCCAAGGGCCTCGTCACCGGCAAGAAGGTCTATGTCGTGCTGGCTTCGGGCGGCGTCTATTCGGAAGGTGCGGCCGTACAGTTCGACCACGCCATTCCCTATCTGCGCGGCGTGCTCGGCTTCCTCGGCATGACCGATGTCGAGGTCATCCGCATCGAGGGCGTCGCCATGGGCCCTGACGCGGTGGATGCCGCGCTCGCCAAGGCAACGGCCAAGGTCGATGCCGTGGTAGCCAGCCAGCAGGCCGCCGCCGCCGCGTAAGGCTCCCGATCCTCCGAACTCGATAGGCAGGCCTTCGCGCCTGCCTTTTTCATTTCAGCCGATCAGATGCCTGAGAACCCCCGTCGCGGCCACGCCGATCAGCACGGTCGGCAGCATGGACAGGCGCGTTGCCACCGCCAGCGTGATGGCCAGCGCCAGAAGATCAGCAGGATTGCGCGACACGAAGGCCGGCGCGATGACGGAGATCAGCACGCAACCGGGTGCCGCCTCCATCACCGCGGTCGCACGCGCGCTCAGCACGCGATTGCGCAGCACGACATAGCCGCCGATCCGCGTGAGATAGGTGACGCCGGCCATCAGCACGATGGTGACAAGGGTTGCCGCGTCGATCATGCATCACCTGCCATCAACCACGCGGCAAGCAGCCCCGACACCGCGCCGGCCGCCACATACCAGGCGCCGGGAACGAAGAGATAGACAAGCGCGGCCACTACCAGGCTGACCAGCCACGGCCGCGCCGCCGCCGCGCCTTTCCACATGCCGCGCATCAGCACCAGGAAGACAGCCGGAAACGCCATGTCGAAACCGTAGATCTCGACATCGCCCAGCATCGGGCCGAGCAAGGCGCCGAGCGTCGTGAAGGCCACCCAGGCAAGGTACATCGCCAATGCCGCGCCCATATAGTAACGCCGGCTGAAGGCCGGCTTGACCCCCGCGGCGGCACGCTGCTTGGCGTCGGCCAGGCCCAGCGCCCAGCTTTCGTCGCACATGAAGAACAGCGCCGTGAAGACCTTGCGCCGCGGCAGCTCGCGCAGGAACGGCGCCAGTGCTGCGCCCATCAGCAAATGACGGCTGTTGACCAGGAGGGTGATGGTGACGATGAGCAGGATATGCGGTGGCGACGTCCACAGCTGGATCGCCGCGAATTCCGAACCGCCGGCGAAATTCAGCCCCGTCATCATGGGCAACTCGACCGCGCTCAGCCCTTTCTGCGTGGCCTGGGCGCCAAGCACCAGCGCGTAGGGAATGGTGCCGAGCAGGACCGGCACGCAGGACGCCACGCCACGGCGGAACTCCGATCCCGAATCGCTGCCGGCTGCCCCGACTGCCTGTGAAATGCTCATACTCCTCCACCGGCGGCTTTGCGGCCGCCCCTTCCGGTTTGCGTCTGGAATTCGTGATATCGGCGGCCAGATTACAATCAGCTCTCCGCAATTTGGTTGCGAAAATTGTTGTGTTCCATCAAATTTCGGCATTCACTGCCGATAATACTCAAAAGAATGGAATCTGACGCCGTGAGACTGGACGAGATCGACAAGCGTATCCTGCGGGCATTGCAGCGTGACGGCCGCATGGCCAACAATGATCTTGCCACTCAGGTAGGGCTGTCGCCCTCGCCTTGCCTGCGGCGCGTCAAGCTTCTCGAGGAAGCCGGCATCATCGACCGCTACGTCGCCGTGATCAATCCGGCCAGCATCGGCAAGGGCCTCACCTTCTTCACCCGCATCTGGCTGAAGGCGCAGGACGAGGACACGATCGAGCATTTCGCCAGCGAGGTCGCCAAGCTGCCGCAGGTGATGGAATGCTATCTCATGCTCGGCGACTGCGACGCCATGGTGCGCGTGGTGGCCGCCGGCATCGACGACTACCGCCGCTTCCAGTCGGAGCATCTGAGCCGCATCAAGGGCGTCCAGAACGTCAAGACCGACGTGCCGAGCCAGACGATCAAGTACACGTCGGAACTGCCGATCTGATCATCGAGACTCGGAGAGACCATCAGAGTCGCGCAATGACGGTCTGACGAATTGGCTCTGGCGCCGCTCCACAACAGCCAAACTTAATGGTGGACGACGGCGACCACAGTCGCGACTAGCACAGGCTCTACTGCCATCTCGACGCCCAGGGCACCTGGGGCGTGTTGGCACGGCGGGATCGGACGATAAGGATCGGCTGCCTACTTTTGCGCGGGCGCCCGTTGGCACGAACCTCCGGGCTTTTTTGATTCACGTCCACCTCCTGTGGATTGGTCTGAAATGGAATGATCTGCGCCCCGGACAGTCGTCATTTGACGGTATGCGTATTTGTTGCCTCCCTGCAACAGTGGCCACATGTAGCCTTAGTTTAAAGTGCAATTTTATGCGAACCCGCCGAATTTAATGAGATTGTAGTTGACAGCTTTCTTCGGCGCGAACAGGCTTTGGCGGGGAATAAAGCTTGATAGCGGGGGTTGGCTTATGACGAATACTCAAAGACATAACGAATATGTAAGTTCTCTCGGTTCGTTGCCGGTTTTGGTGTTGTTTTTTATGACCGCAATTTTCTGGACGGCACCTGCTTCGGCACAGGTCGTTTTCGGCGGCGACGCCGGCGATCCCGAAAACACGATCTGCAGCTTTGCCGGCGTGATCGGCACAACGATCAACGACGATTGTAGTAACTCGGACGACTATTTTGTCCCCGCGCCAGGAATCACTATAGGCCCGAGCGGCAGCCAGATTAACTTCGACGCCGCGACAGGAGCCGCCACATTCGGTGGGGCGGTCGACATGGGCGGCAATGTTGTAAAAAATGTTGGCACCCCGACCGCGGGGACGGATGCAGCCAACAAGGACTATGTGGACGGTGTCGTGGGCGATGCTTCGGCAAAGAACGTAGAGCAGGACGGAAGGCTTGACGCCGTCGAAGCCAAGAATACCGAGCAGGATGGCCGGCTCGACAGCGTCGAGACAAAGAACACCGAGCAGGATGCGACACTCACCGATCACGAGACGCGGATCACGCAGACGGAAACCAAGAATACCGAGCAGGACACACGGCTCGATGGCCACGACACCATGCTGGCATCCCTCGATACCCGTGTAACGACAAATACAACCGACATTGCCGTCCTGGACGGACGGGTCGGCGCCCTGGAAAGTGGTTTTGCCGATCTGGGCAACCAGATTTCAGAGAACCGGACCGAGGCTCGGCAGGGCATCGCGGCGGCGATCGCTATGACGACGGCGCCAATGCCCTCCGCTCCGGGACGCACGAGCTGGGCCGGCAATGTCGGCTATTTCAAAGGGGAAACGGCGTTCGGCGGCTCATTTGCTCATCGCTTCGATTTCAACGAGCCTTTCGCGCTCACCGCTGGCTATGCCTATGGCGGCGGCAGCAGCCACGGTTTCCGCGTCGGCTTGGCGGGCGAGTTCTAGCACCTGGCTACTTTTCGGCGAATGGTGTCGAAGCGGCCGGCAGCGTTGCCGGGAGGGTTTGGAATGCGCGAATTTGCCCGGCTGACAGCACTGCTTCTGGCCCTGTTTTGCATCCAAACGACACCGGCATATTCTCAGGCGAAAAAGGACGACCGATCTGCCCCGAAGGCATCCGAGGGTCCAAAGCCGGCCAACATCGATCACAACGGCGTCCTGATACTGATCCGATCCACATTGCTGGCGCTGGACCATGCCAACAAGACCGGAGACTATGCGGTGCTGCGCGAGCTTGGTGCTCCGGAGTTTAAAACGAACAACCCAGCCCGCCTGGCTGAGGCCTTCGCAAAGCTGCGCAACGAGGAGGTCGACCTCAGCGGTGTCGCGGTGCTCGAGCCGCAGCTGACGTTAACGCCGCAGATCGAAGCCAACGGCATGTTGCACATGGCGGGTTTTTTCCCGTCAGCCGCCATGCAGCTGAACTTCGAATTTGCCTTCGCCCCTGTCGACCGGCAATGGAAGATATCAGGCATGTCGGTCAGACTAGGCGCCAGCACGCCGTCGGCCCCCGACAATGCCCCGGCTGTAGCGCCCGCACCATCTCTGGAGAAACCAGAAGCGCCAGCCGCCGCCATCACCACAAAACGTCAGATCAAAAAGAAATAAACAGGTAGACCGTCTTCCGCAGTGCCACGTTCGTGCGTGAGCGCCTCGACAAGTCCCGCTGCGCAGATCCGAGTCGCGGCGTGGTCGTCGTCTGCCCAATTGACTCAGGCAGGGCATCAATCCGTTCCGACGATGCCACCTTGCCAATGCTCGTTGGGAACCGAAACCTCGCGCATGAAATCCACGAAGCTGCGCACGGTCTGCGACAGCTCGCGCTTGCTCGGAAAGAGCAAATTGACCTCGACGGGCGCGATGTCCCAATCGGTGAGCAGCGGGACGAGACGCCCTTCGGCGAAATCGCCGACGCACAGATAGGTGGACAGCACGCCGAGACCCGCGCCATTGCGGACAAGCTGGTGGATGGTCAGCGCCTCATTGACGCTGACGCGGTTGCGCACATCGACGGAGGCCATCTCGCCCGCTCGGTGGAAATGCCATCTTCGCGTCCGGCCGTCGCCACGGGGCATTTCGATGCACTCATGCGTGGACAGATCGGCCGGCATCAGCGGTGTGCCTTGGCGGGCGAGATAATCCGGCGCGGCGGCGAGGCAGCGACGCACACTGCCCAGGCGTGTCGCCACCAGCGCCGAATCGGGCAAAGGCCCCATGCGGATCGCCACGTCTACGCGCTCGGCGACAAGGTCGAGGTCGCGGCTCGTCAGGTCGAGCGCCACGTCGACATGGGGAAAGCGGGCAAGGAACGCCGGCAGATGCCGTGACAGGACATTGATGCCGAAGCCGATGCCAGCACTGATCCGCAGCACACCGCGTGGCTCGCCGGCCAGGCTCTCGACATAGGTCACCGTCTCTTCGATCCGCGACATCAGGTCGACGCAACGCGTCCGCAGCGCTTCCCCGGCGGCGGTCAGGATCACCGCGCGGGTGGAGCGCTGGAACAGCCGCACACCCAGTTGCTGCTCAAGCCGGGCAATGTCGCGGCTGACCGTCGACTTCGGCAGGCCGAGCGCGCGGCCGGCGGCCGAGAAGCTGCTGGTCGCCGCCACTTTCTCGAAGACACGCAGGTCGTTGAGATCGATCATGCCGGCGACTGTTCCATCCGCGGGACAGTGAGTCCAGCCGGTCGAACGAGCTTTTTGCTGCCTTGGCGCCAGCCAGCCGCTACCACTGACAGAAGGCTGGGGAGCCTCGCCGACCGTGGAGATCAGACATGCCTGAATTGACAATTCCCGCCGACGATCCCAACCGCCAGCTGTCGATTGTCGATCCCGACGATCCGTCGCTCCAGCATCTGGCTGTGGTGGGCGACACCTACACGGTCCTGCTTTCCGGCGCGCAGACGGCTGGGCGCTTCTGCCTCATCGATATGAAGGTTCCCGATGGCGGCGGCCCCGGTCCCCATCGGCACGATTTCGAGGAGACGTTTCATCTCCTGGAGGGCGAGATCGAATTCACCTTCCGTGGCCAAAAAAGCGTGGCCAAGGCAGGCATGACGGTGAACATCCCCGCCAACGCGCCGCATTCCTTCAGGAATGTCTCGGGCGCGGATGTGCGCATGCTGTGCCTGTGCGCGCCGGCGGGACAAGAGGCGTTCTTTGCCAGGGTCGGCACGCCGGTCGGCAGCCGCACCGCCCCTGCTCCGGAACTCAGCCCGGCGGAATTCGGCGCCTTCCTCGGCAAGGCGGCGGCACTGGCGCCGGAATTCCATACCGAGCTCCTCAAACCATAATCCGAACGGATCGTCATGAGCATCGAGTTCCACCCCGAGGACGAACGCGACCGTGCCGTCATGCAGGCGATGCGCTACATGCTGGCGACGCTGCCGGCACTGGAATTTGCGCCGGCGTCACGGCCGGCCTTCGAAGAGCTGATGCAACAGACGCCCGTCGCCGACGGCATCAGCTTCGAGACAGGTACGGTCGGGGCGGTAGCGGGCGTGTGGTGCCGGCCAAAGGCCGACGCGGCGCGTGCGGCCATCCTCTACCTTCATGGCGGCGCCTATGTTCTGGGTTCCGCCATCGGTCACCGCAATTTCGTCAGCCAGATCGTGCAACGCGCCGGCGCGCCGGCCTTCATTCCCGACTACCGGCTGGCGCCCGAGCATGCTTTTCCGGCCGCCATCGACGATGCGCAAAGTGTATTCACCGGACTTTGCGACCTCGGTCATGAAGCGATCGCGCTTGCCGGCGACTCGGCCGGCGGCGGCCTCGCGCTGTCGCTGCTGGCGCTTGTCGCGGCCAAGGCCAGGCAAGGCACCGGCGTCATGCCGCGCTGTGCGGCGTTGATGTCGCCTTGGACCGATCTCGCTCTCGCCGGCGGCTCGATGCTGACGAGGGCGGCCGCCGATCCGCTTGTAAGACGCGACGAGCTGAAAAAGGCGGCCGACCTCTATCTCAAGGGCGCCGATCCCATCGATCCACGCGCCTCGCCACTCTACCAGCATCTAGGCGGGCTGCCGCCGTTGCTGATCCATGTCGGCGATGACGAAATCCTGCTCGACGATTCACGCCGCGTGGTCGAAGCGGCGTCGAGCGCCGGCGGCGAGGCGGCACTGCACATCTGGGAAGGCATGACCCATGTCTTTCCCTCCAACCTTGCCCAATTGCAGGCCGCGCGTCAGGCTGTCGACATGATCGGAGCCTTCATGCGCCAGCACCTCTAGGCGTCGGCGCATACACTTCGCTGGACCCAGAAAAAAATCGATCTGGAATGTCGATTCGAGCGCGCCCCGGACGTCCTTCGGACGCAACCGGAATTGCCGGGCGGCGTCGAATGATCGATCCTGCTCCTGGGAGAAAACCATGAACCATTCCTACCGTTGGGTCATCGTCGCGGCTGGCGCGCTGATGTCCTGCGTCGCCATCGGCACGATGTTTTCGCTGGCGATCTTCCTCGAACCGATGGCGCTCGACACGCAGTGGTCGCGCGCCGGCATTTCGAGCGCCATGACGCTCAACTTCCTGGTGATGGGCCTTGGCGGCTTCGCCTGGGGCGCCCTGTCCGACCGGTTCGGCGCCCGCATCGTGGTCACCATTGGTGCCGTACTGCTCGGGCTGGCGCTGGTGCTGGCGAGCCGCGCCGACTCGCTTCTCAGCTTCCAGATCACCTATGGCGTGCTCGTCGGACTCGCCGCCAGCGCCTTCTTCGCGCCGATGATCGCGATGACCTCAGGCTGGTTCGACACCAATCGCGGACTGGCCGTATCGCTGGTCTCGGCCGGCATGGGCGTGGCGCCGATGACGATCTCGCCCCTGGCCCGCTGGCTGATCTCCACCTATGAATGGCGCACCGCCATGTTCGACATCGGCCTCCTGGCCTGGGTGCTCCTGCTGCCGGCCGTCCTTCTGGTGCGCCAGCCGCCGAAACCCGCCGCCGCCGATGCCGCCGCGGCGCGCGTGGCCGAAGGCGACGGCCTCACGGTCGGCCAGGCGCTGCGCTCGCCGCAATTCATCGTGCTGGGGCTGACCTTCTTCGCCTGCTGCGCGGCCCATTCCGGCCCGATCTTCCACATGGTCAGCTACGCCATGCTGTGCGGCGTCGCCCCGATGGCCGCTGTCTCGATCTACAGCGTCGAGGGCCTGGCCGGCCTTGGCGGCAGGCTGCTCTACGGCGTGCTGGCCGATCGGCTCGGCGTCAAGCCGGTGCTGATCACCGGGCTGGCGATCCAGGCGATCGTCATTGCCGCCTATCTCTCGATCAGCCAGCTCGACCAGTTCTATATGCTGGCCATCGTCTTCGGCGCCACCTATGGCGGCGTCATGCCGCTCTACGCCGTGCTGGCGCGCGAATATTTCGGCCAGCGCATCCTCGGCACCGTGTTCGGCGCCGCCACAATGCTCTCCAGCCTCGGCATGGCGCTGGGGCCGCTCGCCGGCGGCATGATCTTCGACGCCTATGCCAGCTACCATTGGCTGTTCATTGGCTCGGCGCTCATCGGCCTGGGGGCGGCGGGCATAGCCATCGCCTTCCCGCCCCTGCCGCGCAGGGCGTTGCAGGCGGCGTAGACGGCAAACGGGGCCTGGCAGTCGGATGGCCGGTCAAGCCACCGCCGCCGTCACGCCGACTTGAGGACCGTGAAGGGCCGTTTTTGAATGGCCCGCTTGCCCTGGAAGCTAGCGGCCGGAGCCGGGCGGCCGACATGAAAGCCCTGGACCTTGTCGATGCCGAATTGGCGCATGAGGGCCATCTGCTCTTCGGTCTCCACCCCTTCGACAAGGATTTTGTGACCGCGATTCCTGACCAGCGCGATGATGTCCTGCAGCATTGCCATGCCCTTGGGAGTGCCGCAGTCATGGAGAAACGAGCGGTCGATCTTGACGGTATCGAAATCGATGAGACGAAGCCATGAAAGGCCGGCGAAGCCCGTCCCGAAATCATCGAGCCAGATCCTGATCCCGAGCAGCTTCAGATCGCTGATGCAGCGCAGGATGTCGGAGTGCATCTCCATCTCCAGGCCTTCGGTGATCTCGAAGGCCAGCCTGTTGCCGGTCACCCCGGTCTCTCCCAGAATGGTCGCGACCGATGTCGCGAAGCCGGGCGTCTTGAGCTGGATCGGCGAGACGTTGACGCTGACGACGCGCACGTGATCCCGCGCCAGGAGCTCGGCGCACACGGTCCTTATCGCCCAACGCCCGAGCTCGAGGATGGCGCCGGTCCGTTCCGCGACGGGAATGAACAGGCTCGGCGGAACCAGGGTGCCGTCCAGCATTTTCAGACGCATCAGCGCCTCCACGGCCTCGAACTTGCCCGACGCGACGTCCTGGATGGGTTGATAGACGAGCGAAACCAGGTTCTGGCCGATCGCGATCTTCAGCAAAGCCGCGAGGTTCTCGCTCTCGTCGCTGCTCTGGGGATCGGTCGGATCGAACAGCCGCGCACAGTTTCGACCGCTGGCTTTCGCCAGATAGAGCGCCCGATCGGCTTCGTGGATGATCTTTTCCAGCTTGGCGGCGGTCTGCTTCCTGGTGAATGCCGCGCCCACGCTTGCCGTCACGATCGAAATGCCATCGCGCCGCAGCTCGTGCGCGATGGCCAGGCTCTCGACCGTGCGGCAAACGGCCTCGGCGAGATCCGCGACCTGGTCTTTCTTGTCGATGCGCGCGAGCACGATGAATTCCTCGCCGCCATAGCGGCCGATGGACCCATCATACTGCTTGATCATCTCGCTGAGCGCATTGGCGACCTGGATAAGGCAGCGGTCGCCCTCCTGATGGCCATAGCAGTCGTTGAACTTCTTGAAGAAGTCGACATCGATGAGGATCGCCGCGAAACCGTTGCCAAGCTTTTGCCAATCGCTCCAGTAGTCGCGCAGCTTCTCGTCGATCGCCCGCCGGTTCTCCAGACCTGTCAGCGGATCCGTCCGCGACAGTCTGAGCAGGGCCCGGCCACGCTCGGTGGCCTCATTGTGCTGGATCTTGGCCTCCAGCGCGTTGAGGAAGACGTTGTAGCGCTCTTCGTTCAGCTTCCAGTTCACATAGGACGTGAACGTGAAGCACGAGACGTAGAAGGTGCCAAACACCATCTTGTACGTCAGCGATGCGGGCACAAAGTAGTTGACGACATACAAGATGCACAAAATTATCGTCGAGGTGACGATGGAAACCCTGAAGCTGAAGGTAAAAAACAGATTGGCACTCATCATGAAAATGGTGCCGAAAACCATATAGTATGCGACGCTTTCCCGGTCCGCGCCGCCCATGGCCGGACACAACCAGCCGATATAGCCGAAGATGATCGCGGCGGCGCAGGTCACGTCGAGCCAGCCCGTGGCCGCTCCCCGGCGCAGCTGTGCTTCCAGGGTCAGGAGTGCGGTCACCCCAACCACGAAGCGCGCCGTGATCGTATAGACCGCCACGTCGGGGATCAGCAGCAGATCCGTTGCCGAAAACAGGAGATAGATGGCGACGGCGATCCAAAGCCCTGGCCTGGCTTCCTTTCTCCGCACCGCCTGAACTTCCTTCTGGAAGAGGCTGCGAAGCTCGTCGGGCCCCGGTTCGTGACGTTGTTCGAACGGTTCCACACGCGCGATATCAGCCGATCCGGATGACACGCGTTCGTTCATGAGGACAAACCCCGTTTGCCGGGGATCCTGTATGCGGACCTCATTTCTCGCCTCTGCCCCCACGCGGGCTGACTCCCTTGGGACGCGACAGGGATCGCGACGCTGCCCTGACCATGCAGTCGCTCGAAACAAGTTTCCGTTAACTCGAACCCGGAATTCGCGCCGGGAAAAGCCCAACGATCCAAGATGGTTACCGGGAAATTAATCATACCGATAAAATGCCCCCGGGCCGACGTTGGCAAAACGGGCATTCTAGGCAATAAGTTAACTGACTGTTAACTATGGAGTTCCGGTGTGCAAACCATCTTCGATGGCCAGAGTCTGATTACCGCCGAGACGATCGCGGGGGGGCTGCGTCGGGGAAAGCCCGAGCATCATGGCGAAGCGTTCGAAACCGCTCGCGTCGAGCTTGCGCTCGTTCTCCACACGACACACCAGCAAATCGAACAGGGAAAAGCCCCCGCCGAGATCATTCGTCGGCTGATGTCGTTTCTCGAAGCGTTGCATGGCAGGCTTCATCCGGACGTCTGGCAGGCCTTGATACCGGTGGCGCAGGGCCACCCGATCATGCAGTACTTTCTGGAAGACCCGCTTACGCGGTGGTCCTTCACCAAGCCCAGGGGTTATTCCGGCGACGCGGAGCTGCTCGACTACATCTATTGCGACCCGCACGTGGCCGAGAGCGTGGCAAATGCCTCGGAGCTCGGCAAGGCCCTCTATCGCTACACCCAGGACGTGCCGTCCTGCGTCGCGGCCCGGGAACGGCGCGATCTTTTGACCCGTTACGTCGATGAGGCCGCGGACAGGAATGGCCCGCAAACCGAGGTGCTGGCGATCGCGGCCGGCCATCTGCGCGAAGCCAACCGTTCGGCCGCGTTGGCGGAACGCCGCCTCAAGCGTTGGGTTGCGCTCGATCAGGATCCCCAGAGCGTCGGGCTGATCGCGCGCGACTTCCGGGGCACGGCGGTCGAAGCCGTCGACGGCTCGGTGCGAACCGTTCTCACGCGGGGCCACAAGCTTGGCAAGTTCGACCTCATCTACGCCTCCGGCCTTTACGACTACCTTCAGCACAACGTCGCCGTGAAACTCACGAAAACCTGCCTGCAGATGTTGAAGCCGAACGGGACGTTCCTGTTTGCGAACTACGCCGAAGGCAATCCCGACGCGGGATATCGCGAGACCTTCATGGACTGGGTGCTGCTGCTGCGGTCCGAAGTAGACATGTGGAACATCGTCAACGCCAGCGTCGACCGCAACACCGTCGATGCCCAGGTGTTTTTCGGCGAAAACCGCAACGTGCTCTACGCCGTCATCCAAAAGCGCGGGTAAGACTCGCCTCACGGCGGCCAGGGATCTCGAGCGCTTCAAGCGGAGTGCTCGAGACTTCCGCGCTCGCGGGGAGCGGCAGCCCTACCCGAAAATCCGCCCGAAAATCCGCTCGCCCTGCTCGTCGACGAGCTGGATGCCTTTCTTGATCGAAATGTCGACGGCGTCGTCCAGCCCGGCGAAACGGTCGGCGCGGATGAATTTGTGCTCCTTCACCACGCCGTCGACCTCCTTGGAGACGATGCCGCAGGTCTGATACTGGCCGTCGGTCTTGTAGGGCGTGGCGCTGATCGTGAAGCCCTTGTGCTCGACCTGCTTGGCGGGCGCGGCACGTGCAGGCTCGGCCGCTTCGCCGCCACCGCCGCCGAAAAGACGTTTCAGAAAAGACATCGCTCAAATCTCCTTGTCGCCTGTGATCGCCTTCCCACGCGATTCACGACGTTGTTTTCCCAGCATGCGCGAATGTGCCGCCGCGTTCCAGCCCCCTGATGAAGACGGAGACCAGGAGCGCGATTTGCTGGTCGATCTCGTCCCCCTGCCGGCGCACGGACCTGGCCGCATAGCCGCTGGTGACGATGCCGTGTACGCTTGACCAGAGGGTTCGCGCCGCGATCCGGCGCGTGTCCTCGTCCAGATCGAAGCCGCCATCGGCAAGGACGCTGGCGATGATCTCGAACAGCTGGTCGAGCCGCGCCTCATAGACATCGGGCTCGGTCAGCACCGGACGCCGCCTGTTGAAGGCAAGCAGCGCCGGCCAGCTGCCGGGATGGGCCTCGACGAAGCGCACATAGGCGCCGGCCAGTGCCAGCAGGCGTTGGCGCAAATCGGTGATGCCGCGCCGGCCAAGATCGGCCATCGCCGCCGCCCCCGCGACGCCCAGCCGGTCGAGCAGCCGCATGTTGACGGCGCGGTGCACACCGTCGAGATCGGAAAACAGATTGTAGACCGAGCCGACGGAGATGCCCGCCTGCTCGGCGATGGTCCTGGCCTTCAGATTGTCCATGCCGCCTTCGTTGAGCAACGCTTCCGCGATGGCCAGCACACGCTCGCCCGTCTCTTCCCTGTCCAGTGCCATGCTTTTCCTTCTGGATATGCCTTGCGAATGGCCTGCCGCTCCGACCCGACGCCCTTCGTCTACCATATCCAGGATATCGTGAACAGCGTTCAAAAAATCCTTGAACAATGTTCATTTACTGATATGTTGCTTCGTGAACATCGTTCACGGGAATTCGAAGGGAGAAAAAGCATGCTTAGCTTGATCAGGACATTGCTCGACGGCGCCAGCGCACGGGCCGAGGACGGCCTCAAGGATCGCTTCGCCATCGACCTTCTGGCCCAGCGTATCCGCGACGCCGAGGCGGGACTTGCCGCCGCCAAGCAGACACTTGCTTCGCTAATCGTGCGCCAGCGTGCCGAGCAGGCCGGTCTCGACCAGCTCGACCGCCGCCACGCCGATCTCGAAACCCGCACCATCAGCGCGCTGGCCGCCGGCAATGGCGGACTTGCCGAAAGCGGGTCGGCGGCCATCGCCGAACTCGAAAATGAGCGCGAGGTTCGCCGCGCCACGGTGCAAAGCCTCGGCGAGAAAACCCTGCGGATGCGCGTTTCGGTGGAGCGGGCGCACCGCCGCATTATCGACCTCAACCAGGGCATGATCTCGGCCCGCGCCATCGATGCCGAGCGCATGGCGCAGTCACGTCTCGTCAGGTCGATCGGCCACTCGGCGAGCCTCAACGACGCCGAGGAGCTTCTGGCCCGCATCAAGGGCGCCAGCGACCCGTTCGAGGAGGCCGGCATTCTCGACGAGATCGACGGCGAGCTGCGTCACGATGCGATCCGCGACCGCCTTGCCGACGCCGGACACGGCCCGGCGGTGAAGGTGCGCGCCAGGGACGTGCTGGAACGCCTGAAGACCATCAACTGAAGATTTTTGGACCTGACCACAACCTTATCAAATCCAGCTTCGATCCAATCGAGGGAACACGACAATGAACGGCAATCAGACCTACATCATGTTCAACACCATCTCGGTTGGCGCCGCCTATTTCATGCTCGGCCTGTCGCTGTGGCTGGCGCCGGTCGACCTGTCGACCAAGGGCTACTGGGGCATGGGCATCCTGCTGCTCACCGGCAGCCTGGTGAACCTGGTCAAATATCGCACCGACGAGCGCATCTCGGCCGAAACCACCGCCAAGATCGAAAAGGCGCGCAACGAAAAGCTGATCAGCGAATATGTCGGCAAGGAATGATGCCGGCATGGCCTGACGGGAAAAGCCCGGGTCTCCCCGGGCTTTTTTGCCGCGCGCGGCAGCCTGGCGCGTGCTGAGCTGATCGACCCCCACTCCGTCTCGGCTTCGCCGAGCCACCTCTCCCCCGATCGACGGGGGAGAGGAAGGCGCCAGGTTTTTTTGTGATCGACGCTTATCCAGTAAGGCTCCCTTCCTTTCCCTCCGGGGGGGGAAAAGGTGGCGCTGCAAAGCAGCGACGGATTGGGGGAACCACCTTGGCAATCAAGCCTCACGCCGATCAAACATGCTTGACCTCCCCTGGCGCAAAGTGGGGCGAGGAACCCCGCTCTTGCCGGGTCTCAGCGATGTGTCAGCGCTTCCAGCGCTTCGGCGGCAGCTTCGAGAATAGCGATCGCCTCGGCCTGCTTTTCGGCCGGGGCATCGACCATGTCGCCGAGCGCCGCGCGCAACCGGTGGCGGACGGCGCGGAATTCGTCACGCGTTTCCGAACGCTCGCCACGCCCGCCCCGGCCGCCGCGACGGTCCTCGCCATCATCGTTCCAGCCGAACCAGTCGCGCGCCTTGGCCATCTTGCGGCCGAAGCGTTCGAGGTGTTCGAGCACGCCGTCGATCATGTCTCGGTTGTCGGCCAGATGCGCCTGGCCCGCCTCGGTGATCGAAAACACCTTCTTGTTGCCTTCGCTCGACGAGACGGCATAGCCGGCCTCTTCCAGGAAGGTCAGCGTCGGGTAGACCACGCCCGGGCTCGGGCTGTAGATGCCGCTGGTGCGCTCTTCCAGCGCCTTGATGATGTCGTAGCCATGGCGCGGCGCCTCGGCCAGCAGCGACAGGGTGATCAGCTTGAGGTCGCCGTCGGCCAGCATGCGCCCGGCGCGAAAGAAGTCGCCTGGGCCGCCGCGACCACCACCGCCCCTGCCCCCGAAC
>NZ_JAIUGU010000018.1:0-114418 GCF_020164775.1 Mesorhizobium sp. ES1-6
CCCCCGAACGGACCGAAACCGCCGCCCCCCCTGCCGCCGAATTTACCGGCCATGTGCATGAACATGCGCTCGCCGAAATGATGATGGCCGGAATGATTGTGCCCAAAATTGTGCTTGTGCATTTGATTGCTCCTTGAGTTCTATCTTACGATATATCTTAATTAGGCGTACCCGATCGCCGAGTCAAGATATATCTTACGATGTATCTAAATGTCGCGCCAGAGGCTTGCTTTCGCCGGAACGCGCGGCTAGAAGGCGCTTGAGGGTCAATGACCGCTCCGTAAGCGTCTGACGTCAAGCAACGCATCCACTCCCGGTCCTCCGGGCAATTTCGCCGAAATCGGCGAACGGATGCCACATGCGAGAGACCGGATGCTTCAGGGAAACTCCACAAATGGCTGCAAGACCTCGGCGCGGGAAGCTGCCCGCGCGCTATGCCGCGATCCTCACCCCATTGGTGCTGTCGCTGCTGATGACCTTCATCGTCTCATTCATCTCGACGTTGAAAAGCCTTGGCTTCGACCCGGACCTGCCCTCCATCTGGATGACCGCCTGGGGCTTGTCCTGGCTGGTGGCGTTTCCGACGCTGATCTTGGTGCTGCCGATGGTGCGCCGCATCGTCGGGGTGCTGTGTGAGCCAGCGAGGCGATAGAACCAGCGACCAGAGGCCCGGAGATTTTCGCCGGGCCTTCCCATGTCACCGCTACCAGCGGCCCTTGCGCCGGTTCCAGCCGTAGAGAAGATCGGCGAAGCGATCATAGGCAAGGCGGGTCAGCGGCAGCATGAGCCGATTGCCGAACAGGCTAGCCAGCCAGCCCTCGCCCGGCGTGATCCGCCAGACGGCGATCGCGACATCGGCGCCCACGAGGAATTCACCCTTGGCATCGGTCGCATGCAGCCGGCGGCGGATGTTCTCGAGCGAGGCGCCGTGCAACGACAGCGCATCCGGCTCCAGGTTGATGTCGCGGAACTCGACCCGCCCGGCCTTGACCGCCGCGATCAGCCGCCGCTTCTGCCTGCCGATGCCGGCATCGCAGACCGGACAACGCGTGTTGTACCAGACGGTCAGCATTGGCCCTGCCCTGCCATCAATCACTTGCCGCGCATCGCGGCCTTTGGCCCGATGCATTTGTTGTCGCGAAACAGCGCCCACTCCTCGCACAAGCGTCCGTTGGGCAGGCGGCAAAACCCGTATTCGTTTCCGGCCTTGTCCCTCCTGACCACGAAGCGGCCGCCGATCGCACCGCAATGGACCGATGCCGGATTGGCCATGCCGAGCTGTTTTGGCGGACCGGCATCGGCCTGGGTCCAGGAGAACGCGGCGAGGCTGATGGCCAATATCGAGACATTTCTCATCGCGGTTCTCCCAGGGCAGGACGCCGATCCGTCTTGCGGCAAGATGCCATAAGCGGCAAGGTCCGGAAACGCCGCCGATTTGCATCATCCAAGTGAGGTGATGATCTCGCGGTAGGCGAATTCGGGGAAGGCCTTCATCGTCCGCGTCCTGATGTTGCCGGAAGCAGCGAGCATCAGTGAGAAACGTGCCAGCACCGCGTCGTCGGGCGCCTCGCCCACCGCCACCATGTCGTATTCACCCATGGTCAGGTAGAACGCCTTGAACGATCCGCCCATCTCGCCCAGTTGCTTCCTGGCGGCATCGAGCCGCTTGGGTGACTCGCGCACATTCTTGGCGCCCTGCTCCGTCCAGTTCATCAGCACGATGTAGCTTGTCATGGCACACCTCCCGCCGGGGCCACGGAGCACGGCGCTGAGGCCGCAGGTCTGTCGACACGGCCTCGACCGGGGCGGGGCTTCCGGGGTTGTCGCCCGAAAAATGCATCCGACATCGGATTATCCTCCCGCTGCCAACGTCCCGCAAGCACTACCGCGCCGGCACCATGAGGGAGCGGCCAGTTGAAACCGGTTTAAAACGCAGCTTGATTGCGGCAATCTCCGTCGTGGCCTCAGCCCGGCAAAACGTTCGAGGCCAGCCAGCCGGAGAACCTCATGCGCGAGACGACAGACCTGCCGCCGCAACAGATCGACATTCCCGCCGCCTGGACCGGCGAGGACATGGCCAGGCACCCTGAACGATGGCTTGTCGAACTGGAGCAGCAGGACGTGGCGGAGTTGGAAGCCGCCGCGGCCGGCTTTCTTGCCGGCTCGCGCGATATCGGCGGCCTGACCAAGGCGGATTTCCCCTTGCCCCGTCTGGCCGGCCATCTTGCCGCCCTTCGCGAAAAGCTGATCGCTGGCATCGGCTTCGAGGTTCTGCGCGGTCTGCCGGTCGAAAGATATTCCGCCGAGATGGCGGCAACCATCTTCTGCGGTGTGGGCGCCCATCTGGGAAGCGCGCGCTCGCAGAATGCCCAGGGCCACGTCCTCGGCCATGTCCGCGACATCGGCGCCAACGCCAGGGACGCCACCACCCGCATCTACCAGACGGCGGAGCGCCAGACGTTTCACACCGATTCCGCCGATGTCGTCGGCCTGCTCTGCCTGCAAGACGCCATGCAAGGCGGCGAGTCCCTGCTGGTCAGCACGGTGACGATCTACAATGAGATGCGCGAAAGCCGGCCGGATCTCGCCCGCCTGCTGTTTGATCCGATCGCCACCGACCGACGCGGCGAAATACCGGAGGGGCAAAAGCCCTATTTCGAAATCCCGGTGCTCAACTGGCATGCCGGGCTGCTGACCGGTATCTACCAGCGCCAATACATCGACAGCGCGCAACGCTTTCCCGATGCGATGCGCCTCACTCCAGCCCATGTGGAGGCACTGGACCTCTTCGACAGCCTTGCCAATGATCCCCGGCTGAACCTGTCGATGCGGCTGCGGCCGGGCGACATGCAGTTCGTCTACAATCATTCGCTGCTTCACGACCGTATGGGCTTTCGCGATTGGCCTGAAACGGCCAAGCGGCGTCATATGTTGCGCCTTTGGCTGTCGATCCCCGGCGACCGCCCGCTGCCGGACTGCTTCCGGCAGCGCTACGGCTCGATCGAGGTTGGCAACCGGGGCGGCATCATCGTCAAGGGGACGCGGCTGAACGTGCCGTTGCTTTGACGCCAGAAACGAAAAAGGGCGCCAACCGGCGCCCTTGACTCTTCGTCACAAAAACCAACTCAGCTGTCCAGGAAGCTGCGCAGCTTGCGGCTGCGGCTAGGATGCTTGAGCTTGCGCAGCGCCTTGGCTTCGATCTGGCGGATACGCTCGCGGGTGACCGAGAACTGCTGGCCGACTTCTTCCAGCGTGTGGTCGGTGTTCATGCCGATGCCGAAGCGCATGCGCAGCACACGCTCCTCGCGCGGCGTCAGCGAGGCCAGAACGCGCGTGGTCGTCTCGCGCAGATTGGCCTGGATCGCCGCGTCGATCGGCAGGATCGCCATCTTGTCTTCGATGAAATCACCGAGGTGCGAATCCTCCTCGTCGCCGACCGGCGTTTCGAGCGAGATCGGCTCCTTGGCGATCTTCAAGACCTTGCGCACTTTTTCGAGCGGCATGGCGAGCTTTTCGGCCAGTTCCTCCGGCGTCGGCTCGCGGCCGATCTCGTGCAGCATCTGGCGCGAGGTGCGCACGATCTTGTTGATCGTCTCGATCATGTGCACAGGGATGCGGATGGTGCGCGCCTGGTCGGCGATCGAACGCGTGATCGCCTGCCGGATCCACCATGTTGCGTAGGTCGAGAACTTGTAGCCGCGGCGGTATTCGAATTTGTCGACCGCCTTCATCAGGCCGATATTGCCTTCCTGGATCAGGTCGA
This sequence comes from Mesorhizobium sp. ES1-6, assembly GCF_020164775.1. NCBI lineage: Bacteria > Pseudomonadati > Pseudomonadota > Alphaproteobacteria > Hyphomicrobiales > Phyllobacteriaceae > Mesorhizobium > Mesorhizobium sp. ES1-6. Next base: position 3,764 of record NZ_JAIUGU010000018.1, read on the forward strand.
GGAACTGCAGGCCGCGATTGGTGTATTTCTTGGCGATCGAGATGACGAGGCGCAGATTGGCCTCGACCATTTCCTTCTTGGCGATCGCGGCTTCGCGCTCGCCCTTCTGCACCTGGTTGACGATCTTGCGGAATTCCAGGATCGAGATCGCCGTTTCGGTGGCCAGGTGCTGGATCTCGGCGCGCAGATCCTTGATCGCATCCTTCTCGTTCTTGGTGAATTCCTTCCAGCCGCGCGAGGTCAGGTTGGCGATCGAGCGCGTCCAGTTCGGATCGAGCTCGGAGCCCTGATATTCCTTCAGGAACTCCTCACGACGCACGCCGTAGCTTTCGGCCAGCCGCAGGAGCTTGCCCTCGTTCTGCACCAGGCGCTTGTTGATGTCGTAGAGCTGCTCGACCAGCGCCTCGATGCGCGCGGTGTTGAGCGACAGCGACTTCACCGCCTTGATCAGCTGGTCCTTCAGCTCCTTCAGCCGGCGGTCCTGGCTGGGCGACAGCGTGCCGGCGGCGGCCAGACGGTTCTCGACCTGCTGGTCCTGCAGCTTGCGCAGCTTCTTGTAGGTGTCGGCGATGACGTCGAGCGTCTCCATCACCTGCGGGCGGAGTTCCGCTTCCATCGCCGCCAGCGACAGGCTCGCCTCGTCCTCGTCTTCCTCGTCGTCGTCGCCAATGCCGCGCGTATCGGCGCCGACATTGGTGATGTCGTCTTCATCGTCGCGTCCGCGACGCGGCTTTTCCTCGGCCTTGGGCGCTTCCTCGACGCGTTCGACCACCGGCGCCTGCTTGGCTTCGGGGCCGGCATAGGTGGCTTCGAGGTCGATGATCTCGCGCAGCAGGATCTTGGATTCGTTGAGCTCGTCGCGCCAGATGATGATGGCCTGGAAGGTCAGCGGGCTTTCGCACAGGCCCGCGATCATCGTCTCGCGGCCGGCCTCGATGCGCTTGGCGATGGCGATTTCGCCTTCGCGCGACAGAAGCTCGACCGAGCCCATTTCGCGCAGATACATGCGCACCGGATCGTCCGTGCGGTCGGTCGGCTCTTTCTTGGTGGTGGTGGCCGCGACGGCGGTGCCGGTCTGCTCGGCCAGCTCGTTGGCGTCTTCCTCGGCATCGGCGGCGGTGTCGCCGGCCTCGGTCTCTTCTCCCTGCTCGTCGTCCTCGACGACATTGATGCCCATGTCGGACAGCATCGCATTGATGTCTTCGATGCGGTCCGGATCCGTCTCTTCCGAGGGCAGCACCGCATTGAGCTCGTCGAGCGTGACATAGCCGCGCTTCTTGGCGGCCTTGATCATCTTCTTGACAGCATCATCGGAAAGGTCGAGCAGGGGCCCATCGGTGGCGCCTTCGCGTTCGGTCTCGACCTCTTCCTTTTCCTTTGTCGCCATAGTCTTTATCTTCTCCTAGCGGCCGGCCATCGGGGGCCGCTCAAGCTGTCGGACCAGTCAAATCGGATACGCCCGTTTTCTAAACGCGCTTCACCGGGCCTATGAACTGCATCCACTCTTTTGTTTGGTGCATGCCGTTGCCCCAAAACCGGTTCCACTCTTGGGCGGCATACATTAAGTCCAGATTAACCCTGATATCTGTGGCAGCCGGGCCGCCTGTCCAGTGATCAAGTCCCTTGCATCGCTTGTTTCCCGTCGACGCGGGTGCGGGTTAACGTTTCGAATCGTCCTGATTCCGCCATTCTGTCCGAAGGTCAAGCGCCACTGGCATGATTCGCATGAAAAAAGCGAATCAATTACCCGACTTAGCGCGCCTCGCCCCCAAGGGAAGCGTGGCGGCGCCTTCATTTCTGTACGCAGTTGCACTAGGCTCGCCCGGCCCTGCCCGACGATACGCCGAATCCTTCGATCAGCGCTTCCGTCGCTTGTACATCCTGAAATTGCGCCTGAATTTCGATCAGATGGCGGAAGTTTTCGTCCGAAGGATCCGCCTCGAGCGCCGCTTCCGCCTGTTTCAGCTCCTTATGTAAGGTGCGCGCGCTGCGCTGCAAGTGCAGCGCCTGGTTGAGCGCGTCGCGGGCATCCTCGAGCGCCGCGGTTTCCAGCGCCGGCCACTGCCGCGCCCGCTTGATCAGGCCGACGGCGCGCTCCCAGATTTCGGCGCAGCCGGCACGCTCGATCGTCGCCACCACCGCGTGCCGGTCATTGGCCATGTCGTGCGCCATCGCATCGAGGATGGCGGCGTGCAGCCGCGTCAGGTCGGAATTGGCGAGGTCGAGAAACTCGACATGGGCGAAATTCTCGTCGATCAGCGCCGGATGGTTGACCAATGCCACGATGATCGTCGCCTCGCGCACCGACATCCCCTCGCCGCGCCTGACCAGCGCCGATTGGCCGAGGCTTTCGGTGATCGCCATGCGGCCGCCGCCAGGCTTCGCGAATTGGCCCCCGGGTGCGGCTGCCTTGCCCTGCTGCCCCGGTTTCCAGTCCTGGCGCCCTTGCCGCGTATCGCGCTGCGAGCCGAAGAAGCTCTTTTCGCGTTCGCGCATTTCCTGCTGGTAGTGATAGCGCGTGCTTTCGTCGCGGATGCGGCTGGCGAGTTCGCGCAGCGTCTTTCCCAGTTCCGCCCGCCGTTCCGGCGTGTCGAAGACGCCGCCCGCCGTCTCGCGCATCCAGAGCAGATCGACCAGCGGCCGCGCGTCGGCCAGTACGGCGCGGAAGGCGTCCGGCCCCTCGGCCTTGACCAGGTCGTCGGGGTCCTTGCCTTCCGGCAGCAGCGCGAAGCGCGCCGAGCGTCCGGCCTGGACCGAAGGCAGTGCCAGGTCGGCTGCCCGCCATGCCGCCTTCAGCCCGGCCTTGTCGCCGTCGAAGCACAGCATCGGCTCCGGCGCCATGCGCCACAGAAGTTCGAGCTGGTTTTCGGTGAGCGCGGTGCCAAGCGGCGCCACGACGTTCTCGAAACCGGCCTGCGCCAGCGCGATCACGTCCATGTAGCCTTCGACCGCGATCACCGTGCCGCCTTTCGCCAGCGCCTTGCGGGCGCGGGCGAAATTGTAGAGCACATTGCCCTTGTGGAAGAGCTCGGTATCGGGCGAGTTCATGTATTTGGCGAGCGCATCCGGCGCCAGCGCGCGACCGCCGAAGGCGATGATCTTGCCGCGCGAATCCGGGATCGGGAACATGATGCGGTCGCGGAACCAGTCATAGGAGACCGGAATGTCGTCGCCATGGCGCACCAGGCCGCAGGCCTCGATATCGGCTTTCGGCACGCCCTTGGCCGCCAGATGCTCCTTCAGCGCATTGCGGCTGTCGGGCGCGAAGCCGAGCCGGAACGACTGCTGTGTCGCCGGCGTCAGCCCACGATCCCTGAGATAGGCGCGGGCCTTGGCGCCCTCGGGACCTTGCAGGCGTTCCTGGAAGAAGACGGTCGCCATCTCCATGACATCGGTCAGGCTGGCGCGTTCCTTCTCGCGCCGCTCCTCCTGGGCATCGCGGACCGGCATCGGCACGCCGGCCATGTCGGCGATCTTCTCGACCGCCTCGGGAAAGCTCAACCCCTCCAGTTCGGTGAGGAACTTGAAATGATCGCCCGAGACCGAGCAGCCGAAACAGTGGTAACGCCCCTTCTTGTCCTCGCAATGGAAGGACGGGCTCTTCTCGCCATGGAACGGACAGCAGGCCCAATAGTCGCCGCGCGACGCATTGGTCTTCTTGCGATCCCACGCGACGCGCTGGCCGATGACCGAGGAAATCGGCACACGGTCGCGTATCTCATCGAGGAAGGCGGGTGGAAAGCGCATATGGCAACTCGTTTCGCCACCATATAATCATGCCCGCGATTTCAGACGACCCCTAATGCGGACGATGCCCGGTTTCCACAGGGGCAACAAAAGCGGTCGCGGCCATATCTCAACAGAGGCGCGATCTTATGCGGCATCCTTGCGTAACGCGCGCACAGCCGGCTGTTCGTGTCTCATCGCCTGAGCCAGATCGTAATTGGTCTGCATCGACAGCCAGGCACGGGCGGTACTGACGCCTGCCATCTCCAATCGGACGGCGAGGTTCGGACTGATTGCCGCGCGACCATTGAGGACACGCGAAAGCGCCACGCGCGACATGCCAAGACGTTCGGCAGCGTCCTTCACCGACAGTTCCAACGGCGCAAGCACGTCTTCGCGGAGCAGTTCACCAGGGTGAGGAGGGTTCTTCATCATCATCATCTCTGTCCGTCAGTGGTAGTCCTGGTAGTCAACCAATTCGACATTGGCTCCCGCGAACCGAAAGGTTAAGCGCCAATTGCCGTTGACCCACATCGACCAATGTCCTTTCAACTCGCCTTTGAGCGGATGCAGTCTGAAGGCGGGTATGTTCAGGTCCTGAGGGCCGGCGGCCACGTCGAGCAGAGCAAGGATACGGCCGAGCTTGCCAGCATGCGCGGCCTGAATTCCTCGTGTCGAGCCCGTTTGGAAAAAGGCTTCGAGGCCCTTGTGCCGAAACCCGACAATCATGACCACCAATGTATCCCGTAACTATACAAGATACAACCCTTCGCGGCTCGATCGGTCAGGTTCCAGATTTGCGCCGACGTCACCAGCGCCAAGAAGGCGGCCTGCGAGCCGCCTCCTTATGAAAGGCCAGCGAGATGCCGGCGGTCGTCAGTGCTTACTGCGCGGCAAGCGCACCGAAGATGACGCCGGAGAGGATGCCGACCAGCACATAGTCATTGCCGACGCGAATCCATTCCTGGCCACGGCCGGGGCGGTGCAGGCCGTAGCGGCCATAGTCGCGGATCGGCTGGTGGCGCTTCCAGTTGGAATATTTCTGGCCATTGCGCCAATGGTTGCGCTTCACCACGACCTTCTTCTTGAAGACACGCTTCTTCACATCCCTGTGGTCGCCGGGCTTCTGCCAGTCGACCTTGGTGTAGTTCGACTGCGACGCGACCGGCGCATTCATCGGCGCGGCCTGGCCGGTGAGCGAGGTGGCGGCCAGCATCGAGAAAGCGAGAGCGGAAAGAACAATGCGTTTCATCGGAAGTCTCCTTGGTTGTCGATGCCCGAGGAATAGCCGCCAGCGGATGAACTGAAACTGAACATTCACATTACAATTGCGTAATTATTTCCGCTTCTTATTCCAGAGATTTGAACATCATCGCAAAGATGGCGCCGAAGCGCCGCGGACCGGGCCGATCGACCGCACAAGCCCTTGCAATCAGTTGCGGCCTGTCCATTTCCGACACTGGCCGTCGCCTTGCGGCTGCCCTTGAAATGGACAATTTTTTATTATCCGGCTAAAATATTCCGGCTATATTCCAAGGCTGCCATGACCATGATTCGTACCCTCGCTTTCGCCACCGGTCGCCACGCTGCCCGCGCGCGCCATGCCCGCATGCAGGCACCGCGATGAGTGGCTCCGTCGTCCTTCTGCATCTGGCCGGCGCGGTCGCGCTGATGCTGTTTGCCACCCGCATGGTCAAGACCGGCGTCGAGCGCGCCTATGGCGACGTGCTGCGTCATCGCCTGCGCGCCACCATGCGCAATCCCATCATGGCGGTGCTGGCCGGCACCGGTCTTGCGATCGCCCTGCAAAGCTCCACCGCCGTCACCTTGCTGGTCGGCTCCTTCGCCGGCTCCGGCATCGTCTCGGGCGCCGCCGGCCAGCTCGCCGTGCGTGGCGCCGAGATCGGCTCGGCTTTGGTGGTCAAGCTCCTGACCTTCGACCTCACGCTCCTGGTGCCGCTCTGCCTGATCACCGGCACGGTGATGTTCATGGCCACCGAGCGGCGCGACTGGCGCCAGACCGGCCGTATCCTGGTCGGCATCGGCCTTCTGATCCTGTCGCTGGAGATGATCGGCCAGGCGTCGGAGCCGCTGCGCAACAGCCAGCTCATGCCGGTCATCATCAATTATTTCTCCAGCGATTCCATCACCGCCTATCTGCTGGCGGCGCTGGTCACCTGGCTGTTCCAGTCGAGCATCGCGGCAGTCCTGCTGATGGCGACGCTGGCCGGCCGCGGCCTGATCAGCCCGGAACTCGGCGTCGTGCTCATCCTCGGCGTCAATCTCGGCTCCTCGATCATCGCGCCGATGCTGACCCGCTCGTCCGGGCCCGCCGTGCGCGTCGTGCCGATCGGCAATCTGCTGATGCGCGGGCTGGGCTCGCTGGTCATGCTGATCCTGTTCATGATCGTGCGGCCGCATGTCGGGTTCCTCGGCGCGACGGCTGCCGACCAGATCGTCAACGCCCACATCCTGTTCAACGTCATCATCCTGCTCGCCGGCCTGCCGCTGGCCGGTTTCGTCTACCGCGCCTCCGAAAGGATCGTGGCGCTCGGCACCAAGGCGGCGCCGGCCGCCACGCTCGACGTCGTCGAACTCTCCGCCCTCAACGAAAGCGCCCTCGACGTGCCAAGCCAGGCCTTGGCCAACGCCACGCGCGAAGTGGTGCGGGTCTGCGAGACGGTCGAGATCATGCTCAAGCGCATCATCGAACTCTACGAGAGCGCCGATACCGACAAGATCAAGGCACTGGCCGCCCTCGACGACCGTGTCGACCGCAGGCACGCGGCCATAAAACTCTACCTTGCCAAGGTCACCAAGAACCCGCTGACCGAAGACGAGGCGCTGCGCTGCCAGGAATTGATCGGCGCCTGCGTCAAGCTCGAGCAGGTCGGCGACATCATCGTGCGCAACATGCTGGTGCATGTGAAGAAGAAGCTCGAACACGGCCTGGAATTCACGCCCGAAGGCTGGCGTGAACTCTGTGCGTTCCACGCCTCGGTGCTGGCCAATGCCCGGCTTGCCTTCAACGTGCTGGTGTCGCGCGACCCCGAGACCGCCCGCCAGCTGGTGCTTGAAAAGGACCAGTTGCGCGACCGCGAGAAGGAAACCAGCGCCAGCCATTTCCTGCGGCTGCGCGAGGGCACCGCCAGGAGCGTCGAGACCAGCTCGATCCACCTCGACACCATCCGCGACCTGAAGCAGATCAACTCGCTGCTGGCGTCGATGGCCTACCCCGTGCTGGAAGAGCGCGGCCTGCTCTTCGGATCGCGGCTGAAGGCGAGCTGACAAGTAGCCGGTTTTTCCTTCTCCCCAGGGGGAAGGAAAAAACGCCCCGCATCCACTCAAGAAAACCTAAACCGGCGGCAAAAATTTCTGGATTGCCTGCCGCCCCCATCCATGGTTTGAGCCCATCATTCCGGGGGTCTTTTTCATGTCGTTGCCGCTCATCGCCCTGTTCATTGCCGCTTTCGCGTTCGGCACCACCGAATTCGTCATCGCCGGCGTGCTGCCGCAGGTGGCGCAAGGGCTCGGCGTTTCGGTTCCGACCTCCGGCTATCTCGTCTCCGGCTATGCCTGCGGCATCGCGATCGGCGGCCCGCTGCTGGCGCTCGCCACCAAGCGCCTGCCGCGCAAGACGTTGCTGCTCGGCCTCGCCGTCGCCTTCACCATCGGCCAGGCGGCCTGCGCGCTGGCGCCCGACTTCACCTCCATGCTGTTGCTGCGCATTGCCGTCGCGGTCGCGCATGGCGCCTATTTCGGCGTCGCCATGGTGGTCGCGGTCGGCCTGGTGCGCGAGGATCAGCGCGGCATGGCGGTCGCCGTCATCCTGTCGGGCCTCACCGTCTCCAACGTCATCGGCGTGCCGGCCGGCACCGCGATCGGCAACATCTGGGGCTGGCGCGCCACCTTCTGGGTGATGGGCGCGCTGGGCGTGGCGGCAACGCTTGCCATGGCCGCCCTGTTGCCGCGCGCCGCCGGATACCAGGCCAAATCGGCCAGCCTTGCCAGCGAGGTCCGCGTGCTGGCGCGCCAGCAGGTCTGGACCTCGCTGATCCTGATGCTGATGCTGATGCTCGGCCAGTTCTGCCTGTTCACCTACATCACCCCGACGCTGCTGGACGTCACGGGGCTCGACGAGAACCTGGTGCCCTGGGTACTGCTGCTCAACGGCGTCGGCGCCACGCTTGGCGTCTTCCTCGGCGGCAAACTGTCGGACTGGAAATTGATGCCGTCGCTGATCGCCATGCTGGCCCTGCAGGCGGTGACGCTGGCCGTCCTCTATGCCGTCAGCCCCTACCCCCTGCCGATGGTTGTCGCGATCATCGCCTGGGGCGGGCTCAACTTCGCCATCGGCACCCCGATCCAGACCCGCATCCTGGCCTGGACGGCCGACGCCTCCGGCCTCGCCGCCTCGCTCATCCCGTCCGGTTTCAATATCGGCATCGCGCTGGCCGCGTCGCTCGGCGCCGCAATGCTCAATGCGGGCTATGGTTACCGCAGTCTGCCGGTTGCTGGCGCCCTTGCCATGCTGGTCGCCGTCATCGTCGCCATTGCCTCGCATGTCTGGGAACGCCGTGCCGACGTGACACCACCCCTGCCGGCGGCCGCCGAATAGAAGGTCGCCCACGCGCCGGTGCGGCAGCCGCAATTCTCGCACTGGCTCTACGATCAGGTGCAAAGGCGATAGCGCCTACAGATCGATCCGGAACCGCAGGCTTTCCACTCCGCCATAGGCGGCATCCTCGAAGAAGCGTTCGACCAGCCTGCCGCCATTGGCCAGGATCACCTTGTGGGAGGCCGGATTGCCCGGCTTGGCAGTGATCTCGACATAGGGCAGGCCGATCGCCCTCGCCTCGTCCAGCATCAGCCGCAGCGCCTGCGTGGCATAGCCGCGTCCCCGCTTCCACGGCACCACGGCATAGCCGATATGGCCAAGCACGTGCGATGGCAGTTCGGCCGTTCCCTTCTGCCAGCGAAAGCCGATCGAGCCCGAGGCCTCGCCGTCCCAGATCCAGCGGCGGAATCCCGGCAGGCGCGGCGCCTGTGTTCCGTCCGGCAAGGCGATGGGCGATCCCTTGGCTTCGGTATCATCGAGGCTGGCCAGGAAGGCGGCCGGATCTTCCTCGATGGCCGCGAGTTGTTCGCGCGTCGCTTCCAGGAGCCGCACATTGTCCGGCGACCAGCCACGTTCGAGCGCCGCCTTGTAGGATGGCAGATGTTCAAGCGCCGGTTTGACGATCTCGACCATGGTCGATGCTTCCTGAAAACGAAGCAGGCATAGCCCTGGACGGCTGGGCACTCAAGCCGCGTGGAAGCGGATCTCGCCCTTGTTCAGGAAGCAGGCCTTGTTGAACAGCGACAGGTCGAGCGGGTTCGGCAGCCTGATGTCGCTGATATCGGGACCGGCTTGACCGCGGGATCGTAGGACCGGTCGATCTGCGAGATGAAGACCAGGACCACACCGCGGTCGCGTGCGAAAACCTTCAGCGTGCGGACCTGCTGCGCCAGGTCCGGATTCGCCCGCTTCTGGTCGAGCAGTTGCAGATAGTCGATGACCGCCAGCGTGCCGCGCGGCGCCGATGCCAACCGCGCGACGATGTAGTCGGCGCTGATGGTATCGGAATTGTCGAACTCGAACAGTCGGTCGAACCGGGCCGGCTCGACCCCGATCGCGCGGAACCTGTCGAGAATATCGGCATGCGTATATTCCAGCGTGAAGAACACGCTACGGTGGCCCGACTTCATCGCTTCCACCGCGAGTTCGAGGCTCATCAGCGTCTTGCCGTGCCCCGGACGCGCGCCGACCAGCACGAGGTCGCCGGGCGCCAGTCGGGCAAACAATCCGCCGGCGGGTCCCGCCTCGGCGGCCTTGGCCGCAAGCAGGCTCCAGCTCGCAAAACCTTCTTGCGCAGCGACGCGGTCAAGCGCCTGGTGGAGCGGTATCTTCGTCTCACGAGCCAATAGCCTGGCCTGGCGCTTCAGATGATAGACGGGGGCGGATAGCCTCATCGCGAAAACCTCCTGGTGCGAGCAGTTTTCGCAACCCCTCCTTATGCCATGCCAAACCGCACGGCGGTTTGGCAGATGTGCTCGAACAGTCGGTTCAATGATTGGATGGCCCCGCATGAACGATGCTTTCCCGGCGGAGGGAGGAGGCGCGGGCCGCGCCAGAATCAGATCATAGCGCAATCCCGGCGGATCGAAAATCGTGGATGGAGAGCCTTGCCGCAAGCCTTGAGCCAGCATGGCGGCCTATGACGGCCGCGCGTTGGCCTGGGCACTTCGCGCATACTTGCTCGTGCGCTAAACAAGATGTGTTTCGCCTGATGGCGCGCGGCATTTTATGATTGTCCCCAGGTGATTCACCGTGGGAATCACGAAACGGCTTCGACAGGAGAATGGGTCCGGTGCGGTTGAGATCTGTCCCCTTGGGTGTCGTTGCGCTCCTCGGTCTCCTCGTCGCCGTCATGGCCTTGACGGTATCGGCCCGGTCCTTTGCCGCGCCGTCGGCCGTTCCGGCCTGGCTTCAAGCCCATGTCGGCGACGGTGACGGCCAGATTTCGCAAGTGGTGCTGCAGCGGGCGCGCGCGCTTTACCTGAAGAAGGTGGCGCAGGGCGCCGTCAGGAACCCCTGCTACTTCGCCATGGACGCCACCCGTCCCGGCGATCTCGGCAATGGCGTGCTCGGGCGCCGCTACTATGTCGTGTGCGAAGCCAGCCAGTCGTTTCGCGCGATTTCGTCGGGCCATGGCGGCGGCCGAAACCTCAAGGGTACCGTCGATTTCTCGAACGGCAGGCGCTGCGCCAGGAATTTCGGCAATGCCATGGATTCGGAACTGACCGCTGGCGGCGCCTACATGACCCGTGAAGCGAAGACCTCGTTCAAGGGCTTCTATCGCACCGCCGCGAAACAGGACGTGGCTTTCCAACGCACCTTCATCCAGTTCGACGGCGAAGGCGAGGCCGCCAACGCAAGGCAGCGCGTGATCGGCGGCCACGCGGCGCAGGTGCTGCGCGGCATGTGCCTGCGCAAGAGCCCGAAAAGTTCCTACGCCGACCATGACGGCATGGTCCCGTTCGGCAAGCTGGTGGACTATGCCGGCGGCCGCAGCAATGGCTGCACCAGCTGGTCGCCGACCGATGCCGCGCAGCTCATCGCGATGGTCAAGGACAATCCGACGACGCTCTACATTTATCCGGAATCGCGCGACATCGCCGCCGTCGCGGGCGGCCATTCCTCATCGGGCACCTATTGGAACGCATCCTGCCTGAAGGAAATCGGCACGCCGAAATTCTGGCCGCGAAAGACCCTTGAGCCGGTCATTGCCCAGTACAAGAAGGATCATCCCGCACCACCCGCGCAGCCGCTGCCGATCTGCAAGGAACCGTAAGACATACCCACGGCCCCCCGGCTCCGGCTCAGCGCAGGAAATCGAGCACGGCCCGCCTGAACTCGGCGGGATATTCCACGTTCGACAGGTGGACCGCGGGCAGCACGACAAGCTTTGCGCCGGGCACCGTTGCCGCGATCAACTCGCTGTGGCTCGCCGCCGTCACCGTGTCGTGCTCGCCGGCGATCACCAGCGTCGGCCGGGAGATCAACGCCACCGTGCGGCGAAGGTCGGCATCGCGAACCGCCGCGAACAGACCGGCCAGGCCTTGCCGGTCGATCGCAAGCAGCATAGCGCGGAATTCCTCGATGACCGGTTCGTTGGCCGCCACCATCCGGGCGGGAAACCAGTTGTTGAGGAACACTTCGGCGGTTTCCGACATGTCCGGCGCCTGCCGCACGACGGCAATCCGCTCGTCGAAGTAACTTGCCGGCGCCAGATGCGACGAAGTGTTGCTCAGGATCAGCCGGTCGATCCGCTCGGGTGCGTGGATGCCGAGCCACTGGCCGACGAAGCCGCCCAGCGACAGGCCGAGGAAATGCACGCGTTCAAGGCCGAGCCCATCGATGAGTTCGATTACGTCGCGGCCAAGCCGGTCGAGCGAATAGGCGCCGACTGGCACGCTCGATCCGCCATGGCCGCGAAAATCGTAGCGCAGAACGCGGAAATGCCTGGACAACTCGCCGACCTGCCCATCCCACATGTGCAGCGTGGTGGCGATGGAGTTGGACAGCACCAACACCGGTTTTCCGGCGTCGCCGTCGAAGCGGTAGGCGATGCGCGCGCCGTCGCCTGTTGTCACGAAATTCAGCTCACTCATGATGATGTCCTCTTGGAACGTTGAATGAGGCAAAGCGTAGCTGTGGCCGGTTTTTGGTGATATTACAAAGATAGGACAATCTCTGTAACCAAAGTTGACATGGCCGAATTCACCTTGCACGACCTCCAGTGCTTCGACGCCGTCATCCGTACCGGCGGCTTTCAGCCGGCGGCTGCCATGCTGCATCGCTCGCATCCGGCGGTGTTCGCCGCCGTCGCCAAGCTCGAACGACAGCTCGACCTCGTCCTTTTGGATCGCAGCGGCTATCGGGTGCGTGCGACCGAGGCGGGGCTGTCGTTCCAGCGGCGCGCGCGGCTGCTGCTGCGCGAACTGGACGGCCTGCGCGTCCATGCCGCCCAGCTTTCGATGGGCGAGGAAAGCGAAATCCATGTCGTGGTCGGCGACCTCTGCCCGCGCCCGCAGGTGCTGGGCATGCTCGGACGCTTCTTCGCCCAATGCCCCGGCACCCGTCTGCATCTCCATTTCGAAGCCGTCGGCGGCCCATGGGAGCGTCTTTTCGACGACAAAGCCGATCTGATCCTGCACTGGATCGACAAGGGCGACGCACGGATCGAATGGATCGACCTCAGCAAGGTGCCGTTCATTCCCGTGGTGGCGCCGGGCTTTTTGCCCGCGCGCATCGAACGACCGATCACATTGGAGAAGATGCAGGCATTCACCCAATGCGTGATGCGCGACACCGCCTTGCATTCGCCACGACAGGACTACTTCGTGGTCGAGGGCGCGCCGCAATGTCTGGTCCCCGATCAAGCCATGAAGAAGGAAATCATCCTGCAAGGCCTCGGCTGGGGCCACCTGCCCCACTTCCTGATCGCGGAAGAGCTGCGCGACGGACAGCTATTATCCATTGCCGCCAGTCATTTGCCGGGCCGCACCGACGAATTGGTCGTGGCGCGCCGCCGCGACCGGCCGCATGGGCCGATCGCCAACCGTCTGTGGGATCACATCCAGCATGAGGCACCGGCTTTGCGCCGCGCGCTGGAGTTTCGGACGGCTGCCTCCTAGTTAAGAATCCACCAGCCAGCGGAAGGCGCGGCGGATGAAGGCCTGACCGCCTTCGGTGACCGGTTCGCCATGCGCCATCAGCACCTTTTCGGCCGGCCAGGCCAGGACGCGCGCGATGGCGGCGCGCGCGGCGGGCCGATCGGTGAAGGCAGCGCGGAATTTGCGCGGCACCGAGGGTTCGGCGGCCACCATCAGGTCCAGCCGGGCGACCAGCGCCCGCCAGCCCATGAACCATCCAGGGCGGAAGTGCTGGATAAGATCGGTGAACAGAACAGTCCTGCTTGCACGATGGAAAAAGACGATCTCGGTCGTGATCCGGCTGCCGTGCATGGCGACCTGGTCGAGATCGCCGGCCCATTCGGCGGCCGGCCTGTCGCCGAGATCCCCGTCGAAACGAATGTCGCGGCGTTTCTCACGCAAGCCGGGCGATGCGTAGACCCTGGCCTCGGGATAGCCGCGCTGCCAGTCGGCGAGGAAGACGTGATGGAGCGAATTGGGCGCGATCAGGAAACGCACCTCGCCCAGCGCGTCCACCTCGCTGCGAACCGCGTCGGTCAATTCGGTCGGCGACCAGACGAAGAGGCCACCGCTCGACATCCGAATAACGGCCATGCGTGTCGGATAGCGGAAGCCGGCCGCCGCCGTCACATCGGGGCCGTCCGCGATCCAGATGCCGGGGCCGAATTCGCTCAGAATGCCAACCATGTGCACAACCCTTCCAGGGGAGCCGCTTGAACTCCGGCGCGCCACATCGGACCGTTGCCGGTGAGTCCGGCCGTGTTTGCGAGCCTAAATTTTACATATGTGTAAATTTACACTAAGGTATAAAAATGACAACCTCGAAGCGAACTGAACGGTCGCGAAATCTCATCCTCGACGCCGCCGATCGGGCGTTCCGGGATCTCGGCTTCGCCAACACGTCGGTGGAGGAAATCGCGACGCGCGCGGGGCTGACCCGCAAGACGGTCTACAATCTGTTCAATTCGAAAGAGGAGATCGCGCTGCACCTGATCGCCCGCGTCGAGGCGGAGGACGCCGCCTATCGCGCCCGCATGGCTGCGAACGAGGACGTCTTCAAATTGCTGGAGATCGTCTTTCTCGACAGTGCGCGCTGGTGCCTGGCCAATCCTTCACTCGCTAGGCTGGCCCTGGCCCCGGCCGAGCGCCCGTCCCTGCAACCGCCGCCCGACCGCCCGTCCTTTCAGGGCCTCGTGCGGGACCTTCTCGTGCTGGGCCAGCGGCAAGGCGTCGTCCGTGGCGACGACGACGCCAATTTCATGGCGCTGGTCCTGCTCGGCATATACGGCCAGGCAATGCTTTCGGCACTCTCGGCAGGTTCCTTCAGCGAGGCGGAGATCAGGCACATCATCCGCATTGTCGTCGAAGGCATCGGCGAACGCGCGCCGGACCGGATCGGCGAAAGCTGAAAGATTCGAACGAACGACAGCCAGGGAGCCCTACTGCAACAACCCCTTGACGATGCCGCTGGCCTTGCCGAAATCCATCTGGCCGGCGTATTTCTGCTTCAGCGCGGCGATCACCTTGCCCATGTCCTTCTGGCTGGCCGCGCCGGTCTCGGCGATCGCCTCGCGCGCTGCGGCGATGATCGCCGCATCGTCCAGCTGCGTCGGCAGGAAGCCGCGGATGATCTCCATCTCGCCACGCTCCTGCGCCGCCAGTTCCGGGCGCTTGCCGTCTTCGAATGCCTTCGCCGATTCCTCGCGCTGCTTCACCATCTTGGCCAGGATCTGCAGGATTTCCTCGTCGCTGGCGGGCTCCTTGCCGGCACCGCGATTGGCGATGTCGCGGTCGTGGATGGCGGCCTGGATCAGCCGCAATGTCGGCAGCCGGTGCTTGTCCTGCGCCTTCATCGCGGCCTTCAGGGATTCGGCGATTTTTGCGCGCATTGGTCTCTCTCCTTCGGTCGGCGCGGACAATAGCGCCGGGGGCAGGCCAACGCAAACCCTCAAATGCCACGGCAAGCCTCTGATTTTGCTTGATGAAATAAATCAAAGCCGCATTTCGCATGATCATTGACCGGCCTGCCCCCTTCCCCTATGTACTGGGCCTTGCATGAACTGAAGCTTGAGTGCGTGGAGCCGCGAATTCGCCGCTTCGCGCCGTTTGCCGCGCGGATGGCCCACCGGGCCGGTTGCAACGTGCCCGATAGGAGTGCCGCCATGGCCGAAATGACGCCTGCCTGGACCACCGAAAAGCCGACCGCCCTTCTGGTATTGGCGGACGGCACCGTCATCGAGGGGCGCGGCCTTGGCGCCACCGGCTCGGCCGTGGCCGAAGTCTGCTTCAACACGGCACTCACCGGCTATCAGGAGATCCTCACCGACCCGTCCTATGCCGGCCAGATCGTCACCTTCACTTTCCCGCATATCGGCAATGTCGGCACCAATGGCGAGGACATCGAAGACCTCAACCCCGCCTCTCGCGCCGGCGCCGTCGGCGCCGTGTTCAAGGCCGATGTCACCAACCCGTCCAATTATCGCGCAGCCGGCGATCTCGACCAGTGGCTGAAGAAGCGCGGCATCGTCGCGCTCTCGGGCATCGACACCCGCGCGCTGACCGCGCTGATCCGCGAAAAGGGCATGCCCAACGCCGTCATCGCGCATGCGCCCGACGGCGTCTTCGACCTCGCCGACCTGAAGAGCCGCGCCGCGGCATGGTCGGGCCTGATCGGGCTCGACCTCGCCAAGGAGGTCACCTCGGGCCAGTCCTCGGTCTGGCGCGAGACGCCCTGGGTGTGGAACGAAGGCTTTGGCGAACAGGGCGACCCCTCCTTGCACGTCGTGGCGATCGACTACGGCGTCAAGCGCAACATATTGCGCCTGCTTGCCGGCCTCGGCGCCAAGGTGACGGTGGTTCCGGCCAGCACCGGTTCGGAAGAGATCCTTGCCATGCAACCCGACGGCATTTTCCTCTCCAACGGCCCCGGCGACCCGGAAGCCACCGGCGATTATGCCGTGCCGGTGATCAGGGATTTGCTCAAGACCGACATCCCCGTGTTCGGCATTTGCCTCGGCCACCAGATGCTGGCGCTGGCGCTGGGCGGCAGGA
This sequence comes from Mesorhizobium sp. ES1-6, assembly GCF_020164775.1. Lineage (NCBI taxonomy): Bacteria > Pseudomonadati > Pseudomonadota > Alphaproteobacteria > Hyphomicrobiales > Phyllobacteriaceae > Mesorhizobium > Mesorhizobium sp. ES1-6. Next base: position 19,799 of record NZ_JAIUGU010000018.1, read on the forward strand.
CCGCCAAGATGCATCAGGGCCATCACGGCGCCAACCACCCCGTCAAGGATCACACCACGGGCAAGGTCGAGATCGTCTCCATGAACCACGGCTTTGCCGTCGATGCCGACTCGCTGCCCGAGGGCGTGGAGGAGACCCATGTCTCGCTGTTCGACGGCTCGAACTGCGGCATCGCGCTCACCGGCCGTCCGGTGTTCTCGGTCCAGCATCACCCCGAGGCCTCCCCCGGCCCGCAGGATTCGCACTACCTGTTCCGCCGCTTCGTCAACCTGATCCGGCAAAAGCGCGGCGAGGAATTGCTGGCCGAGCGGGCTTGATCCCGCAGAATCGGCGACTGCGATAATATCGCTTAACAGGAAGCGATAGATCCTTGCGATCTATATCGGCAAGCGTGAAACGACGACCTACAGCAGGCCATAGGACGTGAAGTCATGAACGCCCGCAGATCATAAAACCTCAACCGGCGAAGAACTGGTGGTAATCCCGAAGGCCGATTACGAGGCATTGCTGCATGCGGCCGAAGAAGCCTGGGAAGACGCCGCGGATGTGGCGATCTACGATGAGCGGAAGTCTGAGTTCAAAGCTGAAAAGGCCCTGCCCGCCGAGGTGACCATGGGTATTTTGCGAGGTTCCAGCCGCCTCAAGGCGCTTCGCAACTGGCGCAAGCTGACGCAAGCCGACCTGGCGCGGACCATTGGGGTCAGTCAGGGTTTCCTGTCGGACATTGAATCCAATTGCCGCAAACCCTTCGCGCAAACCAGCACGATGCTGGCAAAGGCGTTGGATGTCCCTGGCGAATGGATTGAAGCCTGATCCCCAACCTCACGCCACCGGCCGGCCTTCGCTGGCTTCCAGGATAGTGAACCATTGCTGGCGGTCGAGCACGATATTCAGCGCCTTGGCCATGGAAGCCAGACGTCCCGGCTTCATCGAACCGAGCACCGGCACCAGCCGGGCTGGATGACGCAGTAGCCAGGCAATGGCAACCGTGGCGAGATCGCCGGCGCCGGTCTCGGCCGCGACAGTCGCCAGCGCCGCGCGCACGCGCGCCTCGCGCTGCTCCTTGCCGGTGAACAGCGAACCGCCGCCGAGCGGCGACCAGATCATCGGCGCATAGGACAGGCGCTGCGCATGGTCGAGGCTGCCATCGGTCAGCGCCGATGTCCTGAGCACCGACATCTCGATCTGGTTGGTGGCCAAGGGGAACGGCAGCCGCGACGCCAGCAGATCGAACTGCGAGGGGGTGAAATTGGAAACGCCGACCGCCCTCACCTTTCCGGCCCGGACCAAGCCGGCAAGGGCCGCCGCTGTCTCATCGGCATCCATCAGCGGGTCGGGCCGATGCAGCAGCAACAGGTCGAGATAGTCGGTGCCGAGATTGGCGAGCGAACGGTCGACCGAGGCGGTTATGTGAGCGGCACTGGTGTCATAATGCTTCAGCCGGTTTCGCGGCCGGTTGGTCGAGGCCAGCATGATGTCGCATTTGGAGATCAGCTCGATCTCGTCACGCTTTCCCTTCCAGTGCGCCAGCCCGGCGCCGAAGGCCGCCTCCACCTCGTAATTCCCGTAGATGTCGGCATGGTCGAAACTGGTCAGGCCGAGATCGACGGCTGTACCGATCAGCCGTGCGATCTGATCGGCGTCCGGGCGCACGCCACCATCCAGCAGGCGCCACGCGCCAAAGACCAGGCGCGACAGCGACAGCCCGTCCTTGGTCAGTGCGATGCGGCTGTCATGGCTCATGCCTGTGCTCCATCTTCAGCGACGTCGGTGGTGACGTTTGTGACCGCCGCCGGCCTCGCCACCTTGGTGACGAAGACGATGACCGCCAGCACCAGGAAGCAAGCGCCGACCAGATAGGGGGCGCCGCCGAAGGTGACGGGCGCGCTGGGTCCGGTGAACCAGGAAAAGATCGCGGTATAGAGCAGCGGCGTGATGATCGAGGTGATCGAGAAGATCGAGGTCATCGCCCCCTGCAGCTCACCCTGGGCCGAGGGCGGCACCTTGGCGGCGGCGAGGCTTCTGAGCGGCGGATCGGCCAGCGCCTCCAGGCAGCCGACAACGATCACCGCATAGACCATCCAGCCTTGCGAGGCGAAGGCGTAGCCGAAGGCGCTGGCCGCCGTGAAGGTCAGACCGATGACCGCCGTTCTCCACTCGCCGAGCCTGGGAATGACGCGCGGCAGCACCGCGCCCATGATGATCGCGCCGCACAGGCCGAAAGCGCCGAGCGAGAAGCCGATCTGCTGCTCGCTCCAGCCATAGCGGTAGTTGGAGACGAACGACCACACCGCTGGATACATCATGTGGCCGAGCGTCATCAGGAAGAAGACGAGCCCGATCCAGCCAATGCCCTGATACTGGCGCATCTGCAGGAGCGTGCCGACCGGATTGGCGCGTTTCCACTCGAAGCGGCGGCGGTGCTTTTCTTCGAGCGTTTCGGGCAGGAAGAACATCGCGATCAGGAAATTCACGAAGGCGAGCCCGGCGGCGAAGAAGAACGGCACGCGCGGCCCGAACGTGCCGAGCAGGCCGCCCAGCACCGGCCCGATGACGAAGCCGACGCCGAAGGCGATGCCGAGCAGGCCGAAATTCTTCGCCCGGTTCTCGTCGTTCGAAATGTCGGCGATGAAGGCCGACGTCGTCGAATAGCTGGCGCCCGAAATGCCGGCCAGCACGCGCCCGATGAACAGCATCGGATAGGACCAGGCGATGGCGCAGATGAGGTTGTCGATGGAGAAGGTCAGCACCGAGGCGAGCAGGATCGGCCGCCGCCCGAACCGGTCGCTCAAGCCGCCCATGATGGGCGCGAAAAAGAACTGCATGGCCGCATAGACGAAGAACAGCCAGCCGCCCTCGATCGCCGCTTCGGAGATGCCGACGCCGGTCAATTCCCTGAGAAAGGCCGGCAGCACCGGCATGATCATGCCGAAGCCGATAATGTCGAGCAGCAGCGTGGTGAAAACCAGCGCAAGGCCCCGCTTGGCGGTTTTGGGGTCGATCATGACGGGTCAAATTCCTCCAGCCGCCCAAAGGCGCGGGCGGACGCACCTTATAGGCGAGCCCGCAAAAAGGAACAATGCGGGAACGGTCAGGAACCCTCGATCCTGACACCCCCTGACGACGACTTTCCGTCAGGATGTCGCCGAAAACGACTGCTTAGATCGGCCCGCTCATCGTGTTGCAGTCCGACAGCTTGCCGCTCTTATAGCCGCGCGTCAGCCAGGTCTGCCGCTGCTGCGAGGTTCCGTGGTTGAAGCTTTCCGGCACGACATAGCCCTGCATCTTCTTCTGCAGCGTGTCGTCGCCGATCTGCTTGGCCGCGTTCAGGGCGCTTTCAAAGTCGCCCTGCTCCAATATGCCCTTCTGCGCGGTGTAGTGCGCCCACACGCCGGCGAAGCAGTCGGCCTGAAGCTCGATGCGCACCGACAGCTGGTTGGCATCGGCCTCGCTCATGCCTTGCCGCATCTGGTTGAACTTGCCCATGATGCCGGTGAGGTTCTGCACGTGGTGGCCGACCTCATGCGCGACGACATAGGCACGGGCGAACTCGCCGGAAGCGCCGAACTGCTGGTCGAGCTGCTGGAAGAAGGTCATGTCGAGATAGACCTTGTGATCGCCCGGACAATAGAACGGTCCGGCCGCGGCGGAAGCAAAGCCGCAGGCGGAGCGGACCTGGCCGGAAAACAGCACCAGCTTGGGGTCCTCGTAAGTCAGGCCCTGCGACTTGAAGATGCCGGTCCAGGTGTCTTCGGTCTCGGCCAGAACGGTGGCCACGAACTGCTTCATCTCGTCATTGGCGGGTGTACCCGCGCCGCTATCCTGGCCGCCGCCGCTGTTGTCGGTAATCTGGCCACCGCCGCCCGGCAGCAGGCCGCCGTCGCCACCACCCAGGATCGCCGAGGGATCGAAGCCGAAATACCAGCCGGCCAGCACCACCAGGATGACGAGGAAGATGCTGCCGCCGCCACCGGTACGGCCGCCGATGGGGAGCCGGAACTGGCCGCCACCGCCGCCTATCCCGCCGCCGCCGTCGCTGCGGTCGTCCTCGATATTGTCACTCTGACGACGACCTCTCCAGAGCATGGCAACTCCTCGCGCTCCAAACTTCCCCATTGCTCCGGCCAGGCCGGCTCAATCCAACAAACAATTATCGTAATGGTTGCGCCAAGTCACAGCATTTTTCGACGGGGGCGGCAGTGCTGGCAGGGCGTTCACCGCACTGGCCGGCAACGCGCAAGGCCTGTAGCATCGCGGCAATGGAGGGGGCGAGGCTTGAGGACGATTGCGGGTTTCCTGTCGCTGCTGGTCGCATTGCCGTGGCTTGGGTTGGCAAACGCCGGTGCGGTGACGCTCGATTCAAGCGTCGCCGTCACCGACCCCGCCACCTTGCAGGCGCTGGAGCGCGGTGGCCTGTCGATCAGCCGCCTGCTCGGCCCCGCCCTTGGCCTGACCCGCGACGTCGACAATCGCGGCCTGTTTTCGGTACCGGCGCTGGCCAGCGTGCGCGACACCGTCAAGCGCGAAATATCGGACGAGCCGAAGACCAGCCCCGACCCCTATGTCGCGGCCATGGCCAGATCCAACGACACCAGCCAGAAATTCAATCCGAAATACATCGACGACGACGGCTCGACGCTGGACCTGACAGGCGTCGTCAACCGCATGGATCGCGGCTATCTCGGCCATACTCAATGCGGCGAGATCCGGCTGATCTACCGCTTCCACTATTCGGTCGAGGAGATGCCGGCCAAGGGCAAGCCAGTCGGGGGGAAGACTGCGCAGCGCATTTCCTCGCGCCTGCCGCTGACCATGAGCCTGGTGTTCAACGCCAGGCCCGGCAAGGCCGAGGCGCGCGGCTCGAAAGACCTGCCCAGCGCCACCGACGCCTCCTGCGCCGAAATCGCCCGGCGCTGGCTCGCCGCCGGCAGAAAAGACCTGCCGCCCGAGCAATTGGCCGCCTGGCTGCGTTCCGATGAAGGCCCGCTGTCGGGTGCCATGCTCAATGCCTCGCAGATCATGCGGCTCGAACTCAACATGCAGGTGCTCAGGCTGTCGGCCTCGACACGGCGCGACTTCGGCGGCCATGCCGAATATCTGTTGAAGATCTTCAAATGGGACCCGGCCACTTCGAGCTTTTACGAAGCGAGGATGGAAAACCAGATCGATCGGCCAACGGTGCTGGCCGACGTCAAGGCCTTCGCCAAATGGCTGCTCACCGACCGAAACATCTACGATCTCGACCACGGCCGGCTGGTGATCGACGAAAAATTCCTGGCCAAGAGCGCCGTCTCCGTCGCGCCCGGTGGCCTCAGCCGCTCGCAAAACAACATCGCCTACGGGCTGATCGACGACACCGACATCGACAAGGCACTGAAGGACTATGTCGCCAGGGGCAACACGCTCGCCACCATCAAGTCCGTCGCCGGCTTCAATCTGCGCCTCAATGAGATGAGCTGCACCGGCTGCCATCAGACGCATGGCGTTGCCGGCTTCCACTACACCGGCGCCGATCCGGCGAGCGAGCCGCGCCGCAACGCCGTCTTCGTGCCGGGCTCGGCGGTGTTCTTCGCCGACCTGCCACGCCGCCGCGCCATCGTCGAGGAGTTCGCGGCCGACGGCCATCCCGATTTCACCAGGGGCTTCGCCGCCCGTCCGGACCAGAAATACGCCGAGGCACTGAAAGGCACCGACCTCTACAATGGCTGGGGCTCGATCTGCTATCGCGGAACGGATGAGAGCTTCAAGGACTGGACTTGCGGCGCCGGCCTGCGCTGCGCCGGCGTGCATGAAAGCGCCATCCATCCCGGCTTCGGCACCTGCGTCAGCGAAAAAGGCACAGCCGTGGGCGACCCCGTCGAGTTCGGCGAGATCAGGATGTCGGCCTGGGGCAACGACAAATATTGCCGACTGTCACCCGCCACCGCCAAGGATTGCGCCATCGATCCGGCGCGCGACAAGAAACCGGTGGTCAAGCTCGCCGGCTATGGCGCGGCACGCCAGCGCTACGACAATCCCGAGCAGAAGACCGGCGGCTTTCCCGGCGGCATGCTGCGCAAGGCGAGCTGCGACAAGCTTCCCGACGAAGCGAGCTGCGGCCGTCTCGCCAAGACCGGCTTCAACGACTGCATCGCGTCGGGCAAGGACCACAAATTCTGCACCCGGGAATTCACCAAGACCGCCGGCCTGCGCGCCTGCGACAAGGCGCATCCCTGCCGCGAGGACTATATCTGCACCGCCGGCTATGACGACCTGCCTCAGGCCAAGCCAGGCGAAGGCACCTGCATCCCGCCCTATTTCATCTTCCAGTTCCGCGTCGACGGCCACCCCAGAAGCTGGGTGCAGGATGTCCGTGAGTGAGCCATCCAGGGTTTGCAGAACGGCCCTCGAAGTAAGCCTTCATTAACCATACCAGGACTAAAAGCGTAGGCGATTCAAGGGGATCTTCCGCCATGGCTTTTGTGTCCGGGCGCCGTCTGGCGCAGCTGCTGGGTATTGTCGCCCTGGGCGCTTTGGCTGCCGGCTGCTCGACGACGAAACCCGCGACCGACGCCAAGGGTGGCAAACTTGCCTATGCGGCCGAGCCGAAGGAGGCCGACACCAGTGGCTTCTTCTCCTCGCATTCCTTCGGCGGGCTCGCCGGCCGCAGCGTTACCATCAACAGCATCGCCGATCTCAGACTGCGCAACCACGAAGTGGTGCTGACCTTCGATGACGGCCCGATGCCCGGCCGCACCCAAAACATCCTGAAAGTGCTCGACAATGCCGGCGTCAAGGCGACCTTCATGATGGTCGGCCAGATGGCTCGCTCCTACCCTGCCCTGGTGCGCGAGGTCGCCGCGCACGGCCACACGATCGGCACCCATACGCAGAGCCATGCCAATCTCACGCATATGAGCGCCGCGGGCGCACAGGCGCAGATCGACGGCGGCATCAAAAGCGTCTCGGCCGCGCTGGTGCCGTCCATGCACGGCGTCGCGCCGTTCTTCCGCTTCCCCTATCTCGCCTCGACGGCGACGTTGCGCCGACAACTCGCCGCGCGCGGCATCGTCGTCATCGACGCCGACATCGATTCCAAGGATTACTTCCCGTCGAGCCCGGACCAGGTGCGCAAGCGCACCATGGCCCGCATCGAGCAGCGCGGCTCCGGCATCATCCTGATGCACGACATCCACCCGCGCACCGCCCAGATGCTGCCGCAACTCTTAGCCGACCTCAAAGCCAAGGGCTACAAGGTGGTGCGGCTGGTGCCAGGCCATCGCAGCCGCGAATTGCTGGTGTCATCCCTGACGACAGGCACGGCGACGACTGTCCAGCAGACGGCCCTGGCCTATAGCCGCTAGGCGACGCCTACTCTTTCTGCTTGGCGCCGGCGCTCTTGCCGTCGGAACTTTTCGAGCGTTCCTCGAAACGGTCGGCGCCCTTCTTCAGGGGATGGCCCATTTCGGCCTCGGTCTTGCGTTCATCCGTGGCGGCCGCCTGCTTCAGTCCTGTGGCTGCCTGCTTGCCTTTCGCGGTCGGTGCCTGGTCGACGCCCATTGCTTCTCTCCTTGGCGCGCAACAAGCGCGCGATGAGAAGCAACGCGCATAAGCGGTGGCGGTTCCAGCGGCTAATACGGTTCGCGACCCCGACAAGCCGCCGCTCAACGCGCCGTCATCGCCTTGCGGAACGCGTCCAGCGTCTCGGCGCTGACATGGTGCTCGATGCCTTCGGCGTCGATGCGCGCCGTCTCGGCGCTGACGCCGAGCGAGCGCAGGAAGGCTTCCACCGTCTGGTGGCGAATGCGGCTTTCCTCGGCGACCTTGCGCCCGGCTTCGGTCAGGAACACGCCGCGATAGGGTTTTCGCGACACCAGCCCGTCGGCGCACAGACGCGTCAGCATCTTGGCCACGGTCGGCTGTGCGACGCCGAGCCGCGCGGCGATGTCGACCTGGCGCGCCTCGTTGCCGTCCTCGATCAGATCGGCGATCAACTCGACATAATCCTCGACCAGCGCGCTGCGGCGCGCCTGGCGCTGCTGCCGGAACCCTTCCGAATGGACATCGGCATCGAGCAACGGTTCCCGCGGGACCGGTCTGTTCTTCAGCGCCAATGCGCGCTCCTCCTCGGGAGTTTGGCCGTCGCTGCTTTTATAGCACGGGCTCTGATTCTTCAGGCCGTTTATTTGCATTCCGCGAGAGGCGCAACCGGCGTCTCCGGTTGCAAGCTTCCGGTGCCGGTGAAAAGCACCGACAATGAAATATAGCCTATTGCATAATGTTGAGCCATGGCATAGCTTATGGATATCTCGCGAAGTCCCGGAAAGCCTTTCCATGTCAGAAGCCGAAGCCACAGCCCCTCGATCCTCATGGCGGTTCGCCAGGAAGGAAGAGGACGACCAGCCCAGCCTGCGCGAGGTCAATTCCACCATCGCGGTGCCGAGTTCGGGCGTCTGGTTCCGGCGCCTGTTCGCCTTCATGGGCCCCGGCTACATGGTCTCGGTCGGCTATATGGACCCGGGCAATTGGGCCACCGACCTCGCTGGCGGCGCCCAGTTCGGCTACACGCTTTTATTCATCATCATGCTGTCCAACCTGATGGCGATCCTGCTGCAGGCGCTGGCCGCCCGCCTTGGCATCGCCACCGGCCGCGATCTCGCCCAGGCCTGCCGCGCCTATTATCCGCGTCCGGTCAATTTCGTGCTGTGGATCGCCTGCGAACTCGCCATCATCGCCTGCGACCTCGCCGAGGTGATCGGCACCGCGATCGCGCTGCAGCTCCTGTTCGGCATTCCGCTCATCGGCGGCGCCATGCTGACCGCGCTCGACGCTTTCCTCGTGCTGCTGTTGATGAACAAGGGGTTCCGCTACCTCGAAGCCTTCGTCATCGCGCTTTTGATCATCATCTTCAGCTGCTTTGCCATCCAGATCTTCGTTGCCGCCCCGCCGGCCGGCACGATCCTGCATGCGATGTTCGTGCCGTCCTCCGAAATCGTCACCAATCCGGCGATGCTCTACATCGCCATCGGCATCATCGGCGCCACGGTCATGCCGCACAATCTCTACCTGCATTCCTCGATCGTGCAGACCCGCGCCTATGAGCGCACGGAGGCCGGAAAACGCGATGCCATCAAATGGGCGACGACGGACTCGACCATCGCCCTGATGCTGGCGCTGTTCGTCAACGCCGCCATCCTGATCGTCGCGGCCGTCGCTTTCCACGAAACCGGCCACCAGGATGTCGCCGAGATCGACCAGGCCTTCAAGCTCCTGTCGCCGCTGCTGGGTCTCGGCATCGCCTCGATCCTGTTCGCCGTGGCACTGCTGGCGTCAGGCCTGAATTCGACGGTGACGGCAACGCTCGCCGGCCAGATTATCATGGAAGGTTTTCTGCGCCTGCGCATCCCCAACTGGGCTCGGCGCCTTTTGACGCGTGGTCTCGCCATCATCCCGGTGGTGGTCGTCACTGCCCTCTATGGCGAGAAGGGCACCGGCCAACTGCTGGTCTTCAGCCAGGTGGTGCTGTCCATGCAGCTGCCTTTCGCCGTAATCCCGCTGGTGCAGTTCGTCTCCGACAAGAAGAAGATGGGCAATCTCGCCATCCCGCGCGGCGTCGCGGCATTGGCCTGGGTGGTCGCGGCCATCATCCTGGTGCTCAATTTCAAGCTGCTCTACGACACCATGTTCGGGGTTGGTTGAAGTTCCGGTTAATCCCGGGACAAATCGCCGGATCGTGCTACCTTTGCCGATGCCATGAGCAACATCGAAGACATCAGGACATTCTACGCGCGGCTGATGGCGGCCAACGCCGACTCGTTGGACCCGCGCCTGGAAGAGGTGTTCGCCAGCGTGCCGCGCGAAGCCTTCCTCGGTCCCGGGCCATGGACGGTCATCGCCGGCAACGTCAGGCTTATGACACCAAGCGCCGATCCGGCCCATATCTGCCAGAATGTGCTGGTGGCGCTCGATGCCGACAAGGGCATCAACAATGGCGAGCCCTTCCTGCATGCCATGTGGATCGGCAAGCTGGCACCCAGGCCGGGTGAAACCGTTACTCATATCGGCGCCGGCACCGGCTACTACACCGCTTTGCTCTCTAAACTCGTCTCGCCGGGCGGCAGCGTCACCGCTTTCGAGCTGGACAAGAACCTCGCCGATCTGGCGCGCGAAAATCTCGAAGCCTACCGCAATACGACCGTCGTCCATGGCGATGCCGTGACCACGTCCCTGCCGCCATCCGACATCGTCTATGTCAACGCCGGCGTCGTGGCGCCTCCTGCGGGCTGGCTGAAAGCATTGCGGCCGGGCAGCCGCATGATCTTCCCTTGGCGCCCGGCCGAGCGCGTCCCGCTGGCGATGCTGGTGACCCGCACCGAAAAGGGCTTTGCCTGCGATCCGTTCATGCGTGCCTGGTTCATCCCATGCTTCGGCGCCTCGCTTGCAGATCTTGCAGCGAAGATCCCGACACGCGAGCAGGCCACGCGCAGCCGCTCGATCTGGCTGACGAGCGACAAGGCGCCGGACCGCACCGCCACCGCGATCTTCGGCGACGTCTGGTTCTCCTCGGAAGCTCTTGACGCCAAAACCGGCAGCTGACGCGCGATAGCCGGGCTCGCTCAAATTTGCGACCCTGTCGGAATCGTCGCGGGACGGCCGTCCTTGGACCATGTTCCAGCCGCGATGGCATGGACGGTGCAAAGGGAGAGTAGAATGAGAAAGATCATCGCCGCGACCTTCGTCAGCCTCGATGGCGTCATGCAGGCGCCGGGCGGGCCGGAAGAAGACCCGGTCGGCGGCTTCGAATTCGGCGGCTGGACCTTCCACTACTTTGACGAGGTCGGAGGCGCGGCAATGGAAGAACTATTCTCCAAACCATTCGCCTTGCTGCTCGGACGCAGAACCTACGACATCTTCGCCGCGTACTGGCCTTATCAGAAAGATCCGATCGCCGATGCGTTCAACCCCGCGACCAAATATGTGGCGACGCATCGGCCTGACACGCTCACCTGGCAGAACACGCACTCGCTTGGGCCTGATATCGTCGCGGCCTTGCATCGCCTCAAGCAGGAGGACGGACCCGACCTGCTCATCCAGGGATCTGGCAATCTGATCCAGACCTTGCTCGCCAACGGGCTGATCGACGAGATCCGGCTGATGATCTTCCCGCTGTTGCTGGGCAAGGGCAAGCGGCTGTTCGACGATGCCGCGATGCCGGCTGCCTTCAAGCTTGTCAAGTCGCAGACATCCAGCACCGGCGTCATCATGGCGACCTATGAGCGCGCGGGCGAAATCGAGGTCGGCTCCTTTGTCACGGGCGAGCCATCCGAGGCCGAACTCGAGCGGCGTAGGAACTGGAAATAGCAGACCCGGTCTTGGCACCTTTCCTCTCCCTCCGGAGGGGGGAGAGGTGGCGCTGCGAAGCAGCGACGGAGTGGGGGAAGCCATTCGCCAAACGCACCGCCGTAAGACAGGCAGAAAAGGCGGCAAGAAGACTGAGACCAGCGATAATCTGGCGGGAAAAAGATCGACCCCCACTCCGTCGAGCTTCGCTCGACACCTCTCCCCCGATCGACGGGGGAGAGGAACCAAGTTCTGCTTGCTCAGGCCGCCTGCGCCCGCCTTGCCAGCCCCTCACGGATATGCCGCGCGAACTCCTGCGCCGCCGTACTCACGCCATGCCTCGGCAGATGCAGGTTGATGGCGAAATTCGGCAGCGGCGGCAGGCCAAGATCGGGTGGCAAGATGTCGAGATCCGAGGGCACGGTGGAAGCGAGCCATGTGGTGACGGCGAGATCCGAGCGCACTGTCGCCGTCGTGGCATCGATGTTGCCGTTCTCGAACACGCTGCGCCATTCCAACCCATGCGCGTTGAGCGCGGCCAACACCACCGGCCGGAAGGCGCAGGTGTCGGCGACGATCGAGACCGGCAATGGCCGCTTGGCCCGGGCCGCCCCGCCCCTTGCGCCGACCCAGACCAGCCGGTCGATGGCAAGGCACTCGCCCGATGTCGGACCGACACGCTCCTCGATCACCGCGAGGTCGATGGTTCCCGCCGCCAGTGCCGCCGCCAATTCCGGCGAGGAGGCGCAGAGCAGCGATATCTCGACCCGCGGACAGGCTTCGGCATAGGCTTTCAGGACGGGCGCCAGCAAGGTGCCGACAAGGTCATAGGGCACGCCGAGCCGCACCTGTCCGGCCACCGCGTTTCCCGCCATCTCGGTCCAGATCTCGTCATTGAGGCTGAGCAGGCGCCTTGCCTTGTCGAACAGACGCTCACCGGAACGCGTCAGGCGCAGACCGCGCCGGTCGCGCTCGAACAGGCTGCAGCCGAGCGTCTCCTCCAGCCGCCTGACCTGCTGGCTGACCGCGCCCTGGGTCAGGTGCAGCGCGTTGGCGGCCGCCGTCATACTGGCCTTGTCGGCGACGGTGACGAAAGTACGAACCAGCGCCGTATCGAGATTGCGGATCATATCAGCATTATATCTGCTAATGCAGACCATCGCAAACATTGCATTTACTGATGCAAGCTGGCGTCTACCATGGAGCCTCAAAGGACGCCCCATGATCGAACCCATCCTTCCGCTGATCCTGTTTGCCTTCGTGGCCACCGCCACGCCGGGCATCGCCACCACCCTGTCCACCGCGTCGGGCGCGCGGTTCGGCTTCCGAAGGTCGCTGCCGCTGATGATTGGCAGCGCCGCCGGCCTCGCGACCGTGACAGGGGCTGCCGCCGCCGGGCTCGCGGGTCTCCTGCTTGCCATGCCGTCGCTGCAGCTTGCCATGAAGATCGCTGGCTCGCTCTACCTCCTCTGGCTGGCGATCAAGATCGGCCGCGCCCGGGCCGCCCAATCTCGATGTAACGATGGCCAGGCCGAACAGCTTCTTCGGCGGCGCCGGCATCCAGTGGATGAACCCGAAAGGCTGGGCGATGGGCCTTGGCGCGGCGGCTTCCTTCGCCGCCCTCGCCGACGGCCCTGGACAACTCGCCTTGCTTCTCGGCTCGACCTTCGGCCTCGCCGCCGCCATCTCATTGTCCATCTGGTGCGTGGCCGGCATGGTGCTGGCACGGCTGCTCAAGACCGAATGGCAATGGCGCGCGCTCAACATCGTGCTGGCGCTGGTGCTCGCCGCCTCGATCATCCCGATGTGGCGGACGCATTAGAAGCGTCGGCGTTGCAGAACCAGGGTTTCTTGCCGCCGCTACAGCGCTACGGTACGCACACATTTCTAGGCAGCTGATCTTTGGCGATAGCGTGCATGGCAGCTTGGTGCATGCATTGTCTAATGCTGCGCTGGTCGACCCCACTCCGTCTCGGCTTCGCCGAGCCACCTTGCCGGGGCGAGCCACGGGTCTCGCCCGTCCTTCGGACCCCGCGATCGACGGGGTAGAGGAAAGGCGCCAGGCTTCTTGCCATCAACGCTCGTCCAGCAACGCCCCTTCCTTTCCCTCCGGAGGGGGAAAGGTGGCGCTGCGAAGCAGCGACGGATTGGGGGAACCACTTGGCAATCAAGCCTCAGGCCGATCAGCCACGCCGGTCACGGAAGATGTGCGCGTAGCATAGCGCCAGAGCGGCGCCAGAGGTGGCCTCAGGCCGCGTAGCGCGCCGCCGGCTTGTCGGCGTGCAGGCTGCCATAGAAGGCCTGCCGGGCGCCGAGGAACGTGTCCAGCTTTCCCGTGTCGGCAAGCGCCGGCACGGTGACGGCTTCGCCTCGCGCCAGGCCGACAAGAGCGGCATCGACCATATCGTCGGCGGTCATGATGATCTCCTTCGGAAGTGTATCGATATCGCCACCGGAAAGCTCCCAGAAGTCGGTCCGGGTCGCGCCGGGCAGCACCACCTGCACCTTCACCCCGGTGCCCGCGACCTCGCGATGCAGCGCTTCGGTGAAGTTGACGACATAGGCCTTGGTGCCGCTGTAGATGCCGCCGAACGAGGTGTCGAAAGCCAGTACCGAGGCGATGTTGACGATCCCGCCATGGTTGCGCGCCAGCAATCCCGGCAGCACGGCACGCGTCAGCCGGGTCAGCGCCACGACATTGACCTTGATCATGCGCTCGGCGGCATCCGCGTCGGCCGTTGCCACCACCACCTGTCCGCCAAGGCCGGCATTGTTGACCAGCAGCGTCACGCTATCGTCGGCCGATATCGCCTTTTCGACGCGGCGCACATCGTCGTCGTCTGACAGGTCGGCCGCGATCACGCTGACCTTGCGGCTGTAGGCATGGCGCAATTTCTCGGCCAATTTCTCGAGCCGGTCGGCGCGCCGCGCCACCAGCACCAGATCATAGCCCTGCCCCGCCAGCCGGTCCGCATAGACGGCGCCGATGCCCGAGGAGGCGCCGGTGACGACTGCCGTGCCCTTGTTGTCATTTCTGCTCATTGTCACGTTCCTTGTGTTCGTTGTCTTCGCCTCCGGCGGACACGCTGGCAGCGGAAGTTGTCATTCAATTAGTGGCATATGCCACTTTTGGCCAAATAGGTATATGCCACTATCTTGTCAACGGCAGCGGCGAAAACTATTTCTGCGGCAGGCTGGCGCATTCCTCGCCGGCGAGGAGTTGACATGACCGACCTTCAGCAGCCTGGATTCAGCCAGTGCAACAATGCCACCTTGCGGCGCACCGCGCGTCGGCTCGGCCGCTTCTACGACGAAGCGCTGGCGCCTTCCGGATTGAAGGGCACGCAATTTGGCCTGCTATTCCAGATCAGTGTCGGCAGCGAGCCGGCGATGGGGGCCATTGCCGAGGCGCTGATCATGGATCTCTCGGCGCTCGGCCACACGCTGAAGCCGCTGGTCCGCGACGGCTATGTCGAAACCTTCCCCGACAAGGACGATCGCCGCGTCAAGCGCGTGCGGCTGACGCCATCAGGCCAGGCCAAGCTTGACGAGGCGATCAAGCTGTGGAGCGTCGCCCAGCGGCAATTCGAGGCCATGATCGGCGCGGAGCAGGCCGCGAAGCTGCGCGCCACGCTCGATGAAGTGGCTGCGTTGAACCTGGAACTGCCCGCGGCCGCTTCTTCCGGTTGAAGAAGCGGCCGCGTAAGCAAACAGGGGTATGAGCCTCGGAGCCGTTCTTATTCCGCCGGCATGGCGACGGGCCGGGCAAACATCCGCCCCGCCAGAACGATGCCGAGCCCGATGACCGGGAAGGCCGCTGCAATCAGGCCGAGATCGGCCGGCGCGCCGTAGCGCAGCACCGCGCCGCCGACCACCGCGCCCAGCGCCACGCCGAGATAGAGCGCCGAGGCGTTGAGCGACAGCACGATCGGGGCCGCGTCCGGCGCGAGCTTGATGATGCGGCTCGCCTGCGCCGGCGGGAAAGCCCAGCCGACGATGCCCCACGGCACCATCATGCCCATCAGCGCCGGTCCGGCGAGATCATGCGGCAGGAACGCCGGGATCAGCGAGAAGGTGACGAGCATGGCGGCGGAGAGCGCCAGCGACCATCCGACGGTGCGCGTCGCGCCGAAACGGTCGGCGGCCTGGCCGCCGGCAATGTTGCCGATGACGGCGCCGGCGCCGAAGGCGAGCAGCATGCCCGGCAGCGCGATCGGCGACAGCCCGGCGCCTTCGATGGCCAGCGGCGCGATGAAGCTGAACACGGTGAACGCGCCGATGAGGGCAACCGCCGTCGTCACCAGGATCGGCATCACGCCGGGGCGCATGGCCGCCGCAAGCCGGCGCTTCAAGGGCAGCTTCGTGCCGATGATGCCGCGCGGCAGCCGGTACCACAGGATGGCGCCGGACAGCGCGCCAAGGCCGGCAATGGCGTAGAAGGTGCCGCGCCAGCCGGCGATGGCCGCGACAAGCGCGCCAAGCGGCGCCCCGACCGCGACGGCCACCGTGGTGCCGCCGACGACGACGGCGATGGCGCGGGCCCGGTGATGGTCATCGACCAGCGCCACCGCCGTGCCTTGCGCGGTGGCGGCGAACAGGCCCGACGACAGCGCCATGATGATGCGCGCGGCGAGCAGCACCTCGAAGGAGGAACTCAGGGCCGCGACGACATTGCCGATGACGAAGAACACCAGCGTCCACAGGATGACGCGGCGCCGGTCCCATTCGCCGGTCAGCGTCGCCAGGATGGGCGTGCCGATCGCATAGGCGAGCGCGAAGGCGGTGATCAGCGAACCGGCGAGCGGCACGGAGATGCCGGCATCCCTGGCGATGTCGGGCAGAAGGCTGGAGATGACGAAGCCTTCGGTCGAGATCGCGAACGATCCGAGCGCCAGCCAGAAGATTCTCTTGTCCATGGGAATGCGTCCTTAGTTCAAAGGTTATTGAACAATTGGACATAACAGGCCATGATGTCAATGAAGCCAGGGCAAAATAGCTGAACCATGCTGACAGCCCTGTGTCAGGACGGTCACGAGAAGGAGAAACAGTGTGCATGGGCCGAGCAGGATCGACGCGTTGAAATCGGCCCGAACTGTGCTTAGGTTCCTGCCATGACGCTCCCTCACCCCAATATGGACCAGATCAGCCTGCCCATCGTGCTCGGCGTGCTCGGCGACCCGACGCGGCTCGCCATCGTGCGCTATCTCGCCAGCAAGGAAGGCGTGCCGCTGAACTGCAGCCGCTTCCTCGACCTCGGCTCCAAGACCAATCTCAGCTACCACCTGGCCAAACTGCGCGAGGCCGGCGTCACCCGCGCCGAAGTGGTCGGCACCAACCGCATGATCACGCTGCGCCGCGCCGATCTTGACGCCCGCTTCCCCGGCCTGCTCGACAGTGTCATCGCCGCCGCGGTGGACGATCCCGCATTGCCGGCCGTCGGCGGCCACGATCTGGAAGTGCCTGCCTGACGCAATTTCCGGCCTCGGCGCCTTTTGCGGCGCCGAAGGCACCTTGTTCCGTCACACAACGCCCTTATGCTGCCCAAATCCGGGAAAACAATTCGCCAGGGTTTGGGAATTGCGGAATGACGTGGCGGCTTTCCGATCGATCTTGGCTTCATCCGTGTCTCGCTGCCGTCCTGGCCTGCGGCTTCTGGCTTGCCGTGGCCTCGGCCGCCGACGCTGCCGCACAGCTGCGCGGCGTGGCGCTGGTCATCGGCAACAGCGCCTATGAGCATCTTGCGCGATTGCCCAATCCGCAAAACGATGCCCGCTCCGTCGAGACGATGCTCGACAGCCTCGGCTTCGATACAGAGATCAGCACCGACCGCGATGCGAGGCGCCTTGCCCGCGACCTCGACCGCTTCGCCGAGGACGCCAGGGATGCCGATGTCGCCATCCTCTATTATTCCGGCCATGGCATCGAAGCCGGCGGTGAGAATTACCTGGTGCCGGTCGATGCCGACTTTTCCGCACTCGACGCGGCCCGCGAACGTCTGGTGCCGGTGTCGGCGCTCATCGCCAAATTGCAGGCGAGCGTGCCGCTGACCATCGTCATGCTGGATGCCTGCCGCGACAGCCCGTTTCCGCCCGGTTCGCTCGTCCGCCCGGCGCCCGGCGTTCAGCCCGCTCCAATCGGCCCCGCCGGATTGAGCGAGGCCCGTGGCGCGACGCCTCTCAAGCCGCCGTCGGATGCCGCCGCGGCTCCGAGCGTCGGCACGGTGATTGCCTTCGCCGCCGAGCCCGGTCACGCCGCGCTCGATGGAAGCCCCGGCGGCGACAGCCCCTATGCGGCGGCCCTGACCAAGCATCTTTCGGCCATGAGCGGCGAGGAATTCGGCACCGTCATGCGCATGGTGGCCCAAGAGGTCTATCTCAAGACCAATGGCCGCCAGCGGCCATGGATCAACGAAAGCCTGCGCCGCCTGCTCTATTTCGGCAAGGCGCCGACTGAGCCGACCGGCGACGACGGCGACATCCTCAAGGAGCGCCGCCAGCTTCTGCTCACCATCGCCGCCCTGCCCGACGCCGACCGCAAGCAGGTGGAAACGACGGCCGCCGATCGTGGCGTGCCGATGGACGCGCTCTACGGCATGCTGAAGACGCTGGGCGCCGGCACGCCGAAGGATCCGGCCGAACTCGACAAGCTGCTGCGCGACCAGGCCGACCGGCTGAAGAGCATCATGGCGGAGCGCGCGGCGCTGCGGAGCGCCGATCCGGAGATCGTGCGGCTGTCTGGCCTGTCGCAGGCCGCCATCGGCGAGGGCGCGCTGTCCACGGCCATTTCGCTGAACGAACGTGCCAAATCCCGGCTGAAGATGCTGGTCTCGACCCTCGATGAAACAGAAGCCAATCTCAAGCAGCGGCGTATGGAAGCCGCCGACGTGTATGCCAGAAGCGCCCAGGCCTATGGCCTCAACTCCGACTATCTCGAGGCCGCCAGCGACTATGAACAGGCATTCGGTCAGGTCGAGCGCTGGGACGACACGCTGGCCCTGCAGTACAAGGGCGGCGAGGTGCTCTCGCTCACGGATCATGGCCGGTACAAGGGCGACAACGATGCGCTTCTCGGTGCGATTTCCGCCGGCAAGGATCTCGTCGGCATCGCAAGCCGTCTCAAGGACCAGGGCAGCCTGGCCAAGGCGCGGCTCAATCTCGGCAATGCTTACCAGACGTTGGGCAAGCGAAAAGGCGATGCGGGGCAATTGCGGCTAGCCGTCGCCGCCTACCGGACGGCGCTGGAGGGACTTCCACGCGAACAGAGTTCCCAAGACTGGGCTCTTGCCCAGAACAATCTTGGCGCGACACTGTCGAATCTGGGCGAACTCGAAACCGGCACCGCGACCTTGCAGGAGGCGGTCACGGCTTTCCGCGCCGCGCTGGAAGTGCGGACCCGCGAGACTGCCCCGCTTGACTGGGCCATGACGCAGACCAATCTTGGCAATGCGCTTGCGGAATTCGGCGAGCGCGAGGCGGGCACGGACCATCTGGAGCAGGCCGCCGCCGCTTTTCGGGCGGCCGGCGAAGAGCTGACCCGCGATCGGGCGCCGCTTTATTGGGCGCAGGTGCAAACCAATCTTGGCATCACGCTCTACGCACTCGGTGAGCGCGAGACCGGGACAGCGCACCTGGAAGAATCGGCCGCCGTCCTGCTCGCGGCGCTTGAAGAGCGCACCCGCGACCGCGTGCCGCTCGAATGGGCCAAGACGCAGATGAGTCTCGCCCTCGCCTGGACGGAACTGGGGCACCGCAAGCGCGATGCGAACCAACTGCGGGCGGCAGTCGCGGCCTATCGCGCCGCACTCGAGGAATACAGCGCCGATCGAGCGCCGATCGATTGGGCGACCACGCAGGCCGGTCTTGGAAACGCCTTCCGTTACCTTGATCAGGAACAACCGAACGCCGAGGCGGCCGGCACGGCGATGCTGGAACAGGCCCTGACGGCCTATCGTGCCGCCCTCGGCACGTTGACCCGCGAACATACGCCGCTCGATTGGGCGACGGTCGAGATCAATCTCGCCGTCGTGCTGTCGGATATCGGCAAACGCCGCGGCGACGCCGACCAGATCAAGGAAGCCATTGCCACCTTCCGCGCGGCGCTGGAGGAAGCCACCCGCGAACGCATGCCGCTGCTTTGGGCCAGCGCGCAGGGCAATCTGGGGCATGCGCTGGCATGGCTGGGAGAACGCCAGGGCGATACGGCATTGCTTGGGCAAGCCGTCGCCGCCTACAACGCGGCACTCGAGGAAACGACCCGCGCACGGGCGCCGCTAGACTGGGCAGCGATCCAGATCGACATTGGCACGGCGTCGAGAATCCTGGGGACGGCGTTGCCGCGAACCGGCCAATTCGACGAAGGCGCCCGGCAATTGGAGGCCGCCGAATCGGCCTTCCAATCCGCGCTGCTCGAATATGACAGTCAGCGTACGCCGAACGAATGGGCCGCCGCGCAAAGCAATCTGGGGGCGGTCCTGATCACCATCGGGCTTTCCCGGGGCGAACCGGGGCGGCTGCAGGATGCTGTCGCTGCTTTCAATGCGGCGCTTACGCAATACACCCGCGAAAAGGCGCCGCTCGACTGGGCCGCCACGCAAAACAATCTTGGCACCGCGCTGCGCTATCTCGGCCAGCAGCAAGGCGATTCGGCAAAGCTTGAGGCCGCCATTGCCGCCTATCGCGCGGCGCTCGAAGTCCGCACCAGATTGAACGGTCCGCTCGACTGGGCGCAGACGCAGGCCAATCTGGGCAACACGCTGGTGATCCTGGGCGACGTGCTGGCGTCCGCCGGCCAGCCGAATCTGGGGTTGGCGCGGTTGCAGGACGCCGTCACTACTCTTCGCCAGGCGCTGCAGGAATACATTCGCGAAAAGGCGCCGAAACCAGGGGCGGCGACGCAGGTCGACCTTGCGCGAGCCGAGACCAAGCTGGGATTGGCAATGGCCGGTTTCGGCGCTGTCGACAATGGCGTGGCATGGATGCAGGACGCGGTCGCCATCTACCGGCAAGCGCTGCTGCAATACACGCGCGAGACGACGCCCACCGACTGGTCCGACACCCAGAACGAACTGGGCTCCACGCTAATCAAGCTTGCGGGCACAACCATGGACCCGCAATTCGCCAGGGACGCCATCGTCGCCTACCGCGCCGCGCTCGAGATCCGTACCCGCGAACAATACCCGCAATATTGGGCGCAGACCCAAACCAATCTGGGACTGGCGCTTGTCGGCCTGGGCTCCCTCACCCGGTCGCGCGAGGCGATCCTGCTCGGCAAGGAGGCAATCCAGTCCGTATGGGACATGTACCGGGCGGCCGGCTACAGCCAGTACGACAATTATTACGCGTCCGCCCTCAGTGATGCCGACAATGAACTCGCCAGGTTGAACTGATCGCGGCGAAGCCGAAGCGGACCTTGACGCTCTCCAGTCGTTCAAGGAAGTTGCAGCGTTTTCCGACGCTTCTCGCCGAGACCTTGCGGCTTCGCGAGGCAAGGAAACGCTGCCTCACTGCTGGAGCTTCCCAAAAATGCGCATAGCCGTCCTCGCCGATATCCACGGCAACGTCCTCGCTTTCGATGCCGTGCTCGACGATCTGGCGCGGCGCGGCGGTGTCGATCTTACCGTCAATCTCGGTGACAGCGTTTCGGGGCCGCTCTGGCCGCGCGAAACCATGGAACGGCTGGAAGCGCTCAACCTGCCGACGGTGCGCGGCAACCATGACCGCCGCGTCGCCGTCGATCCCCCTGACGAGACCATGTGGGCGTCCGACGTTTATGCGCAGGAGCGGCTGACGCAGGCGCAGCGCGAGGCGCTGTTCGGGCAGCCGCTGACCCTGGAGATCGCGCCCGGCGTCATCGCCTTCCACGCCCGGCCCGATCACGACGAAAAATATCTGCTCGACGCGGTCGTCGAGGGCCGGCTGGTGCGCGCGCCGCTGGCCACGATCCGGCGCCGGCTGGGCGGGTTCGACCCGAAATGCCGCATTGCGCTCTGCGGTCACAGCCACCGGGCGGAGTTGATCCGCATTCCCGACGGTCCCGTCATCTTCAATCCGGGCAGCATCGGCTGCCCCGCCTATGACGACGACACGCCGCCGGCGCATGTTTCCGAACAGGGCTCGCCGCACGCCCGCTACGGCATCGTCACCCTGGGCGGCGCCGGGCAGCCGGACCGCTTCGAGATGATCGCGGTCGACTACGACCATGAGGCGGCGGCGCGTCAGGCCGAACAGGCGGGACGCCCGGAATGGGCGCACGGGCTAAGGACGGGGTTCATGCCAGGCTAAAGCCTAGGCTTCATGCCAGGCTGAACCCCTTGGTCATGCCGGGCTGAAGCGGTGGCTTCATGCCCGGGCTGAACGCCATCACATGGGTCGGCAGGTCCGGCCATCTCGGTTGTAGACACGGCGCCGCACCCTCGCTTATAAAACCGGCTTCGCGCGCGGCAGCATTTTTTTGGGTCTGGCGGTGCCTTTGGTAATGCAATCTATCGCCTACGGCCAAGTGATGAGGCGCCGAATTCCGTTCCGCAAAGCGCTCTACGCACTCATTGCCGCGCCGTCGCTGCTGACGGCGCTGGCGGCGCATGCCGAAGAGGCACCATTCATCTCCGTCGTCACCGGGCTTGCCCCCGACGACCTGCTCAATGTCCGCGCCAAGCCATCGCCGATCGGCAAGACCGAGGCGCGCCTGGCTGCCGGCGCGAGCGTCAGGAACCTCGGCTGCAACGACATTGACGGCCACCCCTGGTGCAAGGTCGAGTCGGACAATCCCAAGGCAACCGGCTGGGCCCCGGCGCGCTATCTCGTTCCCGTCAATCCGGCGACGATACCCGACCAGGCCGTCGATGCGCCCGCTGCCATTGCCGCAGCGCCTCCCGTCGACGGAGCGGCGCCGGCCGCCCAGCCCGCGCAACCTGTCGAGGCGCCCGCGACCCCTCAGTCACCTCCAACCGAGGCACCGCCAGCCGATGCACCCCCGCCCGACCTGACAGAGCGGCTGGGCGGCATCGTCCATCATCCGGTCACTCCCGAGGCGCCTGTCAAATCCGCCGCCGCCACGGCCATGCAGGATGCCTATGGCCTGGCGCTGGCTGCCACGGAAACGCCGACGACCGCGGAGAGCACGCCACCCACCGCCACGGTGGAACCACAAGCCCAGGACGACGCCAAGGCATCGCCAGACGCCGCCGCCCAAGGCGATGCCGGCACGGCGGCGGCCGGGGACAATGCCTCGGCGGGGTCGATCCCAGTGCCCACGCCGCGCCCTGTACCGGCAGGTGCTGGCCCAGGACCGGCAGGAGCCGCGCCGCCCGCCGTCGACACGCAGACCGTCGCGGAACTGCCGCCGCCGCCCACGGCCCTTGCCGCCGGCGACCCCGTCGAAATCCCCTGCGCCCGCTATGTCGGCCAGCCGATGACGCGCTGCGCGGCGACCATCGTGCACAAGGGCACGGACAAGGCCGACATCACCGTGACCTGGCCCGATGGCGGCACGCGCATCATCTCCTTCCAGGCCGGCATGCCCGCCGGCTCCAACGCCCGCGGCGATTTCCGCTTCACTAGGGAAGGCAGCCTCAACATGATCCGGGTTGGTGTGTCGGAGCGGTTCGAGATCACCGATACGGTGGCGTTCGGGGATTAGGGGAATAAGGCAGTAGGGCAGTAAGGCAGTAAGTGAGGCCGGGACGCGCTCCCCTACTCCCCTACTCCCTTCATTTTCGGGGTTACATCCGCCAAAACTCTTCCCTATAAGGCCCTCCTAGCCTGATACCAGAATCGCGAGCACAACCGGCCGGGTCTTCCCGTCCCGGTTTTTTGTGCAAGCCGCCCGCCGAACGGAATTGTCGCCATGCCAAGACGCACTGACATCAAGTCGATCCTGATCATCGGGGCCGGCCCCATCGTCATCGGCCAGGCCTGCGAGTTCGATTATTCCGGCACCCAGGCCTGCAAGGCGCTGAAGGAGGAAGGCTTCCGCGTCATCCTCGTCAATTCCAACCCGGCCACCATCATGACCGACCCGGAACTGGCCGACGCCACCTATATCGAGCCGATCACCCCCGAAGTCGTGGCCAAGATCATCGCCAAGGAGCGGCCCGACGCGCTGCTGCCGACCATGGGCGGCCAGACGGCGCTCAACACCGCTTTGTCGCTGCGCCGCATGGGCGTGCTCGAGCGCTACAATGTCGAGATGATCGGCGCCGACGCGCAGGCCATCGACAAGGCCGAGGACCGGGCGCTGTTTCGCGAGGCGATGAAGACGATCGGGCTCGAAACGCCGAAGTCGATGCTGGCCAACGCCACCGACGTCAAGAACGCCGACCGCAAGACGCATGAGGCCGAGCGCGCCGCGCTGAAGGCGGAGAAGCCCGACAATCTCGACGCCGCGCTCGATGCGCTGGAAACCCGCTGGAACCTCGGCGAAGGCGACCGCAAGCAGCGCTATATCAGCCATGGCATGGCGATCGCCGCCCAGGCGCTCGACCATGTCGGCCTGCCCGCCATCATCCGCCCGTCCTTCACCATGGGCGGCACCGGCGGCGGCATCGCCTACAACAGGGCCGAATTCTACGACATCGTCCAGTCCGGCCTTGACGCCTCGCCGACCACCGAAGTGCTGATCGAGGAAAGCGTGCTCGGCTGGAAGGAGTATGAGATGGAGGTCGTCCGCGACAAGGCGGACAATTGCATCATCGTCTGCTCGATCGAGAACATTGACCCGATGGGCGTGCACACGGGCGATAGCATCACCGTCGCCCCTGCCCTGACGCTGACGGACAAAGAATACCAGATGATGCGCAACGCCTCGATCGCGGTGCTGCGCGAGATCGGCGTCGAGACCGGCGGCTCCAACGTGCAGTTCGCCGTCAACCCGGCCGATGGCCGCCTCGTCGTCATCGAGATGAACCCGCGCGTCTCGCGCTCCTCGGCGCTGGCCTCCAAGGCGACCGGTTTCCCGATCGCCAAGATCGCCGCCAAGCTCGCCGTCGGCTACACGCTGGACGAGCTGGAGAACGACATCACCGGCGGCGCCACGCCCGCCTCGTTCGAGCCGTCGATCGATTATGTGGTGACCAAGATCCCGCGCTTTGCCTTCGAAAAATTCCCCGGCGCCGAGCCGGTGCTGACGACAGCCATGAAGTCGGTCGGCGAAGTCATGGCCATCGGCCGCACTTTTCAGGAATCGCTGCAGAAGGCTTTGCGCGGGCTCGAGACCGGCCTGACCGGCCTCGACGAGATCGAAATCCCCGGCCTCGGCGCCACAAACAGCGCCGACGACCGCAACGCCATCCGCGCCGCGCTCGGCACCCCGACGCCGGACCGGCTGCGCATGGTGGCGCAGGCGATCCGCATGGGCACCTCACTGGAAGACGTGCACGCCATGTGCAAGATCGACCCGTGGTTCCTCGAACAGATCGCGGGCATTCTCGCCATGGAAGCCCGCATCCGCGAGCACGGCATTCCCCAGGACGCCGTCAACCTGCGCATGCTGAAGGCCATGGGCTTCTCCGACGCCCGCCTCGCCTCGCTGACGAAGACCGACGCCGAAGTGATTCAAAGGATTCGCGAAAAGCTCGACGTTCATCCAGTTTATAAGCGCATCGACACTTGCGCCGCCGAGTTCGCCTCGCCGACAGCCTACATGTACTCGACCTACGAAGTGCCCTTCGCAGGCAGCCTCGCCAACGAGGCGCAGGTTTCGTCGCGCAAGAAGGTCGTCATCCTCGGCGGCGGCCCTAACCGCATCGGCCAGGGCATCGAGTTCGACTATTGCTGCTGCCACGCGGCGTTTGCGCTGCGCGACGCCGGCTATGAAGCGATCATGATCAACTGCAACCCGGAGACGGTTTCGACCGACTACGACACCTCGGACCGGCTCTATTTCGAGCCGCTGACGGCGGAGGACGTGCTGGAGATCCTGCGCGCCGAGCAGGGCTCGGGCGAGCTGGTTGGCGTCATCGTCCAGTTCGGCGGCCAGACGCCGCTGAAGCTCGCCGACGCGCTGGAGAAGGCCGGCATACCGATCCTCGGCACCTCGCCCGACATGATCGATCTCGCAGAAGACCGCGACCGCTTCCAGAAGCTCCTGCACAAGCTCAACCTCAGCCAGCCGAAGAACGGCATCGCCTATTCGGTCGAGCAGGCCCGCCTCGTTGCCGGCGAGCTCGGCTTCCCGCTGGTGGTGCGCCCCTCCTATGTGCTCGGCGGCCGCGCCATGCAGATCATCCATGACGAGGGCATGCTGCAGAGCTATCTGCTCGACACCGTGCCCGGCCTGGTGCCGGAGGACATCAAGCAGAAATACCCCAACGACAAGACCGGCCAGATCAACACGCTCTTGGGCAAGAACCCGCTGCTGTTCGACACCTATCTCTCAGGCGCCATCGAGGTCGATGTCGACTGCCTCTGCGACGGCAAGGCCACCTTCGTCTCCGGCATTCTCGAACACATCGAGGAAGCCGGCATCCATTCGGGCGACAGCGCCTGCTCGCTGCCGGTGCACTCGCTGCCTTCGGAACTGGTCGACGAACTGGAGCGCCAGACGGCGGCCCTTGCCCGCGCGCTCAATGTCGGCGGCCTGATGAACGTGCAGTACGCGATCAAGGACGGCACGGTCTATGTGCTGGAGGTCAACCCGCGCGCGTCCCGCACCGTGCCCTTCGTCGCCAAGACCATCGGTCGTCCCATCGCCAAAATCGCCGCCCGCATCATGGCCGGCGAGACGCTGGAAGACGCCTTCGCCCATTACGGCGCCATGCCCGACCCCAGGAACCCCGGCCACATCGCGGTCAAGGAAGCCGTCTTCCCCTTCGCCCGTTTCCCCGGCGTCGACATATTGCTCGGCCCGGAAATGCGCTCGACCGGCGAGGTCATGGGCCTCGACCGCGATTTCGCGCTCGCCTTCGCCAAGAGCCAGCTCGGCGCCGGCGTCGACCTGCCCCGCTCGGGCACCCTGTTCGTCTCGGTGCGCGACGAGGACAAGGCCGGCATCCTGCCCGCGGTCAAGCGCCTCGCCGGCCTCGGCTTCAAGGTGCTGGCCACCTCAGGCACCGCCCGCTTCCTCGCCGAAAACGGCGTCGACGCGCAGAAGATAAACAAGGTGCTGGAAGGCCGCCCCCACATCGAGGACGCCATCCGCAACCGCCAGGTCCAGATCGTGTTCAACACCACGGATGGCCAGAAGGCGGTGTCGGACTCGAAGTCGCTGCGCAGGGCCACGCTGATGCAGAAGGTGCCGTATTACACGACGCTGTCGGGGGCTGCGGCCGTGGCGGAAGCGATCGCGGCGCTGAAGGCGGGGAGCCTGGAGGTACGGCCACTGCAGGAGTATTTTGCTTAGGTGATTAGCTCTCTTCTCCCGTTCACGGGGAGAAGGTGCCGGCAGGCGGATGAGGGGGCAGCGCCCCGCAGATAGCACGCCTACGGGTGCCACCATCACTGATTATCTCTGCGACGCGGAAATACCCTATTCGCTATTGCGGATAAGCTATCATCACGTATC
The DNA here is from genome assembly GCF_020164775.1 of Mesorhizobium sp. ES1-6. NCBI lineage: Bacteria > Pseudomonadati > Pseudomonadota > Alphaproteobacteria > Hyphomicrobiales > Phyllobacteriaceae > Mesorhizobium > Mesorhizobium sp. ES1-6. Next base: position 46,616 of record NZ_JAIUGU010000018.1, read on the forward strand.
AACTCAGAACCAGTACCTACGGCCAGGTTTGCACCAACACGCTGGCGATAAATATCTCGAATCTTCTTAAGCAATTTCTTTCCCGACATATTGGCACGAGGGTCATCATTCACTCTTTGCCTCATGTCTCGTGCTGGGGCCCCAACATTTACCCGTCCGTTGCCCTGTTTGCGTTCCCAATCTAATCGGGAATTGAGTGCGTGCTCGTATGCATCCTCGCGTATCTCCTCGATCGCTTCATTAAGAATTTCCGTAAACTGAGCCTCGTTCTGTAAATTGTTTAAAACGGAAAGATAGCGAGGGTTTAGTAGGTGGGATTCGATATCGACGCCGGTTGTCACAAATGGATCACACTGCATTTCCCGGATCGAAGTTTTCCACGCCTCGACTTCCATCGGGTCAAGGAAGTCGCGATCTCGGTGAATCACAAGCCGCGCGCCTGATATACGTCGGGTATGATCGGCTATAGTTCTAAGATTGTGTAACTCCGTTACACCACGATATGGAAGAATAAGAGTTCGTTCCATATCAAAGCCGCTAGAATTTAGGAGCGTAACAATGTTTCTGGTTATTTCGTCCTCTGTGAGCAATATGGCATCGTAATTCTTGGTTCCAATGCGCTCCTTCAAATCGAGGGCGCCCAGGTCCATCAAAATATCAATCTGATCATCGCGAGAAGCCGGGGCAGCAGCGCCGGATTGAACCCAAATATATTGAGCTACACCAGATAGTGCATCAACTATGTGCCGAGAGTGGGTCGTGATGACGATCTGCGTTCCCAAATCCTCAGTGATTCTAGATAGCAGGTTAGAAATTATCCTCTGATTATTCGGATGAAGATGCGAGTCTGGCTCATCGAGAACAATCAAGCTCGGTCGGAATCTGTGAAGATAGCACAGTATCTGAACTGCCTGCAGGAATCCGGTTCCGCAAAGTTCAATAGGGATACTCGTTCCATCCCTCTTAACGTAGACATATATATATTCATCAATCTTCTGCTCAAAAATAACGTCTATCTCAACTCCCGGAAATATCTCGGCGAGATCAACGAGGAAGCTATTTCTGTTGTCTTCGTTTGGCCAAAGCCTAAGAAGCATATTGCGAAGAATTACGTTCGCGTCGCCTCGAGCAAGAGCCCGCAATAAAACTCCATCAGAAACAAACACCTCACTCTTAGCGACGCCCGCTAGCCCTGGCGAAAATATGCTAAATGGATCATCCAAACTCGCCAACCCCACCGCCACTTCCGGATTTACAATTCGGGCTTGAACATTGTTGTTCTTGCCTTTCGCAACCTCCAAGGAAAAAGTACGGCCATCTTCCAAAGTCAAATCAAACAAAATCGACCTATTCTCGCCTTCGACCAATTTTCCGCCTTGACCTAAAGCGTAAGGGTTGGACGCAGGAGAGTATATGATCTCATCAGGTCCTAGCGTGGCTATCAAAGGGCTTTTACGCGTCCATTTTTTTGCTAGCGCTATAGATTGCAATATCGAAATGCAAAAATGAAGAGCCTGAATAATACTGCTTTTACCAGAATTATTTGATCCAACAATTATGTTCAGATCAGATAGGCCCACACTGGCATCTTCGATGACCTTGAACCGACGTATCCTGAAATTTTGGATTTTCATTTCTTGGCTCCAAAGAATCTCATTTTGGCGTTTCTACCTCAATGAGCTTTGTAGCTTTGGCCTTCGCTCTTTCCAGCTTGTTCATAGCCTTTCTCATTCTAGCTACAGCTTCCTTTGCTTTATCTCCTTCGATCGTGTCTCGCTTGATCACTTCATTTTCGACTAACAGTGAAAGGTTCTCGTTGCCGACCTTTATGTCTGGAAAAAGCTTCCGAATTTCCCTGCGCACCACCGAGATCACTGGTTCTGATCGGATAATCGCGGAAACCGTAAACTTGTTGAACAGCTGAGCCTGCTGATGAAACGCATCCATAGCATCGGTCGTCAGCCCTTCCTTGGCGTACAGGAAAAGGCACTGCAGATGATCCTCGTTCTTCGGATTCACGTCCGCGAGTACTATACGGCAAACCTCTTCATGGCTGATCTGGTTTGCCACATAGATACGGACCAGCCGCCATTCGACGGCATTGGTCAGGATCACCCAGTGAATGCCTTGGTGCGCGCCATAATCGATAACCTGCCTTAGGTGATTATCGGCCAAGCTGCTGCCCGCTGATTTCACTTCGACAAGCAATCGCAGTTTTCCTGCGATCTTGATCGCGAGATCACAATATGTGGCCTTGATCTGATGCTCCGACGTCAGTTCGTCGTATTTATCGTAGCCGAAAACATCAGCCAGAATGTCCTTGACCAACGTAACGGTGTCAGCCTCCGCGACATCGGATTTTTGCTGAGCCACCGTAATCCGCTGATACTTCTTGAGATTCGACGCAACCCGCTCGATGAATTTTTTCGGTAACTTGTTCAATGACTCACCCTCCCTATCCCAGACGGGAGTTGAGGGCGAGTTTACTTGAAAGACAAGTAAAAACTTACACTAGAGATTGCCGGCCCTTCGCAGGCTCAGGGCGTTCGAAGCTCGACAAGCCAAGCAATTGGCTTTTCGTCCGCTGCGCGGACCGCCTCTCACCCTCACCCCACCGCCACGCACTCAATCTCGATATCAAACTCCATCGGCCACGACGCCACCGGCACGAAACTGCGCGCCGGCGGGTTGGTCGAAAAGTACCGGGCATAGACCCTGTTTATCGCGTTGTAGAAGCCGGAATTGACGGCATAGATGCGCACCATCACCACATTTTCCAGCGAGGTGCCGGCCGCTTCCAGGCAATGTTTCAGCGCCTTCAGCGACGCCTCTGTCTGCGTTTCGATGTCGCCGCGCACCATCTCGCCGGTCACCATGTCGACCGGCGGCGTCGCCGAGATGAACACGAACCCGTTGGCCCGCACCGCCGTCGAACAGGGCAAGCCGAGTGAGCGCACCTTGTCCGACATGACGGGCACTTCGATGACTTCTTTTTTCATGGTGGTGCTCCTTGGGGTTGGCAAGGTTAGCGCCAGGCCCCCTCACCCAGCCTCCGCTTCGCTCGGCTGACCGTTCGGGGCGAGCCGCGTGTCTCGCCCGTCCTTCGGACCCCCGAGGGGAGAGGAGATTACGAGCGCCAACGCCAGTCTCTTCTCCCCTCGGGGAGAAGGTGGACGCGAAGCGGCCGGATGAGGGGGCTGACGCCAACCTCTAATTGCCGGGAGCTTATCCCGACGCTGGCGAAACACCAGCGCCGAACCATGATCCAGCCCTCACCCCTGCCCCGGATACGGCGTGCCGTCCTTGTGCAGGAACCGCCCGTCCCTGCTCGGGCTCATCATGTCGATGTCGGAGCAGGTGATCACATCGTCCTGAGAGCGCGAGCCGACTTCCAGGTAGCGCGCGGTCGCCCCCGAGCGGTTGATCATGTGGTGGCCGTTGCCGCTATTCTTGGCGAAGGCAGCGCTATCGCCGGCCTTGAGCAGCGTCTCGCCGCCATCCTCGACCAGCACCAGTTCGCCTTCCAGCACATGGACGAGTTCGTCCTCATGGCTGTGCCAGTGGCGCTGGCTCGACCAGCCGCCGGGCGGCAAGGTCATCAGGTTGACGCCGAAATCGGTGAGCCCGCCGGCGTCGCCGAGACGCCGGCGCGTGCGGGTGGCGCACGGGGCGTCGAAGGGCGCGGGATAGCCGGAGCCCTGGCGGACGGGAATGGCTGCGAGGTCGATCTTGGGCATGGGTGGCTCCCGAGGGTGATGGGGGGCAGTGTAGATGATGGCGAAGGCACAGGGCCAGGTTGGGTTTTGCCAGGGAGCGAGAGATATCGGACGTAACGCCCTACGGCGCCCCCCTCTGTCCTGCCGAACATCTCCCCCTCTTGGGGGGAGATTGGCTGTCATTGCGGCCTTCGCCAATTCTCAACGCTGCAGGAAAAGAGCCGGCGCCCAGGCTGCCAATCTCCCCACTTGAGGGGGAGATGTCCGGCAGGACAGAGGGGGGCGCCGTAGGGCGCTATCCTTGATCCGTCCTGACTGTCGAATCCCTAATGCACCGCCGCCACATCCCTGAGATGCATCTCGTGCATCTTCAGCGTCTCCAGCGTCTTCTTGGCGAACTCCTTCAGCGCCGGGTCGTCGCCGGAGCGGGCGTAGGTGGAAAACATCGCCACCGCCTGCTTGTGCGCCTGCGTCTGCAAGGTGATGTATTTGGCCTGGAAGGCCTCGCCATCCAGCGCCTCGAGCTGGTCGAGCATTGCCTGGTCCTTGGGCAGCAGCGGCGGGCCTTCGGGCTTGATGGATGCCGTGGTCTGGCTCTTTTCCAGCGCCGCCTTGAAATCCTGGCCGGCCTTGGTGTGGTCCTTGACCATCAGCTCGGCGAAATCTCCAACATCGGCGGCGACGCCCTTCTTCAGCGCCAGCTTGCTGCTTTCGATCTCGAAGCGGTTGGCACTGACCAGCGTCTTGGTGAAGGTGTCGGTGTCGACCTTGTTCTCCGAGACAGCCGGCAAGGTGCTGGCCGCCTGCTGGGCAAAGGCTGAAGGCGTTCCGGCCAGAAGGGCCAGCATGGCAATGGCGAGATGCGGTTTCATCGAAACGCTCCGTGAAGGTGGTCCTCGCAGACCCAACGCGGCAGATGCGGTGAGGTTGCCAGCCGCGTCCCTTCTCCTCTCCCTACGGGCGACGAGGCCCCAGCAGAAAGGCTGTCATCACTGCGCTGACGCACGCCACCGCCAACAACGCCACGGAGCCCGAAGAGCTGGGTCTTTGGCGGATTGGAACGAGGTTTTCCGGCGCCGGAGCATTTTGAACCAACCCGTCCAGGTCGGATCGGCTCCCCCGTCTAACGGAATAGGCGCGGGTCAGCTCCGCACCGAGCAGAAAGATTTCCGATGAATAATAGACCCAGAGCAGTATGACGAGCAGCCCCCCGGCCGCGCCGTAGGATGACGCGATCGCGCTGGTGCCGATATACCAACCGATAAGCGATTTCCCCAATGTGAACAGGGCGGCGGTCACGACGGCGCCAATTCCGACATCCCGCCATTGCAAGGCACGGTCCGGCAGCACCTTGTAGATCGCGGCGAACATCACCGAGATCAGGCAAAAGGAAATCAGGGTGTTGATCGCGCTCAGAACGAATGCGCCGAACGGCAGATGAGCGCTGATCACGGTGCCCAAAGCAGAGATCGCCGCGCTCGCCACCAGGGATACCAGCAGCATAAAGCCGAGGGCGGCGACCAGGCCGAGACTGGCCGCACGCGCGCGCAAGAGACGCGACAGCGAACTTCCCTTGGCTTCAACCTTCCATATTGCATTCAGGGCCTGCTGCATCTCGCCAAACACCGCGGAGGCGGTGACGAGCAAAGTGGCGACGCCGATGAGCGCCGCCAGGGTCCCCGATGATCTGCTGGACGCCCCTTGGAGCGCCGTCTGAAGGAGCGCAGCGCTTTCCGAACCCATCAACCCCGATATCTGGGCGGACAAAGCCAACTGCGCCGCGTCGTGACCAAAGGCGATGCCGGCGATCGCCACGACGATGATCAGAACCGGGGCCAGCGACGTGGCGGCATAGAACGCCATTGCCGCGCCATGACTAAGGGCATTGTCGTTGACAAAGCCAACCACGCTTTCTCGCACCAGGTCCCATAGGTCTTTAAGTGTGGGTCGCACTTCGAATCCGTGAAAGGGGTCGCAACCGTCTCCTATCAATGCGGCCGATCATCCGATGTTCCGGCCGACTTGAGCGGCTTCAGCAGCCACTTGAAGCGCGGATCAAGGACACTGAAGCCAGCGGGGATGCGGCGAGGTTGCCTGCCGGCGTGTCAAGACGACAGGGTCACCTCGCCCTCGTCCTCACCATCCCAGTAATGGGCGCGAACCGCTTCGATCTTGATCATGGCCAGCCCGGGCGTATCGGTGCCCTGTTCGAACCACTCGTCGATATCGTCGGTCCAGTGTTCCTCGAAGGCAGCCTTGTCGCGGATGATCTCGGCCTTGCCCTCAACCGCAACCCAGAAACCATCGTCGCCCTTGAAGGCCAGCGACACATTAGCGTCGCGTTCGATATCCTCCACCACCTGCGACTTGTCCCAGGTGAAGTAGAAGGAGGAGCCGTCATATTCGACGTCCTGGTTGTTACTCATCGGCCGGCCGGCAATGGCACCGCCTTGCGTGTGGGTGGACAGCATGGCGACATCGATATCGCGCATCTTCTCGGCAATTTCGGCGAGGCTTTTGTCGGTCATGGGGCGCTCCTGTGATGGGGGTGAATGGACAAGGCCAACGTCCGGTCCGGCCTTTGGTTCTCAGGAACCGTTAGCGGCGCGAAACATTCCCCCGCCGGAGGTGCCGACATGCAGAAGCTGCGCAAGGGAGCACGCGTGACCTGGAAGTGGGGCGCGCATACCGCCGACGGCAAGGTAAGCAGGAGCTTCACCAGGGAGGTAAAGCGCACGACCAAGGGCGTGGAAGTGGTGCGCGAGGCCAGCCCGGGAGAACCCGCCTACCTGATCGAACAGGCCGACGGCGACCATGTACTGAAAAGCCATTCCGAACTAAAGCAGAAGGGCTGAACGCCTTGCGTCAGCGACAGCAGGCCTCGCTATATTGCAGCTGCTCGCGCCAGTCCGGCCGGCCCTGCGGCGTGAAATCCATCAGGTTCCACAGGATCTCGCAGGTGCCGATGGCGCGCGGGTCCTGGCCGGCATCGGTCGGCGCGAAGCCGAGCTCCGACGACCAGAAATGCCTGATGCCGTCGCTATCCCTGTGAAACACCGACAGCAGCGGGATCTGCGCGCCGTCGGCCGACTCGGCATTGTAGTCGCGCTTGAAGCTGTTGTTGGCCGAAGACACCAGCCGCATGTTGCGCCAGCCCTTGTCGCGGCCGAGCGTGACCAGGTTTTCCAGCGCCGTCTTGGCCACGACGGCGAAGTTGAAGCCGGCGGCCTCGAGATGGCCGACCGCGCCGTCGAACTGGTCGAGTAGCGCCGTGCAGGACGGGCATGGCTGGTCGGACCGCGCGAGCTTCGCCGTGCCGCCGCTGGTCGCCACGTCGCGCGTCTCCTGCGGGTGGCGCGGAAACATCATGTTGTAGAGGATCAGCGTGTCCTTGCCGGGCGCGAACAGCTCCGACAGTTTTATCCTCGCGGCCTTGCCGGCGATATCCAGCCTCTCGAACTCATAATCCTTCGGCACCAGCCCGCCCGGCGGCAGCGCCCGGCGCGCCTCGGCCACGGCTTCCATGGCGCGGCGCAGCTCGGCTTCCTTATTCAAGAGCTTTTCGCGCTGGGTGCGGTATTTGGCGGATTCGTTGGGAAAGGTGATCATGATCGGCTCCTTCAAGTCGTCGCCGGCGTCCCGGCAGGGTGCTCTACTCCCCAAGGACGCGACGCGCCGGCCGGTTCCTACATTCGCGCATCGGAACCGGCCCGGCTTTGCGGCATTCCCTTCATCGGCTACAGCTTCCGGCACAGGGGGACGACATGAAAGAGATCGACGAGATCGACCTGCGCTGTCCGCGAGTGGTGGCCGACAATGCCGCCAAGGGTTTGCGGCTGCGCAAACAATTCGGCCGTGGCGGCACCGAGATCGGCGTCGCGCGGGCCACCGAACTGAAGAACCGCGAGAAGCTGGCGCCGTCCACCATCCGCCGCATGGTCAGCTACTTTGCCCGCCACGAGGTCGACAAGCGCGGCAAGAACTACGGCAATGAGGACAATCCCTCGGCCGGATACATCGCCTGGTTGCTGTGGGGCGGCGACGAGGGCCGCGCCTGGGCGCTGGAACTCAAGCAGAAGATCGGCAACGCGCCCGATATCTGAGCGCCCCCTCAACCCTTCACCCCGCCGGCGGTGAGGCCGGAAACGATCTTGCGCTGGAAGATCAGCACCAGCGCTACCAGCGGCACCGTGACGATCACCGAGGCGGCCATGATGTTGCCCCAGGGCGCGATCGCAACCGGCACGGTCCGCCGCGCATCGTTGGAGGTGAAAGTCAGCGCGAACAGGAACTCGTTCCAGGCGCGCCGATGAAGGCCAGCAGTCCGGTGGTCGCCAGCGCCGGCCACATCAGCGGCAGGAAGATGCGCGTGATGATGATCAACGGCGTCGCGCCGTCGAGGATCGCCGCCTCCTCGACCTCGACCGGCAGGTCGCGGACAAAGGCGGTGAGCACCCAGACGGTGAACGGCAAGGTGAAGATCATGTAGGAGAAGATCAGTGCGACGAGCGAATTGTAGAGGCCGAACAGCCGCACCAGTTCGAACAACCCGGCCAGCACCGCCACCTGCGGGAACATCGAGACCGACAGGATGGCGAACAGCAATGCCGAGCGGCCGCGAAAACGGATACGCGCCAGTGCGTAGGCGGCAGTGACGCCGAGGAACAGCGAGAGCGCCACCACCGCGCCCGAGACGATCAGCGAGTTCAGGAGGTTGCGCAGGAAGGCGCCCTCGGCCAGCACATTGCGATAATTGTCGAGGCTTGGCGCTTTCGGCCATGGACCGGCCTGGAACAGCTCGGTCCCCGATTTCAGGCTGGTGACGATGGCGTAGTAGAACGGGAACACCGCGATGAGCACGATCGCCCCGACCAAAAGATAGAACGCCGTGCGCTTCAGGAGCCACATCTCAGCGGCCTCCTTCCAGGCTTATCCGACCGATGCGGATGGTTAGGATGGTGAGCAGAGCAAGGATGAGGAAGAGCAGCGTCGAGGCGGCCGAGCCATAGGCGAACTTGTCGAACTCGAACAGGTTCTCGCGGGCGAACACCGACATCGACTTGGTGTGCGCATTGTTGGGCGTCAGCACATAGATCAGGTCGAAGATACGCAGCGCGTCGAGCGCCCGGAAGATCAACGCCACCATCACCGCCGGGCGGATCAGCGGCAAGGTCACCCGCCAGAAGATCTGCCAGGGATTGGCGCCGTCCAGCCTGGCGACCTCGATGATTTCGCGCGGCAGCATCTGCAGCGCGGCCAGGATGAGCAGCGCCATGAAGGGCGTCGTCTTCCAGATGTCGACGATCAGCACCGCCATCATCGCCGTGTCGGCGCTGGCGGTCCAGGCGATCTTGGTGTCGATCAGCCCGAGATTGATCAGCACGACATTGATGATGCCGAACTGGTCGTTGAGCATCCACTGCCACATCTTCGCCGAGACGATGGTCGGGATCGCCCAGGGGACGAGGATCGCCGCCCTGACGATGCCGCGGCCGGGGAATTCGGCGTTGAGCACCAGCGCGACGACCATGCCGAGGATCGTCTCGCAGGTCACCGAAACCACCGTGAAGCGCAGCGTGTTCCACACGGCGCCCCACCAGGCCGGGTCGAGAAGCAGCCCGTCGTAAACGACCCTGCCGCTTGGCATGCGCAGAACCGAGACATAATTGGCGAGGCCGACCCATTGGCGGGCGTCGAGATCGGACAGGGAGGCGTCGGTGAAGCTGAAATAAACCGTGCGCGCAAGCGGCCAGCCGGCAGCCGCGGCGAGCACCAGAAGCATCGGTGCCAGGAACAGCCATGCCGAGCGCACACGCTGGCGCGTCAGCCGCGAGCCTTGGCGCCGGTCGGCGGCACCGGCCGGTTGCGCGCTCACCAGCCCTTGCCTTTCAGCCGGGTCAGCGTCGCCTCGAGGTCACCCAGATTGTCGGCGGCGCTGCCTTCGCCGGACAAGGTCTTGTGGACGGCGTTCCAGAACTGGCTCGACGCCTCATTGTACTTGTTCCTGGTCACCGCAGAGGGCCGCGGCCCGGCATTGAGGAACACCGCTTTCCAATGTGGAATGATCGGCTGGTGGCTGGCGATATCGGCATCGTCATAGAGCGCGGGGATGGTCGGCAGGTTGGCGGTCTTCAGCGTGCGGTATTTCTGCATTGCCGGCGAGGCGATGAACTTGACCAGTTCGATCGCCGCCTCCTTGTGCCTGGAATATTTCGAGACCGCGAGGTTCCAGCCGCCCAGCGTCGCCGCCGGCCGGGCGCCCTCGCCCGTGCCCGCCGGCAGCGGCGCGACGTCGAACTTGCCCTTGATCGGCGACCCCTGGCTGTTGCCCAGCGCATAGGCATAGGGCCAGTTGCGCATGAACACCGCATTGCCGGTCTGCCACACGCCGCGCGCCTCCTCTTCCTGATAGGCGAGCACGCCCGGCGGCGCGATGGTACCGATCCAGCCCCTGGCCATGTCGAGCGCCGCCGCCGCCCGGGCGTTGTTGATGGAAATCGCGCCGTCCGGCTCGACGATCTGGCCGCCGCCATTCGATACCACCCATTCGAACGCGTCGCAGGTCAGCCCCTCATAGGCGTTGCCCTGGAAGACGAAGCCCCAGATATCCCTGTTGCCCGAGGCCCGCTCCTTGTCCATCACCAGCCTGGCGGTGTCGCCCAGTTCCTTCCAGCTGGCCGGCACCTTGGCGCCGTATTTGTCGAGCAGATCCTTGCGGTAATAGAGCGCCGGCGCATCGGTGAAAATGGGCAGCGCCACCAGCCTGCCGTCGACGGTCTGCGACTGGATGATCGACGCGAAATGCTGGCCCACGACATCCCTGGTCGCTTCGGTCAGGTCGACGAACTGGCGGGCCAGCTGCGGCGCCCAGATGACATCGGTGTGGTAGACGTCGACGTCGCTGTTGCCCGCCGCGAGCCACAGCCTGTACTGGCCGAACTGGTCGGTTCCCGACGATGGCATGGCGACGATGGTGACCTTGTCGCCGGTCTCCTTCTCGTAGTGGTCGAGGATCTCGCGCAGCACCTTGAGGCCGTTGCCGGTGTCGCCCGACACGATCGACAGCTCGACCGCCCGCGCCGGACCCGCCGCGAGGACGGCAGCGACGCTCAACGCCAGCAATGCGTGGAAAAGCCTCATCGCGGTGGATCTCCCTTGGCGGCCGGCGGCGCAGAGCACCGGCAGCCGGTCAGACCCCACCGTTCATTGAATGCAAAGCAGCGCTTTGGGTTCCCCAACCGGCCGTCGCCGGTGACGGCCAGGATCAACGCCGCCGGTCAGCCTTCCCAGGCAACGGGCCGCATGCCCAGCCGCTCGTAGAGCCGCACGGCGGCGGCGTTCTCGAGCGTATTGGTCTTGAGGTCGACATGGGAGGCACCCCGGTCGCGAAAAATGGCGAAGGCGTGCCACATCAGCGCTTCGCCGACCCCCTTGCCGCGCGCCTCGGGATGGACGGCGAGGTCCTTGACGAAGGCCGAGCTCCAGCACAGTGCGGCCGCCGCCAGCCGGCCCTTGGCATCGATGACCAGGAAACACAGCTCCGGATCGAATTCGGGATCTTCTGAAATGCGCGGCCACCATTCGTCGAAGTGGCCGTCGGTGCCATCGTCGAACACTTCGCCCAGCAGCGCATGCAAAGGCAGCGCGTCACCACGCTCGAAGCTGCGCATGACAAAACCATCAGGCCAGTGCGGCGCAACCAGCGTCTCGTCGAGGATCTTGCGCAGCCGGATGTCGTTTGGAGCCGGCGGGCGCGGTTCGGGCATAGCGCTCAGGCGTCGGGCTGCAGGCGGTGCCGTTTGCGGTCGACACCGAGCCCGGTCGCCTCGAGCAGGCCCTTGCGCTTGGCGTCGAAATAATAACCGGTCTGGTAGAGCCAGTCGGCCTTCTTGGCGTTGCCGTCGGACACCAGCCAGGCGCCGCGCAGATATTTGACCGCGTATTTCAAATTGGTCTCGGCGTCGAACAGGCCCTTGGCCGGCCCGTCATAACCCATGCCGCGCGCGGTTGCGTGCTTGATCTGCATCAAGCCCCAATGGCCGTTGTTATAGGCCTTGGGATTGTAGGTGCTTTCGCGGTTGACGACATGGCGCACCAGATCCACCGGCACCTGATAGAGGGCGGCGTATTTGACGATCAGCCGGTCGACGTCGCCGCGCATGCCGGTGTGCTCTTCTCGCGCCGGGGCGGCCGGATCAACCGGCACGGACGGGAACTGCACCAGCGCGGCAGGGTTATGCGGCACGACATAGGCCACTTGCTGCACGCCGGGCATTTTCTGGCCGCCGGCTGTCGCCGGCACGATGAGCCCGGCTGTCGTGTAGGTCTCGGCGGACTTGATTACTGGCAAGCCTGCCTTGATCGCTGGCAAGCCTGCCTTGGCCGGCTGGCCAGCCTTGGCGGGCGCCGGAGCCTGCCAGGCGTTGGTGCCGACGACCATGATGGCGGGCACGGCCGGAGCCGCGGGCGTCGCGCCGGCAAAGGCCGCGGTCGCGGCGGCCGGCCGCGTGGCGGGCTCACCCTCGGAAATGACCGTCGGGCCGGACGTCACTTCGACGGTCTGGACCGGCGCGATGCCCGAGGATTGCGGCAGCACCGAAACCGTTTCCGGCAGCGGGATCGTGAAGCCCGCATCACTGCCGGCAACGGTCGCTGTTTCGGTCAGGGACGGCGCGGCTTTCATCTGCGAGGTCGACGTGCAGCCGCTCATGCTGGCCGCCGCCACGATCACGCCAATCGCGATAAGGGTTTGTTTTGCTGGCAAGCCGCGCTCGAAGTCCGGTTTGTCGGGTCGTTAAGATTTCCCTTACACCAGCGATTCCTGGGTAGCAATCGGGGCCATCCGGTGGTTTTCGGGTGGCGGGATGCAGGCAGCGATGCCATATTGTTCCTGATATGTACCGACGGAATGCCGGATTTCGCCGCTTTGCGAAAAGGAGCGCATCATGGAAACGACCACTTCGATCACAGCTGGCCACGCAGTGTTAGAAACAGTGATCGGCTTCATGGGCATCGCCTGGAGCGAAAAGGGCCTGATCCGGCTCTGCCTGCCCGAACGCAGCCGCGAAGCGGTGGAGCGGCGGCTGATGCGCCATGCCGGCGTTTCCGCCTCCACGGCACAGCCGCCCTGGGTGGTCGAACTGGTCGCCGCGATCAAGGCTTACGCCGCCGGGAAGGACGTCGATTTCACCGGCTTTCCCGTCGACCTCGACGGCGTCGACGATTTCCGCCTCGCCATCTACGACGCGGCCCGAAAACTCGGCTATGGCGAAACCACGACCTATGGTGAATTGGCCAAGCGCGCCGGCCATGCCGGCCTGCCGCGCGAAACGGGTGCCGCGCTGGGCGCCAATCCGGTGCCGCTGGTCATCCCGTGCCATCGCATCATGGCGGCAGGCGGCAAGATCGGCGGCTTCTCCGCGCCGGGCGGTTCGGTCACCAAGGAAAAGATGCTGGCCATGGAAGGCGTGCACGTCGGCCCGCCGCCGCCAGCACAGGTTTCGTTCGGATTTTGATGTCAGCCGCTCTAACGGCGGTGGATGAAGCGATGCCTGAAATGCTCGTTGTCCGGCCGCTTGCAGTTGTAGACCGGGCAGGACTTGGTGTCGGCGCTCGGCACATAGGCGCGCGTCCTCACCTCGCCCATGGTGCAGAATTGCTGGCTCTGCACATAGCGGTCGTAGAGCGGCAGCCCCGGCACCCGTTTCGACTGATAGCGCAGGATGACCGCACCTTGGCGCGCGATCGTTGACTGCACCTTGCCGCAGCTCATACGCGTCGGGTCGTAGCGCGAGATCGCCTGCGCCTGGGCGGCCACCAGCGTCAGGCAGGTGGCAAGAAGGATGGTTTTCATGGTCCTCTCCCCTCGACCCGCCGCCCACGGACGGCGCGATCTGCGTCACGGTTTCACCAGATTGGGGCGGCCGTTGGGCGGCCCCGGATCACGACGTTTTCACGCAGTCTTGTTTTTTGTGCGAAAGCAGCCTATATCAGCCCCATTGATATTTCGGCCGATCGATCCGGGCCTCGCGATCTTCGCGTTTGCTGACGTCTATCTCCAAAATCTCGATGCACACCGGCTGGACTTCGGTCCGGTCATACCAAAGCAAATGTGAAGGACTATTTTTATGGCAACTGGAACGGTCAAGTGGTTCAACGCCACCAAGGGTTTCGGCTTCATCCAGCCTGACAGCGGCGGCGCGGACGTTTTCGTCCACATCTCGGCTGTCGAGCGCGCTGGCCTGTCGACCCTGGTCGAAGGCCAGAAGATCAACTTCGAGATCGAGCAGGACCGCCGCACTGGCAAGTCGTCCGCTGGTTCTCTGAGCAAGGCAGCCTGATTTTGAAATGGCGCGCGCCGGACGAGAGTTCGGGGCGCGCGGCAAGTCACGGATGTACTGACGGTCGCGCGAGAAGCGCGCCGGAGCGGAAAGACCCGACAAGCTGGAACAGCAGATAGCTGCCAGCCCGGACCGGACGCTCCCAATCAGGCTACCGAAATGGGAAGGCGGGATTTATCCCGCCTTTTTATTTGTCTGGAGTTGGGGCGCCGCAGCCGGCGATATAGCCCCACTTATGGTGCTTTTGGTCCAATAGTGGTACCATTTCGTCATGACAAAGCTTGAGCAAATTGAAAAATCCATCACCGAACTGAGCCCCGAAGAACTAAAGGCGTTTGCCGCCTAGTTTGAGGCGCTCCGGGCCGATCAATGGGACAAGCAGATTGAAGCCGACGCCCATGCAGGTCGGCTGGACAAGCTGGCCGCACAAGCTTTGGCCGATCATCGCGCCGGCCGGACCCGACCTCTGTGAACCACGTCCTCAATCATCGACAATTTGGCGAAGGCGACGAAGCTGCATCCTTCTCCCCGTCTATATACGGGGAGAAGTGCCCGGCAGGGCGATGAGGGGCAGCGCAATTGCCCTTTTTGAAATTATCCAGAGAGGCTGGCGCCGCCCCTCATCTGGCTGCCGCCATCTTCTCCCCGTGAACGGGGAGAAGGACGCTCCCTCAACCCACCCACCCGATCGGCACGTGCCCCGGATCCGCTTCCACGCGGCCGAGCCAGGCGACCACCGCCGGATAGGCGTCAAGCTGGAAGCCGCCCTTTTCCGCCGTGTGCGTGTAGGCATAGAGCGCGATGTCGGCGACGCTGTAGGCGCCACCGCTGAAGAAGGTATGGGTTTCGAGATGCCGGTTCATCACGCCAAGCGCTTTGTTGCCGCGCTCCAGCGTCACTGCCAGCCGCTCCGGCGTGGCATCCCTGGCACGCTCGGGAACGGTCAGCAGTACCTTGCGCACGGCAATGTAGGGTTCGTGGCTGTACTGTTCGAAGAACAGCCACTGATAGGCCAACCCCCGCTCGTATCTGTCCGTCGGCAGAAAGCGCGTGCCTTCGGCGAGATAGAGCAGGATGGCGTTGGATTCGGCTAGCCGGCGGCCGTCCTCGAGTTCCAGCAGCGGCACCATGGCGTTCGGGTTCTTGGCGACGAAATCGGCTGTGCGCGTATCGCCGGCATGCGAACTCATCTCGACAGTGGTGAAGGCAAGGCCGAGCTTGGCCATCAGCAGGCGCGGCTTGTAGCAATTGCCGCTGTCGATCATGCTGTAAAGTATCATCGTCTGGTCCCCGAGCGCTGCTTCTAGGGCGGGATTATCGCAGCGGCGGCATCCTCAACCAATGATTTGTTTTGGCGCGACCATCAACGCCGCTTATGCAACGGCACCACCTTGTTGTCGAAGCCAAGCAGCGCCTCGATGGCAAGCGGCTTCTCGTCGAAGAGGGTGCCGGCCAGCGCCGGACGCCCGAGCAGAAAACCCTGCAGCAGGTCGACGCCGCCTTCGATCGCGACTCGCAGGTGGACGGGCTGTTCGATCCCCTCGACCAGCACCTTGGCGCCACGGTCATGCAGGCTAGACACCAGCGGACGAAAGAAGCGTTCCGCCGCGGCATGACGGCAGAATTCCGCGAACCAGCCGCCATCGATCTTGACGATGTCGGGCTGGAGCAGGCTCACCCGCTCCTCGGTCGAGTGGCCGGTGCCGAAATCGTCGATGGCGATGCGGATGCCGCCGCGCCGCATCTCGCGCACCAGCCTGGCCAGCAGCGCATCGTCCGCTGCCTGTTCGGTGATTTCACAGACCAGCATGGCGGGCGCCAGGCCGAGTTCGTCGAGATGCCGGCTCATCAGCCGGATCTCGGCCAGCGCCCGTCCAGCATGGTCGTTGACCAGCGGGTTGTAGTTGAAGAACAGGTCGAGCCCATCGACGCCGATATTGTGGAAATTCCGGAGATGCAGCATCCGGCACATGGTTTCGACGAACAGCCGGTCCGCGGCCGCGAGGCTGTCGAAGAACATCCTCGGCGACCCTGGCCGACCGGCGCGGTGCGGCTCGATCAGGCCTTCGACGGCCACCGGATATAAGCTGCCGCCGCGCGGGGCGTAGATCGGCTGGTAGACGCTGCGCAGGCGGAAGTCGCCATGGACGCCATATTCGATGCCGATCTCGTCGACGAAGATCGCGTCGCCGAGTATGCGCCGCCGCTCGGCCCTCATGGCACGACCCTGCGCCCGAAAGCCTTTGCCGGCCGCCCCGCGCGCGGCACAATGGGAGCGGGAGCAGGCGCGTGGCTTGCGGCGGGGACAGGTTCGGGACTGCTCCTGGCGAAAACACGGAAACTCGTCGGCGCCAGTTCGGGACGGGCGAGCACGTAACCCTGGACCATCGAGGCGCCCGATCGCTCGGCCAGTTCCAGTTGCCAGCCTTCCTCGATACCTTCGAACACGGTGCGGATGCCCTGGTCCCCGAAGCTCCTCACCATGGAGGTCAGCAGCGCGAAACCAGGACCCGATTCCATCAGTTGCGTGATCCACTGCGCGTCGAACTTGACGATGTCGGGCTTCAGCTCCTTGATGCGGTTGATGTCGGAATCGTCAGCGCCATAGTCGTCGACGGCGATGCGGAAGCCGTTGGCTCTGAGCGCCGCCACGAAGCCGTGCAGGGTTTCCTGCGACGCCGATCTCTGCTCCGTCACCTCGCACACGACGCGGCCCGGATCGATGCCGGCCTCGTGCAGCACCAGCCGCATGTCGCGCAAGGCACTGTCGGCGACAGCGCGCTCGGTGAACACCGACGGGTCGAAATTGACGAAGACCGACGCCTCGTGCGGCAGGCAGGCGCCCGCATTGAGCAGATGCAATGTCCTGGTCAGCGCTTCGACGTGCAGGCGGTCGGCGGCTGGGCATGTCGAGAAGAAGCTCATCGGCGATTGCGGCTCGCCATCGCGAAACGGACGGATCAGCCCTTCGAAAGCGGCAACCGAGAGCTTGCCCTCGTTGAAGGCGAAGATCGGCTGGAAAGCACTCTGCAGCGTGTAGATGCCCCAGACACCTGACGAGGTGCCGTCATCATGACGGATGATATGGGCAAGCCCAATGCTGCGTGACAAGGGTTCCTCGCTCCGCGACCTGGCGGAATTGGATTTACGATCCTGCCATGCAAGCCTCTACCGTGCGTTAATGAACTTTCTATTGATCACGCCTCATTGACCGCACCGCCATACCTGGCCCAGCCGACAATGCTTGCACTTGCCGGCGTCATGCGACATGAGAAGCGCCGCGGCCGCTCCTGGCCGCGCCGATCCTTTGGAGAGACAAAAGGTCATGGCCTTTCTTGCCGACACCCTTTCCCGCGTTAAGCCTTCCGCCACCATCGCGGTGACGCAGAAAGCCCGCGAGCTGAAAAATGCCGGCCGGGACATTATTGGCCTTGGCGCCGGCGAGCCGGACTTCGATACGCCCGACAACATCAAGAACGCGGCGATCGAGGCCATCCGCCGTGGCGAAACCAAGTACCCGCCGGTTTCGGGCATCGTCCCGCTGCGCGAGGCGATCGCCAGGAAGTTCAAGCGCGAGAACAATCTCGACTACAAGCCCGAGCAGACCATCGTCGGCACCGGCGGCAAGCAGATCCTGTTCAACGCCTTCATGGCGACGCTGAACCCCGGCGACGAGGTCGTCATCCCCCGCCCTTACTGGGTCAGCTACCCCGAAATGGTGGCGATCTGCGGCGGCGCTTCGGTGTTTGCCGACACCTCGATCGACAATGGCTTCAAGCTGACCCCAGCGGTGCTAGAGAAGGCGATCACGCCGAAGACCAAATGGCTGCTGATGAACTCGCCGTCCAACCCGTCGGGCGCCGCCTATACGGAGGCCGAGCTGCGGGCGCTCGCCGACGTGCTCTTGAAGCATCCGCATGTCTGGACGCTGACCGACGACATGTACGAGCACCTGACCTATGGCGACTTCGTCTTCAAGACCATCGCCGAGGTCGAGCCGAAGCTCTACGAGCGCACCCTGACCATGAACGGCGTCTCGAAAGCCTATGCCATGACCGGCTGGCGCATTGGCTACGCCGCCGGTCCGGTCCAGCTGATCAAGGCGATGGACATGATCCAGGGCCAGCAGACCTCGGGCGCCTGCACCATCGCGCAATGGGCCTCGGTCGAGGCGTTGAATGGCCCGCAGGACTTCATCGCCAGGAACAAGGCGATCTTTCAAGGCAGGCGCGACCTCGTCGTCTCGATGCTCAACCAGGCGCGCGGCATCTCTTGCCCGTCGCCCGAAGGCGCCTTCTATGTCTATCCGTCCTGCGCCCAGCTCATCGGCAAGAAGACCAAGTCCGGCAAGGTGATCGACACCGACGAGGCCTTCTGCTCGGAACTGCTCGAGGCCGAGGGCGTCGCGGTGGTGTTCGGCTCGGCCTTCGGCCTCGGCCCCAACTTCCGCATTTCCTACGCCACGTCGGACGCGTTGCTGGAGGAAGCCTGCACCCGCATCCAGCGCTTCACGGCGTCGCTGACCTGATCTGGTAAGTCCAAAACAAAACCCGGCGTCAACGCTGAGGCGTCACCGCCGGGTTTCGTCAATCCAAGCTCAGCACTCAGCCGCCATATTGCGCCGGCGTCACCGCTTCTAGCCAGTCGGCATGGATGCCGTCGAGCGCCTCCTGCATGGCGATATGCGTCATCGCCGATTTCGGCGCCGCGCCATGCCAATGCTTCTCGCCGGGCGCGAAGGAGATGACGTCACCGGCCTTGATCTCCCGGATTGGCCCGTCCCACGTCTGGGCCAGGCCGGCGCCCGCGGTGACATAAAGCGTCTGGCCAAGCGGATGCGTGTGCCAGTGGGTACGCGCGCCGGGTTCGAAACTGACCAGCGTGGCCCTGAGCCGCGCCGGCGCCTCGGTCTCGATGATCGGCGTCTGCAGAACCCGACCGCTGAAGTATTTGTCCGGCGCGATGACGGTCGGCACGCTGCCGCAAGCAATTATTTTCATGGTCTGTCCCTGGTGGAAGCCGGCGAAACGCCGGCCCCTTTCGAAGTGAAACGCATTCTCGGCCCGAATTGGCCCTGATGCAATCGGCCGTATTGCGGGCTTGGACGGAGGCCTGATTTTCTCTTAACCATGAACCTTGCCCGCTTGGGATCGCCGAGCGAAATGCCGGCGAATTCAATGTCTTCTTAACGGCTGCCCACTAGCCGTGAGCCTGCAGTGCGGGGGCTGGCCGATGAGCATACTGGCGACGATCAAGGACCATAGCGGCCGGATCTACCGCGGTATCCAGTCGCTGCTTGTGATCAGCATCGCCGTAGCGGCACTTGGCGCTTTCGACATCTCGCAAGACCTACCGGCCGGCAGTGCCTTCGCCATCTCGATACTGGCCACGAGCCTGGCCTTGCTGGCATTGATGTATATGCGCAGCAGCGTCGTCCATCGGCTCCAGTCGGCCGCCGCCGCCGAGGCCGAGAAACATCATTTCCTCACCAGGGACGCGATGACCGGCGCGATGACGAGACGCTATTTCCTCGAAGCGCTGCGCGACAGCCTGGGCACCATGCGCGACAGGCGCGAGGCGGCCTTGCTCTTGATCGACCTCGACCATTTCAAGCAGTTGAACGACACGTTCGGTCACCAGTTCGGCGACCTCACCCTGATGCATCTGGTCAAGACCTCGGAGCGCATCTTTGCCGGTGCCATGGTCGGACGCCTTGGCGGCGACGAATTCGGCGTCATCATTCCGCACGGCGACCTCAACGCCATCAACAAGGATGTCAGGCAATTGCTGGATGCCATGCGCGCCGGCAAATCGCATGAAGGCAAGACCATTCCGCTCTCCATTTCGGTTGGCGTGGCCCTGGCGCCGGCCCATGCCTCGAACACGACGGAACTGATGCTGGTTGCCGATCTGGCGCTCTATGAAAGCAAGGCGGCGGGCCGTGGCCGCGTTACCGTCTTCGACGAGGAGATGCTGTCCGACAAGCGCTACCGGCGCCTGGTCGAACGGGAATTGCGCGCCGCGGTCTATCTCGGCGAACTCGAACTGCATTACCAGCCGATCGTCAACCCGGACGGGTCCACCCAGGCGCTCGAAGGGCTCATCCGCTGGCGTCACCCGGTGCGCGGGCTGATCGCGCCGGCCGAGTTCATCGCCATCGCCGAACGCTCGACGTTGATCGACATGCTCGGCGAATGGGTGTTCAAGCGCGCCTGTGCCGACATCGGCCAGTTCCCCGGCCGCCGCATCTCCATCAACGTCTCCGGCGAGCAGCTCAAGCGCGACGAGATCGTCACCATGTGCGCCCGCGTGCTGAAGGAAACCGGCCGGTCGGCGTCACAGTTCATCATCGAGATCACCGAGACGGTGGCGACCGCCGCCACATCGGAGATCCTGCGCCGCCTCGAGGCATTGCGCGGCCTCGGCTTTCACATCGCCCTCGACGATTTCGGCACCGGCCATTGCGGCTTCAACTATCTCAAGACCTTGCCCGTCGATATCATCAAGATCGATCGCTCCTACGTCCGTTCCCTCGCCCATGACCAGGTGGCGCAGATCTTCGTTTCGGCGCTGGCGCAGATCGCGCGCATCCAGCAGGTCACCATCGTGGCGGAAGGCGTCGAGACCGCGGAAGAATTCGCTCTCGCCAAGGCCGCCGGCTGCAACCGTTTCCAGGGTTATTTCTTTGGCAGGCCGGCGCCACGCGACAAGCTCGCGCTGCCTGACGGACGCTCGGCCGAACCGCTGGCGCTCAGCGCCTGAGCCGGCCATCCGCACCGGCTTCCTATTTTCCTTGCCCTCCCGGCAAACAAGTGGGACGATAATCGCGGGCAGGCCGAAACAGGCCGCTCGCGACGGTCGAACAGGCCGGCCGCCGCTCAGGACCGATTGACCTTGGCCTGAACCATGAATGCCAGTCGGTCCCCAGGAAAACGCCTGAGTGGAGGTCAGTCATGGGTAATCGCGCCGGAGGACGACGCACGGGACCGAAATGCATTGCCATAGTCGGTCCCTTCGCAAGCGGTAAGACGACACTTCTCGAAGCCATATTGGCCCGTACGGGCGCCATTCCCCGCCAGAACCCGGTTTCCTCGGGCAACACCGTTTCAGACCATTCGCCCGAGGCGCGCGCCCATGCCATGAGCGTCGAGGCGTCGATCGCCACCACCGAATTCATGGGCGAGCAGTTCACCTTCATCGACTGCCCCGGATCGATCGAATTCTCCTTCGAGGCCGAACCGGTGCTGGCCGCCTGCGATGTCGCGGTGGTCGTGGCCGAGGCCGACGAAAAGAAGATCCCCGCCTTGCAGCTGATCATGCGCAAGCTCGACGATCTCGGTGTGCCGCGCATCCTGTTCCTCAACAAGGTCGACAAGGCGATCGCGGGCGTGCGCGACACGCTGAAGATGCTGCAGCCGACGAGTTCGGCGCCGCTGCTTCTGCGCCAGATTCCGCTGCGCAAGGACGGCGTCGTCATCGGCTCGATCGATCTGGCGCTGGAGCGCGCCTACATCTACCGCGAATATGCCGAGAGCGAGGTGGCCGAGATACCCGGCGACGACAAGGCGCGCGAACTGGAGGCGCGCTTCTCCATGCTGGAGACGTTGGCCGACCATGACGACCAGCTGATGGAACAGTTGCTCGAGGAGATCGAGCCACCCAAGGACGCGGTCTTCGACGACCTCGCCGCCGATCTGCGCGACGGCGCGGTGACGCCGGTGCTGATCGGCACCGCCGAGAAAGGCAATGGCGTGCTGCGCCTCTTGAAGACGATCCGCCACGACGCGCCCGACATCGAGGCGACCCGCAAACGGCTCGGTGCCCCGGACGGCAACGCGACGGTGGTCCAGGTGATGAAGACCATCCACACGCCGCATGGGGGCAAGCTGTCGGTATCGCGCGTCCTGTCCGGCCAGATTGCCGACGGCTCGGAACTGTGGCTGCCCGGCGGCGACACCGCCAAGGTTTCCGGTATCTACAAGATGCTGGGCAAGGACCAGGTCAAGCTGACATCCGCCAGGGTCGGCGACACCGTGGCGCTCGGCAAGCTGGACGAGGTCAAGACAGGCCAGACGCTGAGTTCGGCCAAGGGCGGCATCAAGCCGCTGTTCAACTTCGAGCCGCCGCAGCCGGTCTTTGCCTTCGCGCTGCGCCCCAAGGAGCGCAAGGACGAGGTCAAGATGTCGGCCGCAATCCAGCGCCTGGCCGAGGAAGATCCCTCGCTCAGCCTGCGCCACAACCAGGACTCGGCCGAGACCGTGCTTTCGGGCCACGGAGAGATGCATCTGCGCGTGGTGCGCGAGCGGCTGGAGGGCAAGAACCAGATCCCGGTCGAAGGCCATGCGCCGGCCGTGCCCTATCGCGAGACGATCCGCAAATCGGTGCAGCAGCGCGGCCGCCACAAGAAGCAGTCCGGCGGCCACGGCCAGTTCGGCGATGTGGTGATCGAGATCAAGCCGCTGCCGCGCGGCTCCGGCTTCCAGTTCACCGACACCATCACCGGCGGCGTCGTGCCCAAGACCTATATCCAGTCGGTCGAGATTGGGATACGCGACTACCTCAAGTCGGGGCCGCTCGGCTTTCCCGTGGTCGACGTCGCGGTCAACCTGTCGGATGGGTCCTACCATGCGGTCGATTCCTCCGACATGGCCTTCCAGATGGCGGCCAAGCTCGCCATGAAGGAAGGCATGGCCGCCTGCTCGCCGGTGCTCTTGGAGCCGGTGATGAAGGTCGAGATCGTCACGCCTTCGGACGCGACATCGAAGATCATCGCGCTGATCCCGCAGCGGCGCGGCCAGATCCTGGGTTATGACGCGCGGCCCGACTGGCCGGGTTGGGATGTCGTCGAGGCGACCATGCCGCAGGCCGAGATCGGTGATCTGATCATCGAGCTGCGCTCGGCCACCTCGGGCGTCGCCAGCTACCGCGCCGCTTTCGACCATATGGCCGAACTCACCGGCCGTCTTGCCGACGAGGCGATGAACGCCAACGGCAAGGCGGCCTGATTCTGGCGGCCTGATTCTGGCCGCCCGTTTCTCTGGCCGCCCGTTTCTCTGGCCGATGCACATGAAGCCCCCTCGAATGATCGAGGGGGCAAAACCAAAAACGACGCCCGGGGGGCCGGACGCCGTTTTGTTCGCGGACCGTTTTCTTGGGAGGAGAAACGGCAGGTCCGCCGCGTGTAAGTCGCCTAACTCCGGCGGGAAAAGGTTCGGACGCGGTAGCCGCCTGAGCCCGGGCCGTACGAGTGATGCCCCCATCTCCCGTCCGAACCACACCGCGTCCTATCCTTCACTTAGCAGATGAAGGGTGTGCTTGTCATGTTACCAGAGGTTACATGACACTGTTACGCGGCAATTTCGGTGAAATTTTCATCTGCCCCTGCAGCATGCGGGCAACAAAGCCAGGGTGCGGGCAACAAAAAAGCCGGATCAACGAAGATCCGGCTGAGTTTGATTGGAAGTGCCTGTTAAGGCTAACCTCCAGAGGGGAACACTCGAGGGCGCTAATGGGAGGAGAACGCGCCCAGGAGATGATCTATATATCTGCTCATCATGCCCAAGAAACAAGCATCTATTTTGCAACACACGCATGCAAAAAGATGCAGGCTGTGGTCTAACCCATTCCGAGAGCCAGTAGGACCAGCAGAATCGACGAAAATGGGCGCCCGATGAAGCGATTGCCGTGATCCAATCGCCAATCACGCTCGGCTTTCGTTCCAAAATCGCAAAAATGCATAATGACGTGCGAACGGGCAGCAGGCGTTTATTCCTGAGGCATGTCGCCCAAAACCGCGGAGGCAAAAGATGCGGACCCTTTCGGCGACCGCCGGCAGTGCCGCCTTTTTCATCGCCGCGCCTTGCGTCGTCGCAGGGCTGGCGCCGTGGCTGCTGAGCGACCGCTGGAGGCTGCCACGGTCGAGCCTGCCGGGCATGGTGCCGCTGGGCTGGGTCCTGATCGTGGTCGGAGTGGCGGCATTGCTGCACGCCTTCGGCCGCTTCGCGCTGGAAGGCCTCGGCACGCCCGCCCCGGTCGCGCCGACCGAGAAACTGGTGGTCGGCGGCATCTATCGCCATGTTCGCAATCCGATGTATGTCGCCGTACTGGCGATCATTCTCGGCCAGGTGCTGATGTTTTCGAGCTGGACGCTTGCCGCCTATGGCGTCGTCGCGGCAATCGCCATGGCCACCTTCGTCAAGCTCTACGAGGAGCCGACGCTCGCCGGCCGCTACGGTGCCGAGTACGAGGCCTACCGCCGCAACGTACCGGGCTGGCTGCCGCGGCTGACGCCCTGGCGGCAGTAACATGACGACAAGAGGATGAGCGGCAGCCGGTCGCGGGTCAATAAGACCAGCTACGCGCCTTGGCGATGATGAAGTCGCGGAACACGTGCAGCTTGGCCTGGTTCTTCATCGCGTCGGGATAGGCGAAATAGGTGTCGAAGGACGGCACCTCGGTCTCCGGCAGAAGCTGCACCAGGCCGGAATCCTTGCTGATCACATAATCCGGCAGCATGGCGATGCCGGCGCCACCCTCCACGGCGCGCTTGATCGACAGGATGTCGTTGATCTGCAGTGTCGGCACGCGCCGGCCGCTCTCGAAATCACCGACCGTCTCCAGCCAGTTCAACTCCGACAGATGCGACGGCACAGGCAGGCCAAAGGTGACGATGCGATGGCTTCTCAACTCTGCGGTCGAGCCCGGCTTGCCATATTTGGCGACGTAGGATGGGGCGGCGTAGAGATGGAAATGCACGGTGAACAGACGGCGCTGGATCAGGTCCGGCTGTTGCGGCTGGCGCAGCCGGATGGCGCAATCGGCCTGGCGCATGGTGAGGTCGAGCTCCTCATTGGCGAGGATCAGCTGCAGGCTGATCTCGGGGTAAAGCTCGATGAACTCCTGCACCCGCTCGGTCAGCCAGCCGGCGCCGAGACCGACGGTCGTCGTCACCCTGAGCACACCGGACGGGCGGTCCTTGGTCTCGATCAGCCGCGACTTGATGGTTTCCAGCTTCATCAGCACGTCATGCGCCGTGCGGAACAGCATCTCGCCCTGTTCGGTCAGCACAAGGCCGCGTGCATGGCGATTGAACAGCGGCACGCCGACATCATGTTCGAGCGCGCTGACCTGCCTCGATATCGCCGATTGCGACAGATGCAGCGTCTCGGCCGCATGCGTAAACGACCCCGCTTCCGCCGCAGCGTGAAACACGCGTAGCTTATCCCAGTCCAACGCCATGACTTCCCCTCGTTCCGGTTGGCGTTTGAATGAAAAATCAGGCTTTTACACGGCGTTTCTAAGCCGTTTTTTTAACAGTTTTGCAAGCGCCCCTATTCCGCTGCTTCGCGATGCACCTCGATGCCGGCCAGATACTTTTCCGCTTCGAGCGCGGCCATGCAGCCGAGCCCGGCCGCCGTCACCGCCTGGCGGTAGATATCGTCCGTCACGTCGCCGGCGGCGAACACGCCAGGCACGTCGGTACGCGTCGAGTCCGGCGCCGTCCACAGATAGCCGTTCGGCTTCTGCTTCAGCTTGCCGGCGAACAACTCGACCGCGGGCGCATGGCCGATGGCCACGAAGACGCCGTCGATCTTGAGGTGGCTCTCGGCACCGGTCACGGCATGCCTGAGCTTCAGCCCTTCGACCGAAGGCGGCAGCGGTGCCTTGCCCGGCCGCCCGGTGATCTCGTCGACGATCGTGTCCCAGATGACGCGGACATTGTCCTTCTTCAACAGGCGCTCACGTAGGATGCGCTCGGCACGGAAGTCCGAGCGCCTGTGGATGACGGTGACACTCTTGGCGAGGTTGGACAGATAGAGCGCCTCTTCCACCGCCGAATTGCCGCCGCCGACCACCGCGACATCCTTGCCGCGATAGAAGAAGCCGTCGCAGGTGGCGCAGGCCGAAACGCCGAAGCCCATGAAGTCCTGCTCGGTCGGAATGCCCAGCCACTTGGCTTGCGCGCCGGTGGCGATGATCAGTGCATCGGCCGTGTAGGTCGTGCCGGAATCGCCCTTGGCACGGAATGGCCGCACGTTGAGATCGACCTCGGTGATGATGTCGTTGATGATGTCGGTGCCGACATGCTCGGCCTGCTTGAGCATCTGCTCCATCAGCCACGGCCCCTGGATCGGATCGGCGAAGCCGGGATAGTTCTCGACATCGGTGGTGATCATCAACTGGCCGCCTTGCTGCAGGCCGGCGACGAGCATCGGCTTCAGCATGGCGCGCGCGGCATAGACCGCCGCCGTGTAGCCGGCTGGGCCGGAACCGATGATGAGAACAGGCGCGTGCTTGGTGGTCATTTAGAGCCTCTGCGGGGCAGACAAACGGGTGTGCCTTGGAAAAAAGACGTGGAATGTCGTGCTTAATGTAAGGGTTGCCAATCACGCCAGCAAGACGAACGGGCCGTCGTCCCCGGAAAGCTTCGGCCCCATGTGGATATTCGCGCGACGGCCGCTTTCGTTACCGTTCCAGAATCGCGTTGACGAGGGCTGGCATCGACACAAAAGTCGTTTAATTACAAAATCGCGAAAGATTCTTGCGCAACCTGATCATCGAGAACCCTCATGCCACTCAAGGCCGACCTCGACGCCATCGACTGGAAGATCCTGCGCGAGCTCCAGTCGGACGGGCGCATGACCAATGTCGAGCTGTCGAACCGCGTCGGCATTTCGGCCCCGCCCTGCCTGCGCCGGGTCAAGCGGCTGGAGGAAGCCGGCATCATTCGCGGCTATCGCGCGCTGCTCAACGCCCCGGCGCTGGGCCTCGATGTCGTCGCCTTCTGCCTCGTCGGGCTGCATCACCAGGCCGATGCCGAACTGCGTATCTTCGCAGAGCGCACGCGCGGCTGGCCGATCGTGCGCGATGCCTGGATGGTGTCGGGCGAGTCCGACTTCCTGTTGCATTGCGTGGCCAGCGACCTCGGTGCCTTCCAGACCTTCGTCATCGAGGAACTGACCTCGACGCCGAATGTCGACACGGTTCGCACCGCCCTCACCATCCGCCGTGTCAAGGATGAAGGGCTGGTCTCGTTCGAGCGGCCCTGAGCCGGGCGAACGCCCGTACGCTGGCGAGTTCCAGAGGTTCGCCACACCGGTGCCGCGTTGGTATTCGAAAGACGCTGATGTACAAGGCTCTGCCGAACTTCACTGCTTGACCAGGCGCTTGACTGGCTTCTCAAGCAGTTCCAGGAAAAATATGTAACGGTTTTCCGCCCGGAATTGCTTGAGAACAAATGGCGCGAGCAGCATGAATTCCGGGAGGATCCGCCATGGGAAGGGGACCATGACTCGATTTGCAAGCCCGATTTCGGCGCTTATCATCTGCATGAACGAGGCTGGCATGG
Source organism: Mesorhizobium sp. ES1-6 (assembly GCF_020164775.1). NCBI lineage: Bacteria > Pseudomonadati > Pseudomonadota > Alphaproteobacteria > Hyphomicrobiales > Phyllobacteriaceae > Mesorhizobium > Mesorhizobium sp. ES1-6. Next base: position 74,020 of record NZ_JAIUGU010000018.1, read on the forward strand.
TCGGCCCGTGCCTCGAAAGCGTCGACTTCTGTGCCGAGATCATCGTCGTCGATTCTGGTTCCACGGACGGCACCCTGGACATCGTGCGGGAATTTATCACCAAGGGCTATCCGATAAGGTTGATTCACAATGCCTGGCCGGGCTTTCCGCGTCAGCGGCAATTCGCGCTCGATCATGCCACGCAGCCATGGTGCCTTGCGATCGAGGCCGACGAGGCCGTCGACGATGAGCTGCGGCAATCGATCATCGCCGCGATAGGGCCTGGGAACGACGCCGTGGATGGATGGTACATAAGACGCCGCGACAAGCTGAAGGGCTACGGCTATGCGCACCGCTGGGTGTTGCACAACCGGCTGATGCGTCTCTTCCGCCGCGATAAGGCCACCATGGATCTGAGCCTTCGGGTGCATGAATCGTTCGAGGTCCCGGGCGAGACCCGCACGATCGACAACGGTGTGATCCTGCATCGCCGCGAAGTGACCGTCGAGGAGGACCTGGCAAGGGCCAACACCTACTCCAGCCTCAAGGTTGCCACGCTGGTCGAGAGAGGCAAGAAGCCCGGCCTGGTGCGGCTGGTGCTGTCGCCGCTCGGCAATTTCCTGAAATTCTACCTGGCCAAGCGCTACTTCCTGTGTGGCCGGCATGGCTTCGTCTACTCGATGTCGGTGATGATCTATTCCTTCGCCACCGAGGCCAAGCTCTACGAAGCCTCGCGGCGCGACGACCAGCTGTAGACCCTCAATCCCCGCGATCCCCAACGAGCGTCTCGATGGCGGCGGTGAGGCCGCCGAGATCGTGGTCGTCATGCAGGCGCCTGATGGCGAAGCCAGGCTGGAAGGCCGCCTCGCCGTCGACCAGCCAGCCTTGTGCTAGGCCGGCGCGCCGGGCCGCCTGCATATCCGCCGGCTTGTCGCCGACCATCAGGGAACCCTGGAGATCGAGATCAAGGCGCCTGCCCGCCTCGATCAGCATGCCTGGATTGGGCTTGCGCATCGGGTGGTCCGCGATGGCGAGCGGCCCGACACCGGCCTCGTGATAGCCGCAGGCCAGCACCATGTCGACGAACACACCTTCCCCATGCAGCAGTTCGAGCACGCGGCCGTTCACTTTGGCGAAGACGTCCCAGCCGAAATAGCCGCGCGCGATGCCGGACTGGTTGGTGACGATGACCACCGGGATGCCGCACCGGTTGGCGGCGGCGATCGCCGGCAGCATCCCTGGCCTGAGCTCGATTTCGGCCGGATCGCTGGGATAGTCCGTATCGACGTTGATGGTGCCGTCGCGGTCGAGGAACAGCGCCGGCGAGCGTGCCGGGAAAATCCTGTCGCCGATCCGCTCCACCCACAGGCCGGGTTCGGTCAGCGGGTGCGGTGTGCCGATCCTGTCAGCCATTCGACAGGCGGGCTTCGACCACCTCGCACAGATAGTGATAGAGGCACAGATGGCCTTGCTGGATGATAGGCGTCGAGGTCGAGGGGACGTTGAGCAGGATGTCGGTGAGCGGCTTCAGCTTGCCGCCAGTGTCGCCGGTCAGGCTGATCACCGTCATGTCCATCATCCGTGCCTGTTCGGCGGCGGCGAGGATGCTCGGCGAATTGCCGCTGGTCGAGATCGCCAGAAGCACGCCGCCGGCCGCGCCATGCGCTTCGACCTGGCGCGAAAACACCGTGTCGAAGCCGTAATCATTGCCCCAGGCGGTCAGCATCCCGGCGTTGGCGGGCAGCGCGATGACATTGTAGGCCTTGCGCTCCTTGAGGAAGCGGCCGACCAGTTCGGTGGCGATGTGGATGGCGTCGCTGGCCGAGCCGCCATTGCCGCAGACCAGCAAGGCCTTTCCCTGGGAAAGCGCCGTCACGACGGCGCTCGCCGCCCGCTCCATCTCGCCGGTCAGATCGCGCTCGACCGTGGCAGTGATGGCGGCCGCCGAGCGGACCAGATAGTCGTTCAGTTCAGACATGAGATCCCTCAGTTGGTGGCGCCACCGGCGCGCAATTTGCCGATGGTGCCGGTGGTGCTCTTGCCGGCGACGAGATCGACCAGCACGACGCGCCCGCCCGCCTTTTGCACCACATCGGCACCGACCACGGTGTCGACCGTGTAGTCGGCGCCCTTGACCAGTATGTCGGGCAGAAGCGCCTCGATCAGCGCCAGCGGCGTATCCTCCTCGAAGACAATGACGGCATCGACCGAGGCGAGCGCTGCCAGCACGCAGGCGCGGTCATGCTGGTCGTTGACGGGGCGGCCCGGTCCTTTCAGCCGCCGCACGGAGGCATCGCTGTTGAGCCCGAGCACCAGCCGGTCGCACTGGCTGCGCGCCGCGTGCAGCAGGCTGACATGGCCGGCATGGAGGATGTCGAAGCAGCCATTGGTGAAGCCGACGCTCAGGCCCTCCGCCTTCCACGCCGCCACCATGCGCGCGGCCGAGGCGGCGTCGAGGATGGCGTCCTTGTGCGCGGTCGGACCATGCGAGCGAAACAGCGCGCCGGTAAGTTCCTCGACGCTGAGCCGCGCCGTGCCGCGTTTTCCCACCACGACGCCGCCGGCGGCGTTGGCGATGGCGGCCGCGGCGACAGGATCGGCGCCGGCGGCAAGCGCCAGTGCGAAGGTCGCGATCACCGTATCGCCGGCGCCAGAGACGTCGAACACCTCGCGCGCCTGGGTGGCGATGTGGCTTGCCTCGTCGGGGCCGACCACGCTCATGCCTTTTTCGCTGCGTGTGGCGACGACGAACTCGAAGCCATGCGCCGAAATCAGTTCGCGCGCCGCCGCCACGATCTCCTCATCGCCGAACACCGCGCGGCCAACGGCCTCGCCTAGCTCCTTGCGGTTGGGCGTGACAGCGGTCGCTCCGGCATAGCGCTCATAGTCGCGGCCCTTCGGATCGACCAGCACCGGCTTTCCCGCCTCGCGGCAGATGGCGATCAGCTCGGCGGCGACGCCGTCCAGCAAGATGCCCTTGCCATAGTCGGACAGGATGACGATGTCCGCCTGTTTCAGCGCATCCCGGAAACGGCGGATCAGCTCCGCCCGTTCCGCCGCGCCGAGCGGCTTGATCTCTTCCTCGTCGAAACGCAGCACCTGCTGGTTGAGCGCGCTGAAGCGGCTCTTCGACGAGGTCATGCGGCCGCGCTGCTGCGCAAGACCCACTGTCTCGGCGCCAAGCTCGCCCAGCATCCGCACCAGGCTGTCGCCGGCGGGATCCGTGCCGATCACCGACACCGGAATGCCGCGCGCGCCAAGCGACACGATGTTGGCCACGACATTGCCGGCGCCACCCATGGCCGAGCTTTCGCCGCGTCCATGCAGCACCGGGATCGGCGCTTCGGGCGAGATCCGCTCGATGACGCCATTGACGAAGCGGTCGAGGATGATGTCGCCGACCACCAGCACGGCAATGTCGCCAAAGCGCGCGATGGCGCGGTGCAGGGGCTCGGGAGAAGGCGGATTGTGCTTGATCATGTCATCTGCCACGCGCGGGAAACGCCGATCTCAGATATGTCGAAACACCAGATTTGCGAGGCCGGTCGGTCATGCCTGCCGATATACCGCAATTCGGCACAGCGCAACGCCGAGGCGAAGGCAAACCCGGACAGGTCAGCTTTTCTGCAAGGCGACGTGCACGCCAAGCCCGACCAGCACCGCGCCGCCGGCCCGCTGCATCAGCCGCTGTGCCCGGCTCGAACGCCGCAGCCGGCCGATCACGAGGCCGGCCAGGAACACGCAGACGACATCGGCCGAGGAGAACATCAGGTTGACGATGGTGCCCAGCACGACGAATTGCAGCCACACCGGGAACGCCGCCGAGGCATCGATGAACTGCGGCAGGAACGCCATGAAGAAGATCGCGGTCTTGGGATTGAGCACCTCGACGGTGATGCTCTCGAAGAACGCGCGCCGCGCCGACTTGCGCTCGATCGCGGGCAATGCCACGTCGCCCTCCACGCGCTTGCGAAACAGCGAGACCCCCAACCAGATCAGGTACAGCGCGCCGACCAGCTTGACCGCCATGTAGAGCGGCGGCACGGCGTGGAACAGCACCGACAGGCCGGCGGCGGCGGCAAAGACATGCACATAGCCGCCCAGATGAATGCCGAGTGCCGCCGTCAGCCCCGACCAGCGCCCGCGCGCCATCGTCTGCGCGGCGGCATAGAGCATCGCCGGGCCCGGGATATAGGCGAAGATCGCCGTGGTGGCGAAAAACGCGATCAGCAGTTCGGTCGACGGCATTTCTTGTCCCTTGATAATTGCGTCTCGGACAGGCCGTTAGTCCGCCCGTGGGATGGCTTTGGATTGGCCTGTGCGAACAGCCGCAATGAAAGCCGACATGACTTTTTTGTGGAATGAGGGGCTGAAGGCACCGAGGCGCGCACCCGGTTCGAAATAGGCAGACGATTCCAGGATATCGTGATTGTACTCGTCGACCATGACCCAAAGGGGAATAGGGTCAAGACCGGCGCGGTGGCGTTCAATTTCCGGAACGCCAACGGCTACGCGATCGCGGCCCGGCTGCGCGGAGGTGATCGCAAGAATGAAAAGGTTCGTGCCTCCGGCTTTTCCGGGAAGAACAGCGACGAAGGCGACAGGCCTGGTCTTGCGGCCTTCGGTCTCGCCATCTCCATGTTGGCGATGCCACAGATATGGATATCGCCAGACGTCCGCGGCAATGGGTTTAATCACGGTCCAATTCCGCGGCGTACTCCTCAAGCATCTCGATATGTTCCAGCGGTGCATCCTCCGCCGCGTAGGCCCGACGGCTATCGTTGCCGAAGTGCGCTTCGTAGGTCTCGATGCTCATCAGGACGTATCGCGGCTTGTTGTGACGAGTTATGGAGACCGGCTGCTGGCTGGCAGCCGCAAGCACGTCTCCGAGATTCTGTTTCAAATCGGTCGATGGATAGTGTTTCATCGGATCTCCATTTTGGACATAATAGACAAAATGGACAAAACAGACAACCGCGAATATGGCGAGATGGAGAGACCACCTGCTTTGTCGACAGCCCGGCCAGCCTCCCTTATAAGGACCGGAATCGTACGCAACCAGAGGCCTTCATGATCATCGTCACGGGCGGCGCCGGCATGATCGGCTCCAACATCGTCGCCGCGCTCAATGCGGAAGGCCATGACGACATACTGGTCGTCGACGACCTCACCGATGGCCACAAGATCGCCAACCTCGCCGATCTCAGAATATCGGACTATCTCGACAAGGATGATTTCCTGGGCCTCATGGAGGCCGGCTCGCTCGGCCGCATCGAGGCCGTGTTCCACCAGGGCGCCTGCTCGACCACCACCGAGTGGAACGGCAAGTTCATGATGGAGGTGAATTACGCCTATTCGAAACGGCTGCTGCATGCCTGCCAGGCGCTGCGCGTGCCCTTCCTCTACGCCTCCTCGGCCTCGGTCTATGGCGGCGGATCCGAGTTTCGCGAGGAGCCGGCGCTGGAGCGGCCGCTCAACGTCTATGCCTATTCCAAGAAGCTGTTCGACGACTATGTCAGGCGCACCGTCTTCGGCAGCGATCATTCGCAGGTCGCCGGCCTGCGCTACTTCAACGTCTATGGCCCGCGCGAGGCGCACAAGGGCGCCATGGCCTCGGTCGCCTTCCACCTGTTCAACCAGGTCGAGCGCGGTGAAAATCCGAAGCTGTTCGGCGCCTATGACGGTTTTGGTCCCGGCCAACAGAGCCGCGACTTCATCCATGTCGGCGATATCGCCGACGTCAATCTGTGGCTGTGGAAGCGTGGCGCGAGCGGCATCTTCAACTGCGGCACCGGCCGCGCCCAGCCGTTCCGCGCCATCGCCGAAACGGTCATCGACACGCTGGGCAAGGGCGAGATCGAGTTCATCCCCTTCCCCGACCACCTCAAGGGCAGCTACCAGAGTTTTACCCAGGCCGATATGTCCCGCTTGCGCGGGGCCGGTTATAACGGTCAATTCCGGAGCGTCGAAACTGGCGTCAGAGACTATGCCGAATGGCTGAAAGCCCAACGATCCTCGTGATCGGCCCACGCTGGGTGGGCGATATGGTGATGGCGCAGTGCCTGTTCTCGGCGCTGAAGGAACTCCATCCCGACGCCGCGATCGATGTGCTGGCGCCGGCTTGGGCGGCACCTCTGGTCAAGCGCATGCCTGAAATCCGCCAGCAGATCGACTTTCCGCTGAAGCCCGGCGCGCTCGAATTCAGCCATCGCCGCCGTTTCGGCCGCCTGCTGCGCGGCCGCTACGACATGGCCTATGTCCTGCCGGGCAGCTGGAAGTCGGCGCTGATCCCGTTCTTTGCCCGCATTCCGCGCCGTTTCGGCAATTTGCGTGAAATGCGCTATGGCTTGCTCACCGACATCGTGCCCTTGCCCGACGCCGTGAAACGGCGCACCGCGCAAGCCTATTTCGGCCTCGCCCAGGGCGGCGGCTTCCGCGCGCCCCGGCTGACCGTGGACCCGAAGAACCAGGCCAGCTTGCTTGAGCGTTTCGGACTGGCGCCGCAGGAATTCGTGGCGCTGATGCCCGGTGCCGAGTTCGGCCCGGCCAAGCGCTGGCCAAGCGAACACCATGCCGGACTTGCCCGCGACTTCATGGGCAAGGGCTTGAAGGTCGCCCTGTTCGGCTCGAAGAACGACCGCGACGTGACGGCCGAGATCGCGGCGCTGGCCCCTGGCGTCGTCGACCTCGCCGGCCAGACGCGGCTGGAGGACGCCATCGACCTGATCGCCGCGGCGCGGCTCGCGGTCTCCAACGACAGCGGGCTGATGCATGTCGCGGCCGCCGTCGGCACGCCGATCGTTGCCGTCTACGGCTCGACCTCGCCTGAAAACACGCCGCCGCTGGCGGAGCGGCGCGAACTGGTTTGGCTCGGCCTGTCCTGCTCGCCTTGCCACCAGAAGATCTGTCCGCTCGGCCACCTCAATTGCCTCAGAACAATGGAAGTCGGCCAGGTCGCCGCCGCGGCCGACCGGCTGCTGGAAGTTCCGGCCGCGGCATGAAGGTGCTGATCGTCAAGACCTCGTCGATGGGCGATGTCATCCACACCTTTCCGGCCCTCGAGGATGCCTCCCGCGCCCGGCCCGATATCGCTTTCGACTGGTGCGTGGAGGAGGCGTTTGCCGGTATCGTCGCGCTGCATCCGGCGATCGGCACCATCCACACGGTGGCGATAAGGCGCTGGCGGAAGGCCCTTTTCGACACCAACACCTGGCACGAGGCGGCTGAACTGCGCCGTGCCTTGCGCGGCTGCCGCTACGATCTCGTCATCGACGCGCAAGGCCTGCTGAAATCGGCCCTGGTGGCACGCCAGGCGCGCGCACCGATCGCCGGTTTCGATCGGTCGAGCGCGCGCGAACCCTCGGCGACGCTGTTCTACGACATCACCTACGCCGTGCCACGCGACCTGCACGCCATCGAACGAACGCGCCGGCTGTTCGGGCAGGCGCTCGGTTATCGGCCCGATCTCTCGACGCTCGATTCCGGCATAGTCGCGCCGGTGGGCGCGGTCGCGCCCATCGATGGCAAGATCGCCTTCCTGCTGCATGGCACCAGCCGCGAGGACAAGAAATGGCCTGCCGAGGACTGGATCGGAACAGCCCGCCTGCTGGTAGAGCGCGGCATGACACCGGTAACCACCTGGTCCAACGAACGGGAAAAGGCGGTGGCCGAAGCGATCGCCAAGGCCGTGCCATCCACGGTCGTGGTGCCCAAATCGCCGCTGGCCGACATCGCCGCCATTCTCGGCCGCTCCACGTTGATCATCGGCGCCGACACCGGGCTGACCCACCTCGCCAGCGCTTTCGGCTTGCCGACGGTCGCGGTTTTTCTGGCGACGGAGCCGGGGTTGACCGGTCCGCGCGGGCCGTACGCATCGACGCTCCTGGCAACGCCCGGGGACCATGTGATGCCTGAACAGGTAGTCGCGGAAGCGGAACGACTTTTAGAGCTTAGCCGGGCAACCACCGGAAAAGGCTGACTTTTCGACCGAACGATTGGGAAAGGTCAGCGCTGCCCCTCATCTGCCTGCCGGCATCTTCTCCCCGTATAGAGACGGGGAGAAGGGGCTGAAACACGCTGTCGGCGCCCCGTACTGACAATTGGCGAAATCATCGATGACAGCGTCTTTCTCCCCGTCTCTATACGGGGAGAAATGCCCGGCAGGGCAATGAGGGGCGGCGCCAACCTTGGTCGGAAAGCGCCTATATGCGAAGCAGCGCCCAGCCGACGCCCTCAGATAAACTGCACCTGGACGATCTCGTACCCGCGTGCACCACCGGGCGCATTGACCTCGATGGCGTCGCCGACTTCCTTGCCGATCAGCGCACGCGCGATGGGCGAGGAGATCGAGATGCGGCCGGACTTCACATCGGCTTCCTGGTCGCCGACGATCTGGTAGGTCTTCTTTTCCTCGGTATCCTCGTCGACCAGCACCACGGTGGCGCCGAACTTGACCTTGTCGCCGCTGAGCTTGGTGACGTCGATCACCTCGGCGCGCGCGATCAGGTCCTCGAGTTCGTTGACACGGCCCTCATTGAGGCTCTGCGCCTCCTTGGCGGCATGATATTCGGCATTTTCGGACAGGTCGCCATGCGAGCGCGCCTCGGAGATCGCCTCGATGATGCGCGGCCGCTCTTCCTGCTGGCGCCAACGCAGCTCTTCCTTCAATGACGCGAACCCCTCGCCTGTCATCGGGACCTTGTTCATAATGCCTGACCTTTCCTGCCACCGCCCCCGCGTTTCGGGGGAAGCCTTGTCGTTGGGTACAAAAAGAAAACGGTCCGGCAGCCTCGGGCTAACGGAACCGTTTCACCGCAATTTGCTAAGATATAGCAATCTTTGCGGGCTTTTCACGCTCAAAAATCAGTTTTGCAAAAAACTTCCGCTGTTTTGATGGGCGGATGCGGCCGCCATGGCAAACAAAAACGGCCGCGATCGCTCGCGGCCGCTTCGAGAAATCATCGAGGCCCGATCAGCTCCTCATGAAATGTTCGATCTGCTCGGCCAGCATGCCGTATTCGCGCGAACCCTTGCCGGTGCGCTTTTCGATCTCCGCCAGCTGCTGCTGGGCACCGGCCAGGTCGCCGATCTGCAGATGCGCCTCGCCGAGATATTCGCGCACCAGCGTGTAATTCGGGTCGATGCGCAGCGCCTCCTCGTAATAGCCGAGGCCGACGGTCACGCGGCCGGAATGGCGGTGCGAATAGCCGAGATAGTTGAGAATGCGCGGATCCTGCTTGTTGGCGGCAAGGACGAGAACCGAGATCGCCTCGTCATAGCGGCCGGCCATCGCCAGCGCATGGCCCGCGTCATAGATGCTGTCGTCATCCAGCATGCCTTCCTTGGGCGGTACGCATTTCTGCTTCTTCTTGTCCCAGACCTCCCCCTTCTTGCATTGGGTGACAGTCTGGTCGCTACCGCCGCCGCTACTACCGGCGGCGAATGTCGGAACGGCAAGAAACTGCAGAGCGATAAGCGCGCTCGCCGCCTGGATCAGCACTCTTTTATGCATCGAAGCCTCCTGGAGGGTGTGACAATGCAACATTAACGCCGAGTGGCCCGCGTTTCATCCCGGAAAAATCAGGCCTGGAGAACATCAGGTGACGGATGCCGCAAATCCGCTATCATCCGGCAAACGACTGACGGAGACGGCCCGTGCAGCGACGGCTTGAAAAGGACTGGGATCTCACGATCGGACCCGACACCGTGCGGCTGTTCATTCTCAAGGCCAAGGCGCTGAGCGCGGCCGTCAACGAGGACTACGCCGACGGCGCCGAACACGAGATCGAGTTCGACGGCGACACGCATGACAACCACCACCATGACGGCCTTGCCGAGGAAAGCTCGGAAAACCTCACCGAGGAAGAGCTGCGCGAGCTGATCAACGACCTCAACGTCGATGAAGCCGCCGAGCTCATCGCGCTGGCCTGGATCGGACGCGGCGACTATGACGCCGCGGAATGGTCCGAAGCGGTGGCGGCGGCGCGGGAGCGGGCCAACAAGCGCACGGCGAAATATTTGCTCGGCATGCCGCTGCTCGCCGACTTGCTGGAGGAAGGGCTCGAAGCGATCGGTGCGTAACGTGCCGGTAACCGATTGTGATCCGTTCGCGGGGCAACCTAGGCATGCCGACGCCGTTTGCAGGCGATGGCAACGCTGAGCTTTTCCCGATTTTGCACTCTGGCGCTGCTTTTGGCGGCCGCGGTCCTGCTGGTGACGCCGGCCGACGCCAGGCATCGTCACAAACATCACGGGCCGCTAAGCCCGCGCGTGGATCAGCCGCTGACGCAGCGGGCCGATCAGCCGCTGCGGCCAAGAGGCAAGCAGCGTGTGCGATCGCGGGGCAAGCAGCATGTCACACCCCGACAGGCACCCCAACAGACCCAGCAGACGCCGGACCAGCCGATCGCGCCCCCGGATGTTCCGGTGCCTGCGTTGCGTCCGGCGGACGCACCAAAGGCCGACGCCGCAACCGCGCAGGAGAAAAAGACGCAGGAGCCAAAGGCCCCCCACGCACCCGACCAGCTCAATGAAGAAAAGGCAAAGCAGGCGCGGCCCGAGCCTTCGGCCCCGGAGCCGTCCGTCGACACGGAAAGCGAGCCGGAGCCGCCCGCCGAAGTGCCGATCCCGACGCAAAGGCCCGACATCTCCGAACCCGGGACCCAGCCGCCGGCCGTGGCTCCGCAACCGCCGCCCAAGCCGGCGGATGCGGACGACAAGAAGATGCTGCCTGACCCACGCTCGGCCGATCTTCCAGAAGACAAGATGCCGGCTGAGGAAGTCGCCTGCCGCGAGCGCCTGAAGACGCTCGGCGTCGAATTCGAGGAGCACAAGGCCGAGAGCAACCCCGAAATCGGCTGCTCGATCCCCTACCCGATCATGCTGAAGACGCTCGGCAAATCGATCGCGATTACCCCCGGCACCGAACTCAACTGCCCGATGGCGGAGGCTGCCGTGCGTTTTGCCGCCGACGTCATCCAGCCGGCGGCGAAGGCCGAATTCGGCGCCGACCTCAAATCGATCAGCCAGGCGTCCGCCTTCGTCTGCCGCCCGCGCCACGGCACGCGCAAACTGTCGGAACACGCTTTCGGCAACGCGCTCGACATCGCCAGCTTTACGCTGTCCGACGGCAAGACGATCGAGGTCGGCCCGGCGCCGCCGGAAAAGGACGGCAAATTCCTCGACGCCGTGCGCAAGGCGGCCTGCGGCCCATTCAAGACCGTGCTCGGACCCGGCGCCGATGCCGACCATTCCCTGCATTTCCATTTTGATCTTGAGCCACGCCGCCACGGCGGCACGTTTTGCCAGTGAGCGGAATGATCCCTGCCGCAATTCAGCCGCAGGCGTGAACGCGGGCGCTGAGCTTTCCTTTACCCTTGATCGTTAAAATGCCGGACATCTGGGAACAGGGATCCGCCGATGGCCGGGATATTCCGCGCCGCCGTGATGGCTGCGCGCCGAGCAAAACCTGCAGTGATGGTCGCCGCCGGCCTGACACTGGCCACGGTTTCGGCCTGCAACACCGGCAGCGTGCTGTCGCTGCAGCCGGCCGTCGATGTCGGCGCGCAGACCGCGGCCGTACCGCAATATCAGGGCATGCAGAGGCTTGTTCCGTCCAATCCCTATATGACGCAGGCCGCCTATCCGCGCATGGACGAGCCGATGTCCCAGCCCGAGCAGATGCCGGCCAGCGAAACCGATTGCCGCAGCGAATTGAAGCGGCTCGGCGTCACCTACACCGATCTGGCGCCCATCCATGAGGGCCAGTGCGGCATCGACTTTCCGGTCAAGGTCTCGGCCATCGGCAGCGTCCAGATGAAGCCCGCCGCGACGCTGACCTGCGACATGGCCGCCACCTTCGCCGCCTGGACGAAGAACGAACTCGTTCCCTCCGCCCGCTGGCGCTACTTTTCCGGCGTCAAGACCATTCACCAGGGCTCCAGCTATTCCTGCCGCAACATTGCCGGCGAAGGCGTGCTGTCCGAGCACGGCAAGGGCAACGCGCTCGACGTCATGAGCATCGAGCTCAACAATGGCGACGACATCGACGTGCGCAAGCCCGGCCTGTTCGCCTTCCGCACCCGCGGCTTCCTCAACAATGTGCGCGCCGACGGCTGCCAGTATTTCACCACCGTGCTCGGCCCCGGCTACAATTACGACCACCGCAACCATTTCCATTTCGACATCAAGAACCGCAAGAGCGGCTACCGCGCCTGCCGGTAGGAAAAGATCAGGCGTCGCCGGTGGACGCGATAATTTGCCGGGCCACGAGATCCTGGATGCGCCAGAGATTCTTATCGCGAATGCCGCTTTCCTCCAGCTTGCTGACGGTCCGGAACAGATACTGCGCCGACGAGCCCCAGTGTCCGGCGGCTCGCGCCAGCGTGTCGGCAACCTGCTCCAACGGCAGCCGTCCGGCATAGGCCTTGCCACCCGGCGCGGCGACGAAAGCCAAGGCGCGCAACGGACCCTCCCTGGTCTTGACCTTGATCCAGCAGGGCACGTTGGTTGGCGGGTTGGCATCGATCTCGCGGCGCATCAGCTGGCCGATTTGCCCGAAATGATCTTCGTCAGGCAGCCGGTAGACGATCCCATTGCAGCTGCCGCCGCGGTCCAGCGCCAGCATCAAGGCAGGCAAGTCGCGCGTCCCGCGCCAACGCGTCAGCTTGAGACAGAATGAGCGATGCCATCCCGGCGCCGTGGCGGGACGCTGTTCAACATGGACGAACTCGGGATTCCAGATCAGCGACCCATAGGCAAAGACCCAGAGCGCTTTGGGCCGATACTCCGAAAGCAGCTTATCGACCAGACGATCGAACTCCGCATCCGTGTGCTCATTGGTCCCTGGCTCCGGTCCCGGATCGGGCTCAACGCGCTCCACCCTCGCCACAAGCTCGGCGGTCAACACCATTGACCTGTCGCCTACCAGATTCCGCCCCATTGCCGCCCCCGCGCTCAATGGGGCGATTATAGATTGGCGACGCGGGGCTTGCCATTGATTAAAACGGTCTGCCGGGCGACAGATATCGCACCGTATCGAGGGTACATGAGCCAACGAAGCTTTCGGCGAAGCGCAACAGTGTCGATGGCTGCCCTGCTGGCTGCCTATGTAGTGCTCGCCTATGTCGCGGCGCCGGAATTCTGGACATTCCGTGATCGCGGCTTCCGTGACCGGCGTTTCGAGATGGTGACGCACACGTCGCAGGGCATTCCGGGCGACCCGATCAATGTTGGCCTGGTCGGCACCGAGAAGGAACTGGTCTATGCTTTCGCCGTCGCCGGCTGGGACACCGCCGACGCCGTCACCTTGAGAACCGCCATCGATATCGGCGAAAGCGTCCTGTTTTCCCGCCCCTATCCCGATGCCCCGATGAGCCGCCTGCTGTTCGAAGGCCGCGCCCAGGAACTCGCCTTCGAGAAGCCGGTCGGCGACAGTGCCGACCGGCGCCACCACGTCCGTTTCTGGCAGACCGATACGATCGGCGACGACGGCAGGCCGCTCTGGCTGGGGGCCGCCAGCTTCGATCGCGGCGTCGGCTTGAGCCACGACACCGGCGCCATCACCCATCATATCGGCCCCGATCTCGACGCTGAACGCAACTTTTTGATCGGGGCTCTCAATGCCGCCGGGCTGCTGCTCTCGACCAGCGAGATGGCGGGCATCGGCGCCACCACAACCGGCCGCAATGGCGGCGGCGACCCTTATTTCACCGATGGCAAGGCCATCGTCGGCGTGCTGAAGCAGTTGCCGTGACCGGGAGATCAGGCCGTGGCGATGACGATCTTGCCGAACGGCCCTTTCTCGAGATGCTTGAAGGCTCGCGGCACCTCGTCGAACCCAAACACCTTGTCGACGACCGGCTTGATCGCCAGCGCCTCGATCGCCTGGTTCATCCGCTCGAAGGCACGGCGGTGGCCGATCGAAATGCCCTGCACGACAATGCGGTTGCGCAGGAAGGGAACGATCGGAAAGCTGAGCTCCATGCTGCCCACCAGGCCGATGACCGACAGCCTCCCGTCGGCGGCCAGCGCATCGAGCGAGCGCCGCGCATTGTCGCCGCCGACCATTTCGAGGATATGGTTGACGCCGGCGCCGCCCGTCAACGCACGCGCCGCCTCATCCCATGCGGGGTTGGTGCGATAGTTGATCACCTGCCAGGCGCCGAGCGCCTTCGCCCGCTCGAGCTTGGCGTCGCTGCTCGACGTGACGATGGGGCGCAAGCCGAACGCATGGGCGAATTGCAGCGCAAACAGGGAGACCCCGCCCGTGCCCTGGATAAGAATGGTCTGGCCGGGCACAGGTCTTGTCGCCTCGGCCATGGCGAACCAGGCGGTCAGTGCCGCGATCGGCAGCGTCGAAGCCTCCGCATCGCTGAGCGACGGCGGCGCCGGCACGGCGGCATCCTCGTGCAGCAGCAGGTAGTCGCTCAACGTGCCGGGCAGTGACGACCCCAGCGTATGCTGGTGCAGCACCGGAGGCGCGTCGCCGTCCGGCCAGTCGGCAATCACCTGCCCCAGCACGCGCTGGCCGGTCTTGAAGCGGCTGACGCCGCCACCGACCGCCATCACTTCGCCCACCGCATCCGATGTCGGCACGAACGGAAAGGCAAGGTCGGGGATCAGCACGCCATCGACGATCATCCTGTCCTTGTAGTTCAGCGATACCGCCTTGATCCGCACCAGCAGCTCATGCGGGGATCTTCCCCTCGGCCAATTCCAGCCTGGGCAGGCCGAAGCCGGTCATCCGCCAGGATCTGTTGATGTCGCTCTTCATTGCGTCTGCTCCCGATTGCGTGGCTGTCGGGACGTCTACTATGGAAATTTGCGCTTCCATACGGCATATTCGGCAACGAATTGGCTACTAGACGTCTACAATAGGATACTCCCGATGGACCCTACTGATCTGCAAGGGATCGTCGCCTTCGTTCAAACGATCGAGGCCGGAAGCTTCACCGGCGCCGGAGAGCGGCTGCGCGTGACGAAATCGGCGGTCGGCAAATCGGTCGCGCAGCTGGAACAGCGGCTTGGCATCCGCTTACTCAACCGCACCACGCGCAGCCTCGGCCCGACAAGCGAAGGCCTGTGCTATTACGAGGCCTGCGTCAGGGCGCTGTCCGAGATCGAAGCCGCCCAGGCGCTGCTTGCCTCGCGCCGGCAGGTGCCCTCGGGCCGGCTTCGGGTCGACCTGCCCTCGGCTTTCGGCCACCGCTGCGTGGCGCCCGTGCTGTTCGACGTTTCCAGGCGATTTCCCGATCTGGCCATGGAGATTTCCTTCAATGACCGCCGCGTCGACCTCATCGAGGAAGGCATCGACCTCGCGGTCCGCATGGGCGATCTCGACAACAGCCTGTCGCTCGCCGCGCGCCGACTCTATACCCAGCGCTCGGCCATATGCGCCGCCCCGGCCTATCTCGACAGAACCGGCAGGCCAAAAACGATCGAGGATCTCGCCGGCCATGACCTGATCGGCTACACCCGCAACGGCGTCGCCCACCCCTGGAGCATCCGGCAATCCGACGGCCATGTCGTGAAGTTCACGCCGCGGGCAAGGCTGGTGCTCGACAATGGCGAACCGATGCTGGGCGCCGTCCTTGCCGGTTGCGGCATCACCTTCCTGCCGACCTGGCTGGTGGCCGACAGCCTCAAGAGCGGCGCGCTGGAAATGGTGTTGGTCGACACGCTCGTCGAAAGCATCTGCGTCCATGCCATCTGGCCGGTGACGCGAGCCTTGACGCCCAAGGTGCGGGTCGTGGTCGACGCGCTGGTCGCGCATTTCTCGTCGCCGCCCTGGGATGCTGTCTGACCGACCCGCATCCACTGTCATCATTTTAAAATGGCCGCCGGCTATTTTCGAAAGCCGTGCGGCAATGCTATTGAGCCCTCATGTTATACGTTGAAATCGCCACCGTGGTCGTCCTCATCTGCGTGAACGGCCTTCTGTCGATGTCCGAACTCGCTATCGTCTCGTCGCGGCCGGCTCGCCTGAAGGCGATGATCGACCGCAACGTCAAGGGTGCCGGCCGCGCTTTGGCGCTTGGCTCCAATCCCGGCAAATTCCTGTCTTCCGTACAGATCGGCATCACGCTGGTCGGCGTGCTTTCGGGCGCCTTCTCCGGCGCCACGCTCGGTCAGAGGCTGGCGCAATATCTGGCCTCGGCGGGCATTCGCGAAAACATCGCCGATCCGCTCGGCGTCGGCATCGTCGTGGCCGTCATCACCTATTTCTCGCTGATCATCGGCGAACTGGTGCCCAAGCAGATCGCGTTGCGCGATCCCGAGCGCGTCGCGGCACGCGCGGCGCCGGCGATGACGATCCTCGCCACCGTCTCGGCCCCTCTGGTCTTCCTGCTCGACATTTCGGGCCGTGCCGTGCTCTGGCTGCTCGGCCAGCGCGGCGAAAGCGAGGAAAAGGTCACCGACGAGGAAATCAAGATGCTGGTCGCCGAGGCCGAGCATCACGGCACCATCGAATCCGACGAGCGGCGGATGATCGCCGGCGTCATGCGGCTTGGCGACCGCGCCGTGCGCGCCGTGATGTCGCCGCGCACCGATGTCGACTGGATCAACCTGCAATCCGATGAAGCCACGATCCGCAAGCTGCTGATGGACACCCAGCATTCTCGCCTACCCGCCGGCGACGGCGGGGTGGACGCCATGATTGGCGTCATCCAGACGCGCGACGTGCTGGCCGCGCTGCTCGGCGGGCGTGCGCTCGATCCGCGCAAATATGTGCGCACCGCACCCATCGTGCACGACCAGGCCGATGCGCTCGACGTGCTGCAGAAGCTGAAGGAAAGCGACGTGCCGATGGCGCTGGTGCATGACGAATACGGCCATTTCGAAGGCATCGTCACGCCGGCCGACATTCTGGAGGCCATCACCGGCGTCTTCCGCTCGGACCTCGAGGCCGGCGAGGAAGAAAACGCCGTCCAGCGCGACGACGGCTCATGGCTGCTCGCCGGCTACATGCAGGCCGACGAGATGGGAGAGGTGCTGGGCATCGACCTGCCGGAAAATCGCGACTACGAAACCGTCGCCGGCTATGTGCTGTCGCACATGCACCATCTGCCGGCGACCGGCGAATGCGTCGACGCGCAGGGCTGGCGCTTCGAGGTGGTCGACCTCGACGGCCGCCGCATCGACAAGCTGATCGCCACCCGCCTGCCCAGCGGCCACCGCGAAGTGGCGCGCTGACGGTCCAAATGCCTAGGGCCGGTGGCGGTCATTAGAGCAATTCCAGGAAAAGTGTGAAACGGTTTTCCCGGGAGAAACGCGTAGCGCTTCCCCTTCGGAATTGCGTAAAAACAAAGAGTTAGAGCCCGTTCGCGATTCCGTGAAACGCGGAACGGCTCTAGCATCGCGCCGGCTGTTTGCCGGTCCGAGATCTACTGCTCCGCGAAAGCGCGCGCGAAGGAATCGAGCATCGGCCGCGCGAGATACGCAAAGAACGTCCTATCGCCGGTACTGATGAACGCCTCGACCGGTGTCCCCGGATAAAGCTGCTCGCGCCGCACGCCGGGCGGCAGGTCGGCGGCAATCGTCAGCTTGGCGCGGAAATAGGGTTCGCGCGTGGCCGGGTCGGTGAGCCGGTCCGCCGAAATCTGTGTCACGGTGGCTGAAACCTCGGGCGTCAGCCGCGCGTTCAAGGCGGACAATCGCAGTTTCGCCGGCTGGCCGACACGGACCTGGTCGATGTCCTTCGGCCGCAGCTTCGCATCGACGACCAGCCCCGAAGCGGTAGGCAGGATCTCCATGATCTTTTCGCCCGGAGCAATCACGCTGCCTTTGGAATTGTAGGTCGACGACACCACGATGCCCGCCGCCGGCGCCTTGATCGTCGTTCGCCGCAGCACCGCCTGCGCCGCCCTGATCTGTTCCTCGACGTCGGCCAGGTTGGAGCGGACGTCGTCCAGTTTCGTCAGCGCTTCCTCGACGCGTTGCGTGGTCAGCCGCTCGGTCTGCTGCTGGGCTTCGACGATCTGGGTGTTGGCCGCGGCGAGATTGGCCTCCAGCGCCCCCGCCTGCCCGACCAGATCGGCCTCGCTGCGCAACAGCTGCGAGTATTCGGTTCGATTGGTGAGGCCCTTGTCCAGCAAGCCGGTCTTGATGCCGAGCTCCTTGTTGACGATCTCGGCCTGTTGCTGGACGGCCCTTTGCTGAGCCTGCAATCCCACCACCGACTGCCGATGCATGGCGACCCGTTGCGCCAGGATCGATTGTTCGGAGCGGAACCGGGCAAGCCTGGCATCGAATTCCTTCCGCTGTTCTCCAACCAGGGTCTCGAAATCCTGCTGCAGGGGCGCCGGCGCCGCTTCGGTGATTGGCGCCAGCCCGTTCAACCCGTCGCGTTCCGCCTCCAGCCGCGCCGCACTTGCCCTGAGCGCGATCGACTGTCTCGTCAGCCGGTTGAGGTTGGCCTGCGCGGCTGTCGGATCCAGCACCACCAGATCCTGGTCTGGTTGGACGCGATCGCCTTCATGGACCAGCAGCGCCTGCACGATGCCGCCCTCGGGCTGCTGGATCAGGATGTTTCCGCCCGTCGCCGAGATCGTGCCTTGGGTGATCACCGCTCCCGACAAGGGCGCGCTGACGGCCCAGTAGCCGAAGCCGCCCGCCAGCAGCGCTATGGCGGCATAACCGGTGAACGCCACGCGTCTTATGTTGGTGCGTGGCTGGCTATCCCAGGCGAGGCTCTGTGTGGTCATCGCTACGATCCGAAACCGCCATGCGCGCGGATCGTCGGGACGAACGACCCGGTCACCACCGTGCCCTGCCGCGGGCCCTTGCTGCTGGCCGAGCGCCGCAGCACCTCGCCGCTTGGGCCGAAGGCTTCGATCATGCCGCCACGCAACAGCAACACGCGGTCGCAGGCGGCGGCGATCGAAGGACGATGGGTGACCACGATGACCGTGACGCCCGCCTGCCGCGCCGCCGAAACCACCGCTTCGAGCGCGGCCTCGCCGGCACCGTCGAGATGGGAACTGGGCTCGTCCAGGACCAGCAATCGCGGATTGCCGTAGAAGGCGCGCGCCAGCCCGATCCGCTGGCGTTCGCCGCCCGACAGCGCCCTGGCCGACGGGCCGACCATGGTCTGGTAGCCGTCGCGCTGCGCCAGGATCAGCTCGTGCGCCTGGGCGCGCGCCGCCGCCTCGATGATCGCGGCGTCGTCCGCTTCCGGGTCGAAGCGGGCGACGTTCTGCGCGATCGATCCTGGAAAGAGTTCCACTTCCTGAGCCAGGTAGCCGATATGCTTTCCGAGCTGGTTTTCGTCCCAGGTCCCGAGGTCGGCGCCGTCGATCCTGATCGAGCCGCCGGTGGGTTGAGCGGCTCCCACGAGCAACCGCGCCAGCGTCGATTTGCCGGCGCCGCTCGGGCCGACGATGGCCAGCGCCTCGCCCGCGCCGATCGCAAAATTCAGCCGCTTGAGGATGGGCTCCGTGCCGGGTTGGGCATTCGGCGCCATGAAGAAGACGTCCTGCACGGAAATCGCCCCCGCCGGGTCGGGCAGGATCAGTTTTCGCGGCTCGGCCGGGCCTGCCGCGAGCGCCTTTTCCAGCCGTGCCCAGGCGCGCCGGGCGTCGGCGATCTGCCGCCAGGCGCCGATCAACTGGTCGAGCGGCTGCAGGGCGCGCGACGAGACCAGCGAAGAGGCGAAGATCATGCCGGCCGTCATCTGCCCCTGGATCACAAGCCATGCGCCGGCGCCGAGGATCGCCAGTTGCAGCACCATGCGCAGCGCCCGCGAGGCGCCGCTGAAGATCGCATTGGCGCTTGAGGAACGATCGTGGAAGGTGAGCGCCGCCGCCACGTGCCGTCCCCAGACCCGCGCGGCGTTCTCCACCATGCCCATGGCGCGCAGCGTGTCCGCATTGCGGGCAAAGGCCTGTTCCGCCTGGCTGGCCAAAGCCGAACGCTCGGTGAACAAGGCGTCGTTCCGGCCGATGGCGAGCTGGTTGGCCACGACCAGGAAAATCAGAAGCACCGCGCCGGCGACCGTCACCCAGAACAGCACCGGATGGATGAGGTAGAGCAAGGCAAGGAAGACAGGGGCGAAGGGCAGGTCGAACAACACCGCCACGCCGCGCGACCTGATGAAGGCGCAGACCGAGGCGAGGTCACGCAGCGGCGACAGGCCGCCGGCATATTTCGCGCCAAGCGAAATGGCGAAGGTGCCGGCACCGAGCTTGCGGTCGACAGTCGCCGCGACGCGCTGGGTATAAACGGCGCGGATCGCGTCCAGCAGCCCGAGGAAAGCGAGCGCGAAGACCGCGATGCCCGAGAGATAGACGAGCGTCTCGATGCTGGAGGACGGCAGCACGCGGTCATAGACCTGCAGCAAATAGAGCGGAACGACCAGAAGCAGGACGTTGATCAGCAGCGAGAAGACGCCGACATCGACGACGGCGCGCAGGAAGACCGGACGCAGGCCGGACGGTCCAGTCATTTCCGCATTCCCTGCCGCTGCATGATTTCGAGACCTTACGAGTGGCCCCCGAATTCGGAACCATTGTGCAGCGTGCTGCTGGCGATGCTATGCGTGGCGGTGCTGGTGGTGTGCAAAGCGCTCGCCGGCGCATTGTCCAGCGTATAGGCGCGGATATAGTCGATCTTCATCTCGGCCGGCGTCGCCAGATGGTCCGGGGGCGCGCCGGCAAAGCCGCCGACCGCGAGATCTGCCAGCATGTACATGGGTTTGTGCATGTCGGACGGCGTCGCCGCTTCCGCGACCTGCACACCGTCATAGGTCCAGACCAGCTTGTCCGGTGTCCAAAGCAGGCCATAGGTGTGGAAGCCCGCGGTATCCATCGTATTCACCGTCGACGTGACCTTGGTGTGCGTCCCCGTTGCATTCGAGTGCGCCGTCATGATCAGCGAGTTCGGGTCCTGCCCGCGCGTTTCCACCACATCGAGTTCCGGCGGCCACGAACCGTCCTCCGGCAGCAGCCAGAAGGCCGGCCAGGCGCCGGTGTTTTCGGGCAGGTCGGCGCGCATTTCGAAATAGCCGTAGGTCTGCGAGAACGTGTCATGCGTCGTGATGATGCCTGACGTGTATTCGTAGTTGTTGATCAGCGGCTTGATGTCGGCCGGCGCCTGCGCCGCGGTGATGGTGAGCACGCCGTTCCCCACGCTGAACGGATGGACTGAACTCGTCGGCGCGTAATTTGCGTCGATGTACCATTGCAGTTCGCCATTGCTGGTCAAGGTGCTGCCGTTCGGAGCACCCCACGAGAAATTGGTATCCCATGTGCCGCCCTGGGCGTTATGAAGATTGAGCGCGTTGAAATCGTCGCTGAAGGACAGCTTCATCGTGGACATGTCGATCGGCAATTTGAACTGGCCGGGCTGCAGCTTGTCGATGGTCGTGTCCTTGAACTCGAGGATCTCGCCGGATCCCAAATTCAACAGCACGTTCGAACCCGCCTGGATCATGTTCGAGTGGATGGCGTCGAACGACGTGAACCCGTAGCCATTGAGACGGACGGTGTCGGTGGCGGCGAAATTCGCGATCAGATCGCTGCCATTGCCTTTCGAGATGACGAACGTGTCGTAGCCGCCGCCGCCATCGATCAGCACATCGTTTCCCGCGCCGCCATCGATCGTCTGGTGTCCGGCCTGGGCGGTGATGATGTTGTCCAACGTATTTCCGAAGGCATAGTTGTTCGGGTTCGTGACGATGAGGTTCTCGACATTGTCGGGGAGCTTGTAGCTCATCCATGTACTGATCGTGTCGATGCCCGCGCCAGCGCCTTCGGCCACCTTGTTACCCGCCCCATATAGGTAATAGATGTCGTCGCCCGTGCCACCATGCATGGTGACGTTGGCGCCGCCTGCTCCGTAGAAAGAGTCGTTCCCGGTGCTGCCGTACAGGTCCGGCCCGGCTCCTGCCGCCGAGTACCAATGGTTGGAAGCGCCGCTATAGGGAAGAGGGACGCCGAGTGCGTTGACGAAGAAGCTCATCGGATAAATCCTCCTCGCGATGCCTGGCCGTCTCGAACCGTTCGCTTACGATGGCCACATCGGATCAATGCTGAGAGGAACGGTTTCGTTCCGGGGAATCATTAGCGTTCCAGCATAACATCGATCTTTCAGAAGACATATACTTATCGTTCGGAAAAAAGCACCGCTTAAGCCAAGCTATTTAGTAAAATGGTGTACAAATTAGAAATTGCAAAGGATCTACTTAGATGAACAATCTACTTAGATGATGGCCATCCTCCTACGAGCCCGTCAGCCTCCCTTCTCGGCGCCTGGCGTAAGGCAAGCGCGCCTTCAGACGGCGGCTTCGATCGGCTCGGCAAGCCTGGGATTTGACCGCGCCGCGATCAGGCAACTGGCCACGATGAGGCCCGCTCCCGCCAGCGTCGTCCAGGTCACCGCCTCGTCGAAGAAGAACCAGCCAAGCGCGATCGCCCAGATAAAGGCCGAGTATTCCGTCGGGATCAGATATTGCGCTTCGGCGCGCGCATAGGCCCAGCTCATCAGGAACTGGCCGGCGAGCGACAGCGCCGTCACTCCGGCAAGCGGAAGCCAGAACTCCCTCGGCAGGGAAATGGCGAGCCAGGGCGCCGCAAGACCAAGCATGATTGCCACGCAAAGGTTCTGGAACAGCATGATCTCGATCGGTTTGGCCACCTGCGCCTGCTGCCGGGCGAGGATCAGATTGTAGGCGTAGAACACTGTCGATACCAGCACCGCCGCCGTGCCGAGCAAGGCATCCCTGGCGTGGTTCGCCTGACCGAACTGACCGCCGACGATAATTGCGACACCGGCTATGCCGGCCAGCGAGGCCCAGACCGCCTGACGCTGTATGCTTTCGCCGAGCAGCAGCGCGGCGAGCAGCAAGGCAAACAAAGGTGCGACGAAACTGAGCCCGATCGCCTCCGCCAGCGGCAGCCTGGCGAGCCCCCAGAAGAAGGACAGCAGGACGACGCCAACGACCGCGGCACGCAACGCATGCAGCTTCAGTACCGAGGGAGCGGGTAATTTGCGTGGCCCCATCGACCAGCCCGTGGCCGCGACCACGGTTGCCAGCATGCTGCGCCACAGCATCGTGTTGTAGACGCCGACCGCCAGGACCAGCA
The DNA here is from genome assembly GCF_020164775.1 of Mesorhizobium sp. ES1-6. Lineage (NCBI taxonomy): Bacteria > Pseudomonadati > Pseudomonadota > Alphaproteobacteria > Hyphomicrobiales > Phyllobacteriaceae > Mesorhizobium > Mesorhizobium sp. ES1-6. The sequence continues at coordinate 97,080 of NZ_JAIUGU010000018.1, forward strand.
CCTTCATCGCCGCGTCCATTCCCGACAGCAGGAAGATGCCGAGCGCGCAGACAAGCACCGGGACCATGGGAGAAACGGCGCCTGCCAGGCTGGATGACTTCAAGAGGCCCCTCATGTGATGGATCGCAGCCGGATATATCAGGGCGGACCGGCGGGACCAGATGGCAGCCCCGCCGATAAGGCGGTCCAACCATGCCGGATGTGGCATGACCGGGGAGCCGAGCCACTGGGGTCCAAACTTTTTGCCGCACGCGTGTCGATTTCTCCGTCGCCGGTTCGTCATATGATTGAACCAACCCACAAGGAGAAGACCATGCGGTTCATGATGCTGATGATCCCCGGCGGCTACGCTACGGCCGCACCCGATGTCATGCCCAGCGCCGAGGCGGTGGAAGGGATGATGAAATACAATCACGAACTGAAGAAAGCCGGCGTGTTGCTGACGCTTGACGGCCTGCATCCGCCGTCCTCGGGGGCGCGGGTCACCTTCAAGGGCGGCAAGCCCGTGGTCGTCGACGGCCCCTTCGCCGAGGTCAAGGAAGTGCTGGGCGGCTATTGGGTGATCGACGTGCGCTCGCGCGACGAGGCCATCGAATGGGCCCGTCGCTGCCCCGCAGGCGAGAACGACACCATTGAAATCCGCCAGGTCTTCGAAATGAGCGAATTTCCCGAGGACGTCCAGAAGGTGGCGGACCGCCTCGGCAGGATCAAGGATTGATCGCCCATAGAACCATCGAAGCCGTCTGGCGGATCGAGCAGCCGAAGCTCACCGCCAGACTGGCGCGCATCCTCGGGGATGTCGGACTGGCCGAGGAAATCGCGCAGGACGCCTTCGTGCTGGCGCTGGAGCGCTGGCCTCGCGACGGCATCCCGCGCAACCCGGCCGCCTGGTTGACCGAGGTCGCCAGGAACCGCGCGCTCGACCGGCTGCGCCGCACCACCATGATCGACGGCAAGCATCGCGAACTCGCCATCGACCTCACCGAACTGGAGCGCGAGATGCCCGACTTCGAGGCGGCGCTCGATCGGGATATCGACGACGACCTCTTGCGGCTGATCTTCACCGCTTGCCATCCCGTGCTGCCGGCCGAGCAACGCGCCGCGCTGGCCCTGCGGCTCCTGGGCGGCCTGTCGACGCCGGAGATCGCCCGCGCCTTCCTGGTGCCCGAAGCCACCGCCGCCCAGCGCATCGTGCGTGCCAAGCGGACGCTTCGCGATGCCGGCATCCGGTTCGAGACGCCGCGCGCCGAGGAACTGCGCGACCGCGTCAGTGCGGTGCTGGAGGTGGTCTATCTGATCTTCAACGAGGGCTATGTGGCGACCACAGGGCCGGACTGGCTGCGCCCCGATCTGTGCGCCGAGGCGCTGCGCCTCGGCCGCTCGCTGGCGGCGCTGTTGCCCGATGAGCCCGAGGTGCGGGGGCTGGTGGCGCTGATGGAGTTCAACACATCGCGTTTCGCGGCCCGCACCGGCAAGGCGGGCGACCCGATCCTGCTGCTCGACCAGGATCGCGGCCGGTGGGACTGGTCGCTCATCCGCAGCGGCCTCGACGGCCTGAACCGCGCCATGGCGCTGACCTCGGCGCCCGGCCCCTATCTCTTGCAGGCGATGATCGCCGCCTGCCATGCCCGCGCGGTGACCGCCGAAGACACCGACTGGATCGCCATATCGGCATACTACCAGGCGCTTGCCTTGGCGGCCCCCTCGCCCATCGTCGAACTCAACCGCGCGGTGGCGGTCGGCATGGCGTTCGGTCCGGCGCAAGGGCTCGCCATCGTCGAGGCGCTGAAGGACGAACCGCGCCTGAAGGACTCGCATCTCCTGCCCACGGTGCGCGGCGATTTCCTGGAAAAGCTCGGCCATCAGGCGCAAGCCCGCGCCGCATTCCGCCAGGCCGCCCAATTGACCGGCAACGACAGGGAGCGCGCGCTGCTGCTCGCCCGCGCGGGCGATTAGGCGACTCCTCCGGCGGCGGGTTCACCCGATCGCCGCGCGACGAATGGCGGCCTTGCGCCTTCGTAGCCCCGGGGCATCGGCGCCCGGCTCCCGAACAGTTCCATCGCGCCATCGACAACACGCGCCGAAACGATGTTGTTGCCGCCGAGGAAGCCCGCGACGAAGCGTGAGGCGGGCGCGCGGTATATGTCGCGCGGGGTGCCAACCTGGACGATTCCGCCATTGTGGAAGACCGCTATGCGATCCGACATGGCGTAGGCTTCCTCCTGGTCATGGGTAACATAGACGAAGGTCACGCCGGTTTCCTGATGCAGCCGTTTGAGTTCGCGCCGCATGGTATCGCGCAGCGTGCGGTCGAGCGCCGACAGCGGTTCGTCGAGCAGCAGTATCTTTGCCCGAAGGCCAGCGCGTGGCCGATCCTCTCAGTTCAGCCGCGAGTACAAGCGCCTTTTTGGCGAGCCGCCGCGACGGGATGCTGACATGGTGAAAACGATTGTCGAAACCGGCTTCTGACAGGTTGTGGGCGAGCGCATCGGAGCAAAAACGACGTGCGCACTGACGGCCAAGTTGGGCCTATGTCTGGAAATAGTATGACAGTACGGGGCGCCGTGCGCGATGCCATCGGACCAGGGATACGCGTCGTCGGCTTTGAGAGGCGTGTATCGATCCTGTTTCGGGTCGACGGAGATCGGGGGCTGATCTACCCCTCCCATCCGGAGGACGACGCGGACGCCCGATCCGCGCGCGTCGGCTCTAGAGCAATTCCAGGAAAAGTGTATAACGATTTTCCGTCCGGAATTGCGTAAAAACAAAGGGTTAGAGCGGCTCACGATTCCACCAAAACGGTGAACCGCTCTAACGAGAAAAGGGCGGCGCAAGCGCCGCCCCCATATTCCTTGGGAGGACAATCCGATCCGGTGGATCAGGCCGCCTGGGCTTCCCCGGCGATGGCATCGGCGGCGCGAGCGGCCTTCAGCACCTTTGCCCACCAGGCGACGTCGTTGACCAGCGCGGTGGCGGCCTGGTTCAGGTGCTCGAGATCCTCAAGCTTCTTCTCGCCCTGGCGCACGGCGAGGAAGTCGCCCCAGGCGATGTGGACGGCGGACTTGACCGGCGCCATCTGCAATTCGACCGCGTGGAGACGAAGCTGTTCGACGGCGCGGGCGCCGCCGACGCTGCCATAACCGACAAAGCCGGCCGACTTCTTGTTCCATTCATTGGCGGCGTAGTCGATGGCGTTCTTCAGCACGGCGGTCGGGCCGTGATTGTATTCGGCGGCGGTGAAGATGAAGCCGTCGAACTCGGCGACCTTCTTCTGCCAGCGCTGCGCGACCTCGTTCTGCGACGGCGCCCAGGCGGAGGAGGCCACTTCGTCGAAGAAGGGCAGCGGGAAATCACGCAGGTCGACGACTTCGACATCGATGTCGGCATGTGACTTGGCGATCTTGGCGATCCACTGCGTCGGCACGTCGGCGAAGCGAGCGGCGCGCGTCGAACCGACGACAATGGCGATCTTGGGCTTGGACATAAGGGGCTCTCCTTGCGGGAATTTGGTATCGTTTGGATACCGGCGCTATATGTGATACTGACAATTCGGCGCGCAAGGAGGCACGTTTTTGTTACTGAGGCACCCGCATAACACCGAGGACTGCCGGGCCGTGTCGGAAATCCTGCAGCGTGTCGGCGACAAATGGACCGTGCTCGTGGTCGGCAAGCTTGGCGGCGGACCGCTGCGTTTCAACGAGCTGCGCGCGGCTGTCGGAGGCATCTCGCAGAAGATGCTGACCACCACATTGCGCGGCCTGGAGCGCGACGGTTTCGTCACCCGCAAGGTGTTTCCGACCATCCCGCCGCGCGTCGATTACGAGCTGACCGAGCTCGGCCACGAGTTGCTGGTGCCGGTCGCGGCACTTGGCGAATGGGCGCGCAAGAACACCCAACGCGTCCAGTCGGCACGCGCGAGATTCGACGAGATGCGTGTCTGAAACCCTTGCGTGGCAAGGGCTGCGGAGTTTCGAGAGCAAGCGGCATTGCCTGACGCGGTCGAATTCGTTGACCCGACCTGCAACCTGGTCTTGCGCCCGTCCGGATGACACCCCGCGAGTTCCGCTCCGCTGACAACGGTCGGTATCCCAAAGGCGTGAAAGTCAGGCTCCTGGCGCCCCGTCCTCGCAAGCCGCCGGAGCGCAGTTTGCGCACGGTGCGGCCGGCTGCTTCACGCCCGCATTGTCATGCAAGCAGGTGGTGCGTGGCCTCTCTTCTTTGACTTCGGCATAGGCGGTGATGCCGAGCAGGAAAACGAGGGCGACCATGGCTGCCACGAGCCCGCCGTTCAGCATGTGTTGACGCATTGTCTCTCCCCCAACGCCGTCAGGATCGGTGGTGAAGGCAACCATTGGATGTCGCCACGCGCATCGCCCGCGCGCGCGAAGTTACAAATGCCGTGGATTGGGAGAATCGCCTCGCGTCAGCCTTCCGGCGGAACCGCTTTCGGCTTGCCCTCACCGTCGAGCGCGACCATGACGAAATCGGCGTGCGTCACCTTTTCCATCAGGTCGGAGAGATAGCGCTGCGCCCAAGCTTCGACCTTGAGCGTCATCGAGGTGCGGCCGACGCGTTCGACATGGGTGTAGATGCACAGCGTGTCGCCGATCTTCATCGGCTTGGCGAAGGACATCTCCTTGACCGCCGCGGTCACCACCCGGCCCCTGGCGCGCTCGGCGGCACGGATGCCGCAGGCAAGGTCCATCTGCGCCATCACCCAGCCGCCAAAAATGTCGCCGGCCGCGTTGGCGTCGGATGGCATGGCCAGCGTGCGCAGCGTCAGGTCTCCGATCGGCCGTCCATCGGCATAGTGCACCATGCGAGATCCCTCGATATCGACTGCCCTCGCTCCCGTAGCGTCAAGGCGCCCGGAGGTCAACGCGCGACCGGGTGATGTCATGGCGGAAGCAGTCAACGGGGATTGGCGGCTCGGTCAGGGGCAACGAAGGTGTTGATTTCGAAGGCCAGCATATCCGGAATTTCCTCCGCCATGTGATGGCCGCTCGGCAGTCCCTTGCCGATGAGAGTCGAGCCTGCCCAGGGCCTCCAGATTGCCAGGATATCTCCATACAAGGCTTCGAGATCGTCTTTCAGCGACCACAACACCGCCATCGGGCACTGAATCCGGCGACCCGATCGACGATCTTCCGCATCGTGGAGATGGTCGATCGACAGGCCGGCCCGATAGTCTTCGATCATGCCATGGACGATTTCGGGATTGCGGATCGCTTCGAGATAGTCCGCATACGCTTCTTTGCCCATCTCTCCTGGCGATCCGCCGTACCATTGTTCGGGGGCAGCGCTTATGGCGCGCTCGGGCTTGTCCGGCTGCGCGAAGAAGAACCAATGCCACCATGCGGCGGCAAATCGAGCGTCGCAGCGCTCCAGTGCTTCGAGGATCGGAACCCCATCCAGGATCATCAGACGGCTGACGGCGGCCGGGTGGTCCATCGCCAGCCTGAAGGCCGTATAGCTGCCGCGATCATGCCCGACCGCCGCGAAACGGTCGAACCCCAAATAACGCATGAGTTCGATGCAATCCTGGGCCTTCGCTCGCTTCGAGGATCCGGAATGATCTGTCGTGTCATCGGGAATCGAGGATTGCCCGAACCCGCGCAAGTCGGGGCAGACAACGGTATGATCCTTCACCAGGAGGTCGGCTACCTTGTGCCAGGTGACATGCGTGCGCGGATGCCCGTGCAGCAAGAGGATTGCTGGTCCGCTCCCGCCGACACGAACGCGGAGCGTCGCGCTCGTAAGGCGGACCTTCTCCAGTCGGAAACCGTCGAACATGATGTCGAAATCAACGGTGCCAGGGAAGGTTCCCAGCCCAGGTCCAAGTCTAGGCCAAGGCTGATGGGCTCCTAGAAATAACGGCCGAGGCTAGCTCGGATGCGGTCCAGCACCGTGTCGCCGGACAGGTCGGGCATAAACGTCTTGCCGGTGATCGCCTCATAGGCCCGGGCATAGATGCGCGAAGCCTGTCCGACGATCTCGACCGGTATCTCGGGGATCGGGTCCTTGTAGGGATCGCAGCGCGCCGTCACCCACGAGCGGATGAAATCCTTGTCGAAGCTCTCCGGCCGCGTGCCGTTCTCCAGCGCCTGTGCGTAGCTCGCCGCGATCCAGTAGCGGCTCGAGTCGGGCGTGTGGATTTCGTCGGCGAGAATGATCTTCCCGTCCTTGTTGGTGCCGAATTCGTATTTCGTGTCGGCAAGGATCAGGCCGCGCTCGGCGGCGCGCGCCTGGCCGCGGGCGAACAGCTTCAAGGCGTAGCGCGAAACGGTGTCCCACTGCGCCGGCGTAAGCAGCCCCTGCCCGATGATCTCGGCCCTGGACAACGGCTCGTCATGGCCGCCATCGGCCGCCTTGCTGGTCGGCGTGATGACCGGTTCGGCCAGCTTCTCGTTGTCGCGTATTCCGTCCGGCAGGCGCATTCCATACATCTCCCGCTCGCCGCGCTTGTACCGGGTCAGGATTGAGGTGCTGGTGGTCCCGGCCAGATAGCCGCGCACGACGATCTCGACCGGCAGGATGTCGAGCCTTGTACCGACCACGACATTCGGGTCGGGATATTCGAGCACATGGTTCGGACAGATGTCGGCGGTTTCCTCGAACCAGTAGCGCGCGGTCTGGGTGAGGATCTCGCCCTTGAACGGGATCGAGGTCAGGATGATGTCGAAGGCGCTGAGCCGGTCGGTGGCGATGATAATGCGCCTGCCGTCGGCTAGGTCATAATTTTCGCGGACCTTGCCCCGGTAATAGCCCGGCAGTTCGGGAATGAAAGCATCCGACAGGACACGCATGGGTTCTCCTGCCTTGTGCAGAGTGGCCGATGTCACCGCATAGTCCGTCGACCCCATGCATATCAAGCGCGATTGTCGGTATTCCCCGCAACTCGCCCCGACATCGCGGTCGCTTTTTTCACAACGCATGCCGGAAGGCCCGGCGACTTCTCGACACCGCCACGTCTAGGCTGCGCCCTGTTTTCAGGAGCCTCCCATTTCCATCATGCAGACCTATGACTTCATCATCGTCGGCTCCGGCTCGGCCGGCTCGGTGCTCGCCGACAAGCTCTCGGCCTCCGGCCGCTTCTCGGTGCTGGTGCTGGAGGCCGGCGGCAGCGACCGCCGCTTCTACGTGCAGATGCCGCTCGGCTACGGCAAGACCTTCTTCGATCCCCAGGTCAACTGGAACTACAAGGCCGAGCCGGACCCCGGCCTTGGCGGCAATGTCGACCACTGGCCGCGCGGCAAGCTGCTCGGCGGCTCGAGTTCGATCAACGCCATGGTCTGGATCCGAGGCGCGCGGGAGGATTTCGACGATTGGCGCGCCGCCGGCAACCCCGGCTGGGGCTATGACGATCTGCTGCCCGCCTTCAAGGCGATCGAGGACAACGAGGCCGGCGCCGACTCATGGCGCGGCACCGGCGGGCCACTCCACATCAGCGACACCACTGATGCCGTCCACCCGCTGACCAAGCGCTATCTCGCCGCCGGCCAGCAGGCCGGCCTGCCGCTCAATCCCGACTTCAACGGTGCGGCCCAGGAAGGCGTCGGCACCTACCAGATCTCGACCAGGAACGGCCGCCGCATGTCGGCCGCGCGCGCCTTCCTGCGCCCGGCGATGAAGCGCGCCAATGTGCGCGTCGAGACCAACGCGCTGGCCAGCCGCATCCTGTTCGAGGGCAAGCGTGCCGTGGGCATCGAGTACCTTCAGAACGGCCGGACGAAGACCGCGCGCGCCGGCCACGAAGTGATCCTGTCCGCAGGCTCGATCAACTCGCCGCAGCTGCTGCAGCTTTCCGGCGTCGGCCCTTCGGCCCTGCTCAAGGGGCTGGGCATCCCGGTCGTCCACGCCAGCGAGAATGTCGGCGCCAACCTGCAGGACCATGTCGGCATCAACTACACCTTCAAGGGCAAGCTGCCGACGCTCAACCAGATCCTGCGCCCCTGGTGGGGCAAGCTGCTCGTCGGCATGCAGTACATCCTGACGCGCTCCGGGCCGCTGTCGCTGTCGATGAACCATGGCGGCGGCTTCTTCCGCACCGATCCGGCGTTTTCGCGGCCCAACATGCAGCTCTATTTCCAGGCCTTCTCGACCGTCATCCCGAGGAACGGCGAGCGGCCGATCCTGACGCCCGATCCATGGCCGGGTTTCTCCATCGGCCTGTCCAACTGCCGCCCATCGAGCCGGGGCGAGATCATGATCCGCTCCAAGAACCCGCTGGATTATCCGAAAATCGTCGCCAACGCCTACTCGACCAATGCCGATGTCGACGAGATGCTGGCGGCGGTGAAATTCGTGCGCAAGATCGCCTCGATGCCTGCCATGGCCGAGATCATCGCCGAAGAGGTGTTGCCCGGTCCGTCGATCCAGTCCGACGCCGACCTGATCACCGATTTCAGGAAGCGCTCCGGCACCGTCTACCACCCGGTGTCGACCTGCCGCATGGGGCCCGACCCCTCGCGTTCGGTCGTCGATCCGCGCCTGAAAGTACACGGCCTTGAAGGGCTGCGCGTCATCGACGCCTCGATCTTTCCCGACAACATCACCGGCAATACCAACGCCGCCTCGGTCATGACCGGGTGGAAGGGCGCCGAACTGGTTCTGGAGGACCACACATGAAGATCACCGACGTCAAGACCTGGGTTGTCGGCAACCCGCCGCCCGGCATCGGCGGCAAATACTTCATCTTCGTCAAGCTGACCACCGATGGCGGCGTGGTCGGCTATGGCGAGGCCTACAACGCCACCTTCTCGGCCCACATCACGGCCAGGATGATCGAGGACATGGCCGAGCGCTACCTCGTCGGCCGTGATCCGCACGACATCGAGAACTTCTTCCGCCGCGCCTATTCCTCCGGCTTCACCCAGCGTCCCGACGTCTCCGGCATGGGCTGCTTCTCAGCACTCGAAATGGCCTGCTGGGACATCATCGGCAAGGAGGCCAACAAGCCGGTCTACAAGCTGCTCGGCGGCCAGGTGCACGAGACGCTGCGCTCCTACACCTATCTCTATCCGCACACCGGCAGCGTCCATTCCGAGGACGCGCCGGACGGCAGGAACGTCTACAACGACCCCGAGATGGCTGCGGCCTGCGCGCTCGAATATGTCGAGCAGGGTTTCAATGCCGTCAAGCTCGACCCGGCTGGTCCCTACACCGCCTTCGACGGCCACCAGCCACGCCTCGTCGACATCGATGTCTCGACCCGCATGATCAAGGCCATCCGCGAGGCGGTCGGCACCCGCGCCGACATATTGTTCGGCACGCACGGCCAGTTCACCGCATCGGGCGCGCTGCGCATGGCGCGCGCCATCGAGCCCTATGATCCCCTCTGGTTCGAGGAGCCGGTGCCGCCCGATATGCCCGAAGTGATGGCGCAGGTGGCGCGTGCGACTTCCATCCCGATCGCCACCGGCGAGCGGCTGACGACGAAGTTCGAATTCGCCCGCGTCATCGAGAACCGCGCCGCGACCATCCTGCAGCCGGACCTCGGCCGCTCCGGCGGCATTCTCGAAACCAAGAAGATCGCCGCCATGGCCGAGGCCTACCACATCCAGATCGCGCCGCATTGCTATTGCGGGCCGATCGTCGGTGCCGCCAACATCCAGCTCGCGGTGACCTTGCCCAACTTCCTGATCCTGGAATCGCTGAAGCAGTGGGACGGTTTCCACGCCACGCTGCTGAAGAAGAAAATCGAATGGCAGGACGGCAATGTCATTCCCTCGAAGGAGCCCGGCCTCGGCGTCGAACTCAACGAGGCGGTCTGCGACGCGCATCCCTACACTGGCAAGGACCTGCATCTGCAGATGATGCAGACGCCGCTGATGCCGTGAGCGAAAGCTACGCCTTCATCGGCCTTGGCCATCTCGGCGGCAACCTTGCCGCCAGCCTGATCCGCCATGGCTTTGCCGTCACCGTTGTCGACCGCGACCCCACCGCCGTCGAGCGCCTCGTCGCGCTCGGCGCTACGTCAGCGAACACCCCGGCCGAAGCCGCGGCACGGACCGGCAATGCCATAAGCTGCCTGCCCTCGCCGAAGGTCAGCGAAGCGGTGCTGGCCGGCCCGGGCGGATTGCTGGAAGGCCTGCCAAAAGGTGGCACCTGGATCGAGATGTCGACCAACGGCCGCGACGAGATTTTGCGGCTTGCCGCCCTCGCCTCGGCCAAGGGGATCGAGACACTGGAATGCCCGGTCACCGGCGGCGTGCATCTGGCGGCGGTGGGAAAGATCACCGCGCTGGTCGGCGGCGACGCCGCCCTCTACGAGCGCCACCGCAAGGCCATCGAAGCGATGTGCGCGAAATCGTTCCTGATGGGTCCGGTCGGCTCGGCGGCGGTGATCAAGGTCATCACCAACATGCTGGCCTTCATCCATCTCGTCGCCGCCGGCGAGGCGCTGATGCTGGCCAAGCAAGGCGGGCTCGATCTGGCGCAATCCTATCACGCCATTGTGGCCTCCTCCGGCAACAGCTTCGTTCACGAGACCGAAAGCCAGCTCGTGCTGAACGGCTCCTACGACATCGGCTTCACCATGGACCTGGCGCTAAAGGACCTTGGCTTCGCGCTCGCCATAGCCGAAAAATCCGGCGTGCCGCTCGAGCTTGCATCGCGCGTCAACGCAATGTTCGAGCAAGGCAAGGCAGCCTATGGCGGCGGCGCCTGGTCGACGCAGATCGTCAAATTGCTGGAAGACGCGGTCGGAACAGAGCTACGCGCGCCTGGTTTTCCGGCCAAGCTCGAAGTCTGAGACGGCACAGGATATCAAGCAATTTCATCGCGTTGGATGGCAACGCGAAATCACTCTGCCAACCAATTGAATCAGGCTCTCAGCTTCTTGATTCAATATCTCAGCGCCAGCACCCCGGGCAGGATCTCAAAGGTCGCCGGTATGCGCCCGGGCGATTCGCCGTCGATGTCGACCAGCGCACCGTTCTTCTCGACGTCGCCGAGCGGTTCGACAACCACTTTCCGGCCGCGCAGGATGGTGATCGCCGGGTGGTTGCGGTGCCTGCCGCCATAGAGCAGCCTGATGTCCCAGATCAGCTTCAGCTTGCCCGCCGCGCGCAGGATGACGATGTCGAACTGTCCGTCGGCCAGCTCCGCATCCGGCGCGATCATCATGCCGCCGCCGAAGAATTTGCCGTTGGCCACCGCCACCAGCGCCATGCGTGCCTCGACCGGGGCGCCATCGTCGACGGTGATCCGTACGTCCTGAAAGCGGTAACGGGTGAACTCGACCACGGTGCGCCACAGGAACAGCGCCTTGGCCGACGTCCTGCCCTTGCGCTTGTCGGCATTGACGGCGCGGTCGGTGGCGCCCGACAGGCCAAGGCTGGCGATGTTGATGAAGTGCCGGCTGGCCAGCGCGCCATGATCGTCGATATAGCAGATGCGGCCGGCGTCGACCGCCCTGGCCTTGGCCTCGGCAATCCGCTTCAGCGTCGCGTCGATCTCGTTCGGCAGGCCGAGGCCGCGCGCGAAATCGATGCCGGTGCCGCACGGCAGGAGGCCGAGTTCGGTTGTCCTGCCGCCCTCCTCGCGGGCCTGCAGCAAGCCGTCGGCCACTTCGCTCGCCGTGCCGTCGCCCCCGGCCGCGATCACCAGGTCGAAGCCGTTCGCCGCAAGATCGAGCGCCAGCCGCTCGGCATCGCCCTCTGCCTGCGTCTCGCGCAATTCGAAATCGCCGAAGTGCTTTTTCAGCGCGGCCGCGACATCGGGCCAATGCCGTTTCAGCCGGCCGCCGCCGGCAATCGGATTGAGCACCACCCCGACCTTCAAATTCTCGCCCTCCCCGGCGCCGGGCATGGAGAACCCGATCCTTTGCCGGGCCCGATCCTTTGCCGGCCCCGATCCTTTGCCGGCATTGAAACCCGCGTCCGTCGGCAGGGCAAGGGGCGTGTGGGTTCGTGCGCCGAAAAAGCGGGCAGGCTGTCTAAGGCGTTCGTGCTTGAATTTCCTTGGCTTCTGGCATCGGTCCCCGATAATCCCGCTATCCACAGGGGCACGGGCATTCCCCAAGACCCTTACCCGGCGTAAGTTCAACCCATCTCAGGCGGCTACCGATCGCCAAGCCGAAAGGCGGAAGTGAAAGGCGGATTTCCTGAGGCCCGTACGGCCCGAAGCGAGAGCAGGCTTGCCTGTTCGAGGGACGGAGCCGAGACCTACGGGGCCGCGGAAAGCGTGCCAACGCCGACGGCGGACCGATGCTGCCATGAAGGACGGCAAAAACCTTCGATGGCACGCAGGGCAAAGCCCGCAAGGGTGAAGGCCAGCGTGGTCTGGAACGGGCATCGCCCTCGGGTGATGACTGGCAGGACCGTCAAAATCAAGGCCGGCATGGCGCGACGACTTTACGGAAGTTGCTGCCGCGACCGTGTCCTGATCTGACAGGGAGGCGCTGGGAGAAATCCCGGCGCCGACTGTCTTTTGGCCCCCTCGAAGTTCTTTCCCGGCGAAGTTGCGGGCGCCGCTTCACCGCGCGTCAAAATCGGTTAGTATCGCTGCGTCGTCAGAGTCCGTCAGCAACGGGCTCTTCGAAGGGGGATACTTCATGACGCTGATCCAGAAGCTTGCCGTTGCCTACGCCTTCCTGTTCTTCGCGGTCGTCGCCATCGGCTACATTCCCGCCTTCAACGATGCCAACGGCAATCTGTTCGGCCTGTTCTCCCTGCAATGGTATGACGATCTGCTGCACGCCTTTTCAGGCGTCTGGGCGCTGGCCGCCGCCTTCATCTCGCACCGCCAGGCGGTGTTCTATTTCAAGCTGTTCGGCTCGGTCTATCTGTTCGACGGCGTGCTCGGGCTGATCACCGGCTCCGGCTGCCTCGATGCCGGCATCTTCATCAACGGTTTCCGCTCCCTCAACGACATCGAGTTTCCTGCCCGCTTCTTCGCCAACCTGCCGCACATCGTCATCGGCGGCTTCGCCGTCTATGTCGGCTTCTGGCTGTCGAAGCGCATCCATGACCACTTCGCCACGGCCTGACCGGCCATGTTCCTGTTCCGCTTGATAAAGCGCATCATCAAGACGATCCTCTGGCTGATCGTCATCGTCATCCTGATCCCGATCGCGGGGCTGGGTTATGGCTTCCTGACCACCCCGTCGCTCGACAAGACGCCGCTGCCCGGCATTGCCGACGGCGCGCCGCCCAAGGCGCTGGCCGACAAGGTGCGCGCCGAAATTCCCGGCTACCAGCGGCCGGAGGAATCGACCTTCCTCACCTACCCGGAATGGGCGATCGTCTATGCCGCGCGCGAATATGCCGGTTTCGTCGCCAAGGACCAGCCGAGCGGCTTTCCCTATTGGTCCTATGTCGGCCGCTTCTGGCAGGATTACGCCACGGTGATCCGCGCCAGCTCCGCCTACAAATTCAACTACGCCAACCACCAGATGCTGGTCATCATCGGCACCAGCCACTCGATCGAGCATATCCTGCAATGGGCCTATGAGAACACCGTCGGCCGCGTCACCGAGGCGACATCGGCCAAGCGCACCGCCGCCGACATCTACCAGGCCAAGGTGGCGGCGGACTATGCGGGCTTTCTCGACCAGGTGCCGTGGTACCAGTTCCCCTATGCCGAGAAGCGCGCCGGGCTTTTCGCGGTGCAGCCGGCGCCTGGCGACAGTTCCATCCGCACCAGCGAACGCAAGCTTGCCTTCGGCCTCGCCGACACCATCAAGCAAGGCTATGCCGACCTGATCAAGCAGGCGCTGGCCGCCACCTCCGACCCGGCCTTCCTCGATGTCCATGTCTGGGCCAGGGGACCGGTCGGCGAAGCCACGCGCAACGAGCCCGACACCTTGCTGGAGCGCGACTATGGTGCCGACGGCACCATCTTCGTCACCAAGCGCTACCAGGTGTTCACCGACATGATCCCGCGCCTGATCGACAAGGGTGTCTCCTTTGTCGAAATCGGCGGCAATGACGAGATCATGGTGACGATGCTGTCGACCGACGCGATCGCCGTCCCCGAAGGCATGCGCATCCTGTTCAGCTATCCGCTGCCGGCCGACCCCTCGACGCGCCGCACCGGCATGGTCGTCGCCGTGCGCAAGCTGCATCTGGTGCTGCCATCACTGATGAAGGCAGGCGCGAAGCTCGAACACGTCTACGACTACTGAGCCTTTCGGCCACATCAGGGCATATTGATCTCTTCGTCACGACGATTCCACAATCGCGGCCAAATCCCGCCTTGTTCGCGCGCGAAGGGGACGGCTGGATTGCCGGGGGGCATCTCGAAGGGACAAGACCGTGATCAAGACCGCCCTTGTCGCCATGACCATTGTCGGCTGCGACTGCGACGCCAAGCTGTGCGAATATATCGGCGAGACGCCGGCCAAGTGGTCGACCATCGCCGATTGCGAAGCCGCAATGAAGAGCCAGATCCTGCACGAGCGCAATTTCAACTATCCGCTGGTCTCCGGCATCTGCCGCGCGAAAGGTTCGGCGTCCTCATCGCACCTGGCCGCGATCGCTTCGGGTCCGGAACTGAAGCCCACCAGCCGGGCCGTCGAGCCCGAAAGCCCGTTGCCGCCGGAGCTCAGCCATCGGCCGAGCGTGCCCGTGGGATCACCGACGACGGCCATGGACGCGGCAGCGGCCCGGCCCGTCGCCTATGAACAGGTGGTCGACGGCGGAACCGGCGTGCTCTATCGCACGAAGAACGGCTATGCCGTGGTCAAGACCGATCTCGGCCGCGCCGCCTCGGCAACCGCCGACGCGGCAAAGCGCTCCGTGAACTGGCTGGCCAGCCTGGTGCCGACGGGGCTGTAGGCAGCTTACATCTTCACCTTCAGGCTCTCCCAGAACTTGTCGATCAGCGGCTGTTCGGTGGCCTCGTCTTCGCTGCCGACGCGCGTGATGAACAACAGCCCCTGATCGGAGAGGCCGTAGCCGACGATCTCGAAATACGCGGTGTCGGTGCGCGTCTTCACCTCGGCGCGGATGCCGGTCAGTTCCTTGCCGTCGGCAAGCTTGCGGGTTGTCGGCTGCTGCGTCAGCGCGGCACCCGCCTGCACCGATTCCCTGGTCATCTCCTGCAGCATCAGCTGGTTGAGCGACACGGGGTTCATCTTGCCGTATTCCTGCACGACGATGATCGTGCCGAGCGCCGAGGCCATCAGATATTGCGTGATGTTTTCGCCGAGATCGGTCTTGGTCACCGAAATGCCGCTCGGATGGTTGAAGGAGAAACTGTCGCCGGAAAAGGTGGCGAAGTCGTTCCTGTCGAGCTTCACTTCAACCTCTTTGCCGTCCGGCAACGTCACGTGGGTGCTTTCGCCGGCGTCGATATCCAACGACTTGCCGTCGATCGTCAGCCTGAAGGCCTTGAGGTCCTCGGCTCCGGCCGATCCAGCGCACAGCGCGATGAGAGTGAGGGCCGCCGCTGACACCATGCGCATTGACTGTTCTCCTGCTCTATTCCTGAGCAGTTCCGGGACGGGAAAACCGCTTCACACTTTTCCTGGAACTGCTTCCTACACCACCCCGCTCAGCGCCTTGATGGCACGGTAGAAGGTCGAGGAAAACAGTTCCGTCGGGTCATGGTGCCGCTTTGCCGCCAGGAAGGCCGGCAGTTCGGGATAGGACGCCAGCAACTCCTTGCCCGTATAGTGCAACTGGTAGGGCAGGAAGAACCGGCCGCCATGCTTGATCGTCACGTCGATCAGCGCCCGCGTCAGCGCCCGCATCCTCGCGTTGCCATCGGCATCGGCCGGCTGGTTGATGTAGAGCACCAGCGAATAGGCCGGCTCCGGCGCGTAGGTCAGCGCCACATCCTCCTTGTGAACGATGCGCACCGAGGCGTTGAGCACCGGCAGGTCCTGGTTGCGCAGGATGTCGCGCGCTTCCGCGATGAATGGATTATACCTCGCGCGAGGAATAAAATATTCGTGCAATATGTCGGTCTCGTTCATCAGGTTATTGAACAGATAGGGCACCGAATCGTGCATCGGGTTGTTGCGGGTGACGAGACAGGCCTCGCCCTCGGCCATGGCCGACGTACGCGCCACCGTACAGCTCTCGAATTTCGGCTCCAGCGTCTTTTCGGTGAACCATTTCAATTCCTGGAACGCGCTGCCCCATTTGGCCATGTTCATGATCACCCGCTTCAGGCCGACGCCATCGGGTTCACCAAGCGGCGGCTGGTCCGCCGGCGGCTCTTCGGCCACCTTGTCGTAGCGGTAGACGATCATGTCCTCGAGGAAGTTGCCCGGCGCCGTCGACAGATGGCCGTAGAACAGGCCGATATCCCTGTTCGGCTCCAGCACCTCGGCGAAGAATCTCGGGAAGTCGTCGGACCTGATGATCTCGCGCGAGGTGCGGTAGACGGCATTGTCGACGATATCGAGCGTCGCCTCCACCACCACGCCGAACAGGCCGTAGCCGCCGATGACATGGCGGAACAGTTCGTCGTTTTCGGTTGGCGAGCAAATCGTCACCGAACCGTCGGCCAGCATCACCCGCATCGAGCGGATCGAGCCGGCCACCGAGCCCGCCTGGTGGTCCATGCCATGCGCGTTCACCGACAGCGAACCGCCGACCGAAAAAATGTCGGTCGACTGCATCGCCTTCACCGCGAAGCGCGGATGCAGCATGGTCTGGATGTCGTGCCAGCGCGCGCCGGGCTGCAAGGTCATGGTCTTGGTGGCGGCGTCCACCGTGACCTTGTTGAACTTTCTCAGATCCAGAACCAGCGCATTGTCGTCGAAGGCATGGCCGCCCATTGAATGGCGGACGGCCGCCAGCGACACCTTCAATCCATTGGCGCGCGCGAAGGCCAACGCCTTGGCGACATGCTCTTCCTCGCTGACCTCGACGACGCCATAAACAGGGGTCCTCGACAGGCCGCTGGCATCGTTGATGTCGCCGCCTTTTGCGAGCCAAGGTAGCGACGGATCGAAGGCCGGCGGGCTGTCGATCGGCTTCAGCGGCAGCGCGATGCCATCTATGTCGGCGATGCGTCCGGCATCCTTCGGCCCTGACGGGCCGCGCGCCAGCCGCGCCACGGTTGTGCCGCCCCACAGCACGGCGCCGCCGAAGACCGTCGCGCCGAGCAGCAAGCGCCGCGACAGAAGAAACCTTTTGCGTTCCCCGACCATGCACATCCCCCGTTGGCCAAGGGATAGCGCGGCTTTCTGGCGAAAACCATAGCGGCGCATGGCAGAGCCAAGGCGGATATTGGTGAGGTTTTCGACATCATGGGGACAAATTCGAAGGATTGCGCCGCCCCTCACCCTTACCCTCTCCCCGTGAAGGACCTATCGCGTTCACACATCTCGGTTGCGCGGCGCATTGAAGCTCGATTCCTTACTGGGATTGATTCGATGGAGA
>NZ_JAIUGU010000019.1:0-89745 GCF_020164775.1 Mesorhizobium sp. ES1-6
GAAAACAACCGTCTCACGGGGCATGCGCATGCGGCATTTCGATTCACCAGATACTTTCCCCGGACAGCCCTGCCGTTTACGGGGAGAGATGTCCGGCAGGACAGTGAGGGGCGGCGCCAACGCCGGAGATTGCTGGCTTCGGGCGTGGAGCAGGGATAGTCGAGCCGACCCTAAACCCCGTCACCGTCGACAAACGCCAACACGACCACACGCGGGGCGACGCAGTAGATGAGGCTGACTTCGCGGCCCGTGCTCGTCGTCGCGCGGCCGGTCTCGAGGTTCACCGCGATGTCTTCATAGCCCAGCACCTGGCGGTCCAGCGGATAGGCGGCCTTGTAGACCGCTTCCTTGGCGGCGAAGAGGATGCGGCCGGCAAGCTGCCGGTCGGCGGTACCCGTCCGGTCGGCGGGCATGGCAACAAGGGCGGAAATCTCGTCGGGCAGGGGCAGCGCCGGCTCGACATCGATGCCGAGGGAGACGATCTGGCCGACAGGCGCGACCGCCGCCACGGCCATGTCGTCGTCATGCGCGAGCGAGCCGGTCATCCCGTCCGGCCAGGCAGGTGCGCCAGAGGCCGTGCGCAGCAGGGCGAAACCGTCGAAGCCGGCATCCGCCAGCAGCCGGTGCGCGAGCAATCGCGCCGCGCCGCTGGCCCGCCGCATGGCCGGCTGGCGGGCGGGGATGGAGCCCGCCTCCGCCGGCAACAGATAGGCCTCGTCGCCTTCGCGGATGAGCCGGCATCCCGTGCGCACTCCGGCTGGAGCCATGGCAGCGATGGCGCGCGCCAAGGCGATTTCCTCCGGCAAATCCGGGAAAGACGGACCGGCTGATGGCGTCATCGAGCGGCGGCCGCAAGGATGAGATCGGCGATCATTTCGCCGTCCTCGTCGAGCCCTTCCTCGACGAAACCGGCGCCGCGATAGAGCTGCCGTGCGGCCTCGTTCCGCGGTTCGTAGCAGATCGACACGTGCCTGACGTGGCCGAGCCCGCGGATTTCCCCCAGCACCGCCCGCAACGCGGCCTTGCCATAGCCCCGGCCTTGCCAGGCGCGGTCGATCATGAAGCGGTAGATGCGCGCCTCGTCATCGTCCTTCGGCGCGTCGTACATGAGGAACCCGACGATCTGGTCCCCGGCCATCACGGCGCGGGGCCGCGCGTCCCGGTCGGATCTGGCTTCGCGCAGCGAGTCCGCATTGCCGGCGACGAAATCCACCTGCTCCGGAGCCAGTCGCAGGGCGGTGACCAAAGCGCGATTGGCCTTGGTCACGGGGACGATACGGATGTCCACGCTGCCGGGCGCGCGGTCCGTCAAGACGCCGTTGCCCCGGCGGCCTCGCTGACCGGCTCGACGAAACGATGCAGCTTGGCCGGGTTGCCGCGCCAGATGGAGTTGGGCTCCAGCTCCTCGCCCTTCATCACGAAGGAATCGGCATCGACCATCGATCCGTTGCCCATCACGACGCCGTAGTGGACGAAGGCTGAAGGCCCGAGCGTGCAGCCATCGCCGATGCGGATGAAGTCGGACTTGAACGCGCCTTCCTCCAGCGAATGGGCCTGGATCACCGATCCCTCGTTGAGCGTGACGTCGTCGCCGATCTCGACCAGCGAACGCTCGGTCAAATTGGCGCCGCCGTCATAGACCCTGCTGCCCACCTTGACGCCCAGCATGCGCAGGATCATCGGCCGGAACGGCGTGCCGGCGAACAGGCGCACGATGGGCGAATCCGCGAGCTTCCAGTGGCGTTCGTGGCGCCAGAAGGTGACGTCGTAGATTGTCGTCATCCGCGGCTTCAGCTTGCGAAAGCCAAGGCTTGCCCGCTCGACGAAGATGTAGAACGGAATGGTGATCGCCGACGTCAAAAGCACCGCCACGAAGAGCGCGATCTCGGCCCATTCGGTGTAGTAGTTCAGCGCCCGGTCCCAGATCGCCAGCGTGGCGAACAGCATGACCCATTGCGTCGCCACGAACAACAGGATCGTCACCAGATTGTGCAGGTTCTTGGCCGGGATGCGCTTTTGCCGGTCGTCCTCGTTGATGCCGGCGATGAGTTCCTTGTCGCGGGCCACCATGCGCGGGATCTCGAAGGACGGCGAGCCGAGAAGGCCGACATTCTCGCGCAAAGGCCCGTCGATCGGGACCATCACCTTGGTGCCGAGCAGGACGTTGTCGCCCGTGCGCCCATCCGGCGGATAGTAGATGTTGTTGCCGAGATAGTTGCGCTCGCCGATCCGGGTCGGCTCGAGCCGGAACGCGGAAGCGGATTTGTGCATGTTGATCATGAACAGCCCGTCCGACACCATGGTCTCGGTGCCGATTTCGCACAGAAGCGGGTTTTCGTGCTGCTGGTTGGAGCCGAAATTGGAGCCGGTCTGCACCACCTTGTTCAGGTTCCAGCCGATGGCCCTGATATAATGGACGATGGCCGAGCTGTCGCCGAACAGCAGCCCCA
The DNA here is from genome assembly GCF_020164775.1 of Mesorhizobium sp. ES1-6. Classification (NCBI taxonomy): domain Bacteria; kingdom Pseudomonadati; phylum Pseudomonadota; class Alphaproteobacteria; order Hyphomicrobiales; family Phyllobacteriaceae; genus Mesorhizobium; species Mesorhizobium sp. ES1-6. Next base: position 2,451 of record NZ_JAIUGU010000019.1, read on the forward strand.
GCACGCGCGAATTGCTCGAGAACTCGGCAACCGTCTGCAGCCAGTAGCGGAAGCCGTAAAGCGTGTAGGTGCGGCCGGGCTTCAGGATCAGGCTGAACAGGCGCGGCACCACCGTGGCGGCGAGGAAGGCCAGGGCGATATAGCCAAAAAGCGTGACCGTCGTGCCGATCGCCACAATGCCGATCGTCTCCTGATAGTCGTCGCCGACATTCTCCCAATAGCTGTGGAACAGAAGTGGCAGCGGGGTGACGATGGCAAACAGCCCGATCAACTGCACGGCCTCGTAGAGGAAGCGCCTGATACGGGGAGGGTTGACATTGCGCACCTTGCAATAGTCCGCCGTGGTCGGCACCGCCGGCGATCCATGCCAGTGTTCGCCGTCCGGGATGCTTTGTCCGCGCTGCAGCGAGGAGGAATGGCCGAGCTGGCCGCCATCGCCGATCGCGGTGTCGATGTCGAGCGTAGAGCCGACGCCGACGAAGGCATCGCTGCCGATGGTCAACGGCCCGGTGTGGATATAGCCGGCCTGGGCGCGATAGCCGAGGATCAGCGATTCCTTGCGCAGGATGGTTCGGTCGCCGATCGAAATCAGGTCCGTGCACACGGGCACGGCGCGGGATTCGATGACCACGTTCTTGCCGATCCTGGTGCCGAGCAGCTGCAGGTACAGGCTGTAGAGCGGGCTGCCCCGGAACAGGACGACCGGCGCGGAGCGGATCAAGGTCTTGACGACCCAGAAGCGATAGTAGCGCAGGCCCCAGATCGGGAACGCTTCCGCCTTCCAGCGGCCGACAAGCACCCATTTGGCGACGACGGCAAAGCCCGACATGCCGAAGAACACGCCGCCCGAGAGTACCACGCACCTGATGTAGAGCTGCAGCGGCTCGTCGAGCGCGTCATAGACCCAGTTGAGGCCGCCATTGATCGCCCACAGCGCCACATAACTGTAGAGCGCGTAGAACAAGAGCTGTGCCGCGCCGCAGGTCCAGTAGACGAGGTTGGAGGCCCGGCGGGTGAGAACGGGCTCATTGATCGCCGTCGTCATCTCTTCCGATACGCTGAGGTGCTTGGCCAGGCGCGCCACGGTGGGATAGAGATAGATGTCGCGCATGGACGTCGTCGCCCATTCCTTGCGGGTGCGCACGCGGGCGCAGAAATGCGCCATCAGCAGCGAGTTGGCGCCGAGATCGTCGAAGAAATTGTCCTCGACCGACACGTCGTCGAACTTCAGCACGGCGCATAGTGCCTCGGCCAGGAAACGCTCGTCGTCATTGGCGGGCGCAACCATGGCGCGGTCGGCCGAGAGCCGGACGCTGGTCGGCTTGGGCAGCTGGCGAAGGTCGACCTTGTTGGAGACCGTCATCGGGATGACAGGCAGTTCCTCCAGATAGGAGGGCACCATGTAGTCCGGCAGCCGCCGCTTCATCGTCTGGGCAAGGTCGGCGCGCGAGAGCGCCGGTTGGCCGGCCTTGGGCGCGTAATAGGCAACGAGCTCGACGCGGCCGGGCTCGATCTCCCAGGTGGTGACGGCGGCCTGCGCGATCTCGGGCTGGTCGAGCAGCACGGCCTCGATCTCGCCCAGTTCAATGCGATAGCCGCGGATCTTCACCTGTGTGTCGATGCGCCCGGCATATTCGATCTCGCCGGCATCGTTGATCCGGCCAAGGTCGCCGGTGCGATAGATGCGCTTCGACGGGTTGTTCGGCAGGCCGAGGAAATCGGCGATGAATTTCTGTTCGGTGAGGTCCGGCCGGTTGAGATAGCCGACGGCGAGGCCGATGCCGGCGATGCCGATCTCGCCCAGTTCACCGGGGTCGGCCAGTTGTGGCAACACGGGATCGAGAATGGCGATCGAATAGGTGGGCAGCGGCGCGCCGATCGTCACCGGCCGGTCGGGCGTCAGCGCACCCATGGTTGCCGTGACGGTCGCCTCGGTCGGGCCATAGGTGTTGAGGATCTGCCGGCCGGGCTTCGACCAGCGTACCACCAGATTGTGCGGACAGGCTTCGCCGCCGACCAGCAGCGTGCGCAGGCTGGGCACATCTGAAGTGATGGACGACAGAAGCGTCGGGCTGCAGGCCATGCAGGTGATGTCGTGATGGCGCAGGAAATCGGCGAGTTCCTCGCCGACCAGCGGCATCTGGCCGGGTGCCGGCACGACGGTCGCGCCGGCGACGAAGGGCACCCAGATCTCCTCGGAGGAAAAGTCGAAGGCGATGGTCATGCCCTGGTAGACGCGGTCGCCCGGCTTGTAGCCGTAGGACGCGGCGGCGACGCGAATGAAGTTGACGAAGCTCTGGTGGCGGATAGCCACGCCCTTGGGCCTGCCTGTCGTGCCCGATGTATAGAGGATGTAGCAGATGTCGTCGCTTGCGGCCGGCGCCTTGTGCGGCTTCAGCGGCGCGCCGGACTGGGTCGATATTTCGCCCGCCGCGCTGTCGATCAGCAGATGCGGAACCGGCAGCTCGCCGGCCCGCGATGCATAGGTGGCGATGGTGACGACCAGACTGACGCTTGCGTCCTCGATGATGAGCGCCATGCGCTCCTGCGGGAAGGCGGTGGCCAGCGGCACGAAGGCGGCGCCCGCCTTCGTCACGGCGAGCAGGGCGACATAGGTTTCCGCCGAGCGGTCGAGAATGAGCCCGACGCGGTCGCCCGGCCGCACGCCGCGCTTGACCAGCAGGCGGGCGAACTGGTTGGCGCGGCTGTCCAGCTCCCGATAGGTCCAGACGCGGCCCTCGGAGATCACCGCCGGCAAGGTGGCGAATGTTTCGGCGAGCTGCTCGAACACCTTGTCGAGCCGCTCGTCCGGCTGGCCCGCCCGCGCGAAGTCCGCGCCGGTCAGGACCTGGCCGCGCGCCGTCGTCGTGGAGGCAATTCTTGCAAGCGAACCGACGATGTCGGCGCGCGCCTCGGGCTCGCCGCCCGATCGTGCCGTTTCCCTGTCCAGTTCGGCAATATCGATACCGTGATCCATTTTCAAAACTTTCTCGTCCTAATGAAATCGCCGATCATGCCGCCGCCGGCAGGCATCGTCGGCTGTGGCGCCGCTGCAATTTGATCCGTGTTGATGGAGGTGGAATGACCGAAGCTTCCAAAACGGAAGCTTCCGCGATCCGGACCGGCGATAACCGACGGCTCTTTGGCCGCGCGGTTATCAGGGAACAGGCCGCTCCGTCTTCACATGTTCGGGAGCATGGCGCGGGGCGGGCGCATCGCCTCGGCACGACCGGCGGCGAGCGCCGTGCCGGGCACCCATCCATCTGTTCGAACCTCGTTGCATTGCCCATACCCGTGCGCCTGTGCGACGGCCGATTCCCGGCCGTTGAGGGAGGGTTATGCCATCCGATCTTTTCAGCAGTTTTTCCGAACTGTTGAATTATGTTTCTGGATTGTGTCTGAGCGGGCTTCCGCATGGCCGCTGGCGGCCGGTTTTGTGGCCTTCTTAAAAAATCTCACGCCCCTCGGGAATAAAGCACGCCCCTGCCGGGTCTTGTCATCAGCGGGGCCAATCCGGCCCGCGACGCGAAGAAACAAAACAAGGATTTACTGAAATGACCAAGCTCGCTCTCAGCGTGGCCGCGATGGTGCTTGCCTCGAGTTCCGCCTTTGCCGGTAGCGACCATTTTGGCGACCGCACCGTCAACCCGGCGGCCGCCCCCATCGACAACACCCATACCGCCTCGACTGCCAAGCCGGACAAGGTCCGGCACGGTGTGCGGGCAACGACGAAATCCGATGCGGATGAACCCGGCCAGGGCATCTGGGGCCGCTGAGTTCAGGGTCCGGACCACCCTCGAGATCTGGACCCCACCCGCAATCAGGACGGGGAGCCATGTGGCGTGGCTCTCCGTCACCTCTCCGCCACGCAACCTCACAGGGAGAATACCCATGTTCAGCATGACACGCCGCACACTGCTTGGATCAGCCGCTGCTGCTGCCGCTTTCGGCCTTGCCGGCAAGCTCGAATTCACCCGGCCAGCCTTCGCGCAGACGCCGGTGGAGCCGGCCGTCGGCTTCTACAGGTATACGGTCGGCGATATCGAGGTGACCGCCATCTATGACGGCATCTGGAAGAAGCCGCACGACCCGGCCTTCATCAAGGACGTTTCCATCGACGACACCAAGGCCGCGCTCGCCAAGGCGGGCCTGGCCACCGACTTCATGCCCATTCCGCTCACCGTCGTGGTGCTGAAGATGGGCGGCAGGCTGATCATGATGGATGCGGGCTCGGGCGTCGGCCAGTGGCAGGCCAACGCCACGCATCTGCCGGCCAACATGGCCGCCGCCGGCATCGACTACAAGGCGATCGACACCATCCTGATCTCGCATTTCCACCCCGACCATGTCTGGGGCCTGATGGAAAAGGGCACCAACACGCCGGTGTTCCCCAATGCCGAGCTGATCGTCAACGCCACGGAATACAATTGGTGGACCGATCCGAGCCGGCTGGCGAAGCTGCCCGAAGGCCGCAAGCCGGCGGGCAAGCGCATCGCCGAGAATTTTCCGAAATGGAAGAACTGGAAGCTGGTCGAGGACGGCGCCGAGGTCGCGCCCGGCATCCAGATCATCGCCGCACCCGGCCACACGCCGGGCCATTCGGTGTATCTCGCCAACTCCGGCAAGGAGCAGCTGATGATCTCGGCCGACACCATGTATGTGCCGGCTTTGCTGGCGCCGCATCCGGAATGGCAGGGCAGCTACGACCAGGATGGGCCGACGGCCATCGCCACGCGCCACAGGATCATCGACCGGGTGATCGCCGACAACATCCGCATTTCCGGTTCGCACTTCCCGTTCCCGGGCACTGGCGTCTTCGTCAAGGACGGCAATGCCTATGGCTTCACCCCAGTCGAAATCTGAGCGTCGGCTCCCAATCGAGACAAGCGAGACAGACAATGAAACAATTTTTCTTGGGCAGAAATGCCCTGTTCGGCCTGCTCGGCGCCGTCGCCGTGCTGACCGTGGTTCCCGTCGTGTCAATCATGCCGGCCTACGCGGTCGATGACATCGAGGGCGCGGACGCGCCCGACCTCACCGCCGTCAAGGCCAAGATCGACGCCAAGGATTATAAGGGCGCGCTGGCGGATTTGCGTGATCTCGCGCAGGACAACCAGCAGGCCGATGTCTACAATCTGCTCGGCTTCACGCTGCGCAAGACCGGCGATTTCGCCACCGCGCTGACCTACTACAACAAGGCGCTGGAGCTGAAACCCGACCACAAGGCCGCCCGCGAATATCTGGGCGAGCTCTATGTCGAGACCGGCGACATGGCCAAGGCGCGGGAGCAACTGGCATCGCTGCAAAAACTGTGCCCCGCCGGCTGCGACGAGCTTGCCGATTTGCAGAAGGCCATCGACACCAAGGTGACGAAGTAGGGCGGGGCGCAAGTTCCCCCTCACCCGGATTGCCAAGGCCGAATTGCAAAGAGCAATTCGGGGCAATCCGACCTCTCCCCGAGGGGAGAGGAGGGCACCGAGTCTGCCTCTGCCTCTTCTCCCCGGCGGGGAGAAGGTGGCCGCGAAGCGGTCGGATGAGGGGGCCTTGGCGCCAACCTCAACCCCGTCACCCAAAGTTCGGGCGCTCGTGGCTGGCGCCCATTGCCGGAGCCGGCGCTCTCCCTCGAGCCGGCTCCGGCCTTTTCAGACATCACAACCGGCAAGCGCCGCGCGTCCCACGGTGAGTGCGGCTTGATTGCGAACAAAATTGGAGCCTGACCATGATACCGACCGAAATCATCGAGAAGCTGCACGCCCTCGCCACCAAGCCCTATGTCAGGGACGCGGCCCTGCTCGTCGGCCGCCTGCTGCTTGCCCTCATCTTCCTGCATGAAGGCGTCACACTCGCCGCTCATTTCGACGCCGCGGCCAAGGCGATGGCGGCTCTTGGCGTCGGCCTGCCGCTGGTCATCGCCACCGTGGCGCTGCAATTGGGGGCGGGGCTTTCCATCGCGACAGGCCTGCTGACGCGGCTCGGCGCCGTCGGGCTCGGCCTTTTCTGCCTGGCGACGGCCATGCTGTTTCACACCAACTTCGCCAGCCAGAACGAATTGCTGCATTTCGAAAAGGATTTCGCCATTGCCGGCGGCATGTTCGTGCTGGCTGCCGCGGGTGCGGGCAGGTTCTCGCTGGACCGGCTGTTGGCCGGCTATTTGCTGCAGCGCCGGCGCGACAAGGAGATGGTGGCGGCGCTGCTGGCGGTGGAGAACCAGTTTGCCGTGAGGCTGCCGGTTTGAAGCGGCCGCGACCTTGCCTCCGGTTACTGCTCGCTTGCCTGGAACCAGCCTTGATGCTCCGCATTCTATTAGTGGGGGCTCAAGGAGCGTGACATGAAAGCGGTATTGGGACTGGTCGGCGGCTTCGTGCTGACCCTTGCGGTCTTCGCCAGCGGGCTGGTCTTCGCGGCCTGGCTGATTGCCGCCAAGCCCGCGCATGAAATCAGGCCCGCGGCCAGCGTCGCGGAGTTGTGGACCAGGAGCGCCCGGCCGGTGGACAAGGCGGCGCAGACGCTGGAACGCATACCGGCCGTGGCAGCGCCCGAGGCCGCCGCCAGGGCGCAGGGAACCCCGGACCCGACCGTGACCGGCGCGGTGCCGCCCTCGGCGGACGACGAGCAGGCCGGGCTGCCGTCTGCCGAATTGCCGGCTTCCCACGTCAAATGGTGCGCGAACCGCTACCGCTCCTACAATCCGAACGACAACAGCTACATGTCCTATAGCGGCCAGCAGCGCCCATGCGTCTCGCCCTATCTCGACGCCGGTGCCGCCGACCAGGCCGCGCCGGCGTCGACCGAGGTCAGCTATGTCCAAGGCGGCGATGCGCCGCTGGTCGCCGCGACGGGGCTCTCCGCCGATCATGTCGAGTCCTGCTTCAGCCGCTATCGCTCCTACCGGCCTGAAGACAACAGCTACCAGCCCTATTCCGGCGGACCCAGGCGCCAGTGCGAGTAGCGCCTGTGGGCGCGTCTGAGGGCGCATCTCGTGCTCCCGACAATCACGCAGATTTTTTGGATCGTTCGCACCGGCGCGGCGTTCCTCCCTCACAAAAGGGAGAACCGACATGAACGACGACCGCGATGACAAGATCCGCGACCGCGCCTACGAGATCTGGCAGCGCGAAGGCGGTGGCCATGGCGACCATGACCGGCACTGGCACCAGGCTGAGATGGAGATCGACCGGGAGGCCGCCCTGCCGCTGACGGCGGACGACGCGCTGCCGCAAACAAGGCTCTCCCCGACAGGCGAGATCGCCAGCACCGACGTGCTGACGGCCGAGGATATTGCCATGCGCACCGGCATATCGGGCGACGAGGCGCAGCAGTTGATCGACCGCCTGGGCACCGACCGGGCCGCGATCGAGGACGCCGCGCGCGGGCTCAAGGCGAAGCGCGGGCGCTGATCGCGCAAGCCTTTCGAAACAACGCGTTGGCGCGGCTCGATGATTCATCGAGCCGGCCAGCCCGGACGTATGCCTGCCGCCGTAGAGCTCTATCCCTGGTCATCTGCCCCGTCGTCCCAGACAATGTCGGAACCCTTGTCCCGCTCGCAGGTTCCTCCTGTCCCAACCACAGGAGATGCGAAACCATGGACCACAGCAATCACGTCAGGCTGACCGACGCCGAACTGACCCAGGACGAGCTCGAAGGCGCCACCATCTACGGCCCCGATGACGAGAAGATCGGCTCGGTCGACCATGTGCACGGCAGCCAGGTCGTCATCGATGTCGGCGGCTTCCTCGGCATCGGCGCCAAGCCGGTGGCCGTGCTGGCCAGCGAACTCGATTTCATGCGCGACGAGGACGGCGACATCCACGCCGTGACCAGCTGGACCAAGGACCAGCTGAAACAAATGCCCGAGCATCAGGACTGAAAGCGAGAAGGGCCCGACCGGGCCCTTCGTCCTTTCCAGGGGAGCGAAAAATGATCAGGAAATTGAAGGACGGAAAATACCGGCTTTATTCGCGCAAGAAGGACGAGAAGACGGGCAAGCGCCGGAATTTGGGCACGTTCGATAACCGCGAGGCCGCGGAGAAGCATGAACGGGAGGTGCAGTATTTCAAGCGGCATTGAGGGGCCGCTGTTGCATAGCGGTAGACAGAGCCGGAACCGCCATGGGCCAACCGGCCTCCTTCGTGCTCTTAGGGATGGCAGCAAAGCGCGTCGTCATCTTCAGCGCTCGCAAGCTATATGGAACAAAATAAATGGCCACGCGTTAGGGGCTTCGGCTTGATCTGGGCTTGGGGTTCGCGTGGAGGGGTTTTTGGCCGTATCTCGGTTACCAAAGGAACAACTGGACTCTCGGCAAATCCTCAACGCTCTCAAAGCCTTTCGAAACGGCGATTTCTCCGTTCGCATCGAAAACGTCTATGATGGGTTGAGTGGCGAGATCGCGGACACGTTCAATCAAATTGTCGAACTCAATGACCAGGTGACGCGCGAGTTCGCGCGGCTGAGCCGGGTGGTTGGCAAAGATGGGCGCATCAGCGAGCGCGGCCATGTCAGGAACGCCAAAGGCAGCTGGGAATCCAGTGTCCGTTCGGTCAACGACCTGATCGAGGACATGGTGCAGCCGACCGCCGAGGTCGCCAGGGTCATCGGCGCCGTCGCCAAGGGGGATCTGTCCCAGACCATGATGGTGGAGATCGACGGCAGGCCGCTGCGTGGCGAATTCCTGCGGATCGGCAAGATCGTCAACACAATGGTCGAGCAGCTCGCCTCGTTCACCTCGGAAGTGACTCGCGTGGCGCGCGAGGTCGGCACCGAGGGCAAGCTTGGCGGCCAGGCGCGGGTCAAGGGTGTGGCGGGCACCTGGAAGGACCTGACCGACAATGTGAACGCGATGGCGACCAACCTGACGAGCCAGGTGCGCAACATCGCGGAGGTGACCACGGCCGTCGCTTCGGGAGACTTGTCAAAGAAGATCACCGTCGACGTCAAGGGCGAGATCCTGGAGCTGAAATCGACCATCAACACCATGGTCGACCAGCTCAATTCCTTTGCCGGCGAGGTGACGCGCGTCGCGCGCGAAGTCGGGACCGAGGGGAAGCTCGGCGGCCAAGCCCGCGTCGAGGGCGTCGGTGGCACCTGGAAGGATTTGACGGACAGCGTGAACCTGATGGCCGCCAATTTGACCGGCCAGGTCCGCAATATCGCCGATGTGACCACCGCCGTGGCGCTCGGCGACCTGTCGAAGAAGATCACCGTCGACGTGAAGGGGGAGATTCTGGAGCTGAAATCGACCATCAACACGATGGTCGACCAGCTCAACTCCTTTGCCGGCGAGGTGACGCGCGTGGCGCGCGAGGTCGGCACGGAGGGAAAGCTCGGTGGCCAGGCGCAGGTGCGGGGTGTCGCCGGAACCTGGAAGGATCTGACCGACAACGTCAATTCAATGGCGGCCAACCTGACCGGCCAGGTGCGCAACATCGCCGAAGTCACCACCGCGGTGGCTCTGGGCGATCTGTCCAAGAAGATCACGGTCGACGTGAAAGGCGAGATTCTGGAGCTCAAGAACACCATCAACACGATGGTGGATCAGCTGAATTCCTTCGCCTCGGAGGTGACGCGCGTCGCGCGCGAAGTCGGCACCGAGGGCAAGCTCGGCGGCCAGGCAGAAGTCCGTGGCGTTGGCGGCACCTGGAAGGACCTGACGGACAACGTCAATCTGATGGCGGCCAATCTCACCGGCCAGGTGCGCAACATTGCAGATGTGACGACGGCCGTTGCGCGCGGTGATCTCTCCAAGAAGATCACGGTCGACGTCAAGGGCGAAATCCTGGAGCTCAAGAACACCGTCAACACGATGGTGGACCAGCTCAACTCCTTCGCCTCCGAGGTCACGCGCGTCGCCCGCGAAGTGGGTTCCGAGGGAAAACTCGGCGGCCAGGCCCATGTCGAGGGGGTCGGCGGCACCTGGAAGGACCTGACCGACAACGTCAATGCCATGGCCGGCAACCTGACCGTGCAGCTGCGCGACGTCTCCAAGGTCGCGACCGCGATCGCGACCGGCGATCTGACGCAGAAAATCACCGTCGATGCGCTGGGAGAGATTCTGCAGATCAAGGACGTCATCAACACGATGGTGGACCAACTGAACTCCTTCGCCTCCGAGGTGACGCGCGTCGCCCGCGAAGTGGGGTCGGACGGCAAGCTTGGCGGCCAGGCACAGGTCCGCGGTGTCGCGGGCACCTGGAAGGACCTGACGGACAACGTCAACGCCATGGCCGCCAATTTGACGGGCCAGGTCCGCAACATCGCCGAAGTGACGACCGCCGTTGCGCTGGGCGACCTGTCGAAAAAGATCACCGTCGACGTTCGCGGCGAAATCCTCGAACTCAAGGACACCATCAACACGATGGTGGACCAGCTCAACTCCTTCGCCTCGGAAGTGACGCGTGTGGCGCGCGAAGTCGGGACCGAGGGGAAGCTTGGCGGCCAGGCACAGGTGCGCGGTGTCGCCGGCACCTGGAAGGACTTGACCGACAACGTCAACTCGATGGCCGAGAATCTTACCGGCCAGGTCCGCAACATCGCCGATGTGACGACGGCGGTGGCGCGAGGCGATCTGTCGAAAAAGATCACCGTCGACGTCAAGGGCGAGATCCTTGAGTTGAAGTCCACCATCAACACCATGGTCGACCAGCTCAACTCCTTTGCCGGCGAGGTGACGCGTGTGGCGCGCGAGGTCGGCACCGAGGGCAAGCTCGGCGGCCAGGCACAGGTCGAGGGCGTGGCCGGCACCTGGAAGGACCTGACCGACAACGTCAACCTCATGGCGACCAACCTGACCAACCAGGTGCGTGGCATCGCCGATGTCGTCACCGCCGTGGCACAGGGAAATCTCAAGCGCAAACTCGCCGTGGATGCCAAGGGCGAGATCGCGTCCCTGGCGGACACCATCAACGGCATGATCGAGACGCTGGCGACCTTCGCCGATCAGGTGACCAACGTCGCACGCGAGGTCGGTATCGAAGGCAAGCTCGGCGGCCAGGCCAGGGTGCCGGGCGCAGCCGGTCTTTGGCGCGACCTGACCGACAACGTCAATCAGCTGGCGGCGAACCTGACCACCCAGGTGCGGGCCATCGCCGAGGTGTCGACCGCGGTCACCAAGGGCGATCTTACCCGTTCCATCAGCGTCCAGGCTTCCGGGGAGGTCGCGGCGCTCAAGGACAACATCAACGAAATGATCCGCAACCTGAAGGATCAGACGCTCAAGAATGCGGAGCAGGATTGGCTGAAAACCAACCTCGCGCGGTTCTCGCGCATGCTGCAAGGCGAGCGCGATCTGGCCACGGTGTCGCGCATGATCATCTCGGAGCTCGCGCCGCTGGTGAACGCGCAGTATGGCGTTTTCTACGTGACCAATCGCGACGAGGAAGAATCCTATCTGGAACTGGCCGCGTCCTACGCCGCCGAGGGCAAAGCCAAGATCCGCCAACGTGTGGACTTCCGCGAAGGCCTGATCGGTCAAAGCGCGGCCGACAAACGGGCGATCATGCTCGACGAGGTTCCTTCGAGCTTCCTGCGCATCACCTCGGGCCTTGGCGAAGCGCCGCCGGCCAGCGCCATCGTTCTGCCGGCATTGTTCGAGGAAGAGGTCAAGGCGGTCATCGAACTCGCTTCGTTCAGCCGCTTCAGCGACACGCATCGCCTGTTCCTCGAGCAACTGATGGAGTCGGTCGGCATCGTGCTCAACACGATCGCCGCGACCATGCGCACCGAAGGGCTTCTCAAGCAGTCACAGCTTCTGACGTCCGAACTGCAGTCGCGCCAGACCGAGCTCACCAAGAAACAGGAAGAGCTTCACGCCACCAACGAGGAATTGCAGGAGAAGGCGCAGCTCCTCGAGAACGAGAAAAAACAGGTCGAGAACAAGAATCTCGAGATCGAAATGGCCAGACGGGCCCTCGAGGAGAAGGCGGAACAGCTGGCGCTGACCTCCAAGTACAAATCCGAATTCCTGGCGAATATGAGCCACGAGCTGAGGACGCCGCTGAACTCGCTGCTGATCCTGTCCAATTTGCTCGCCACCAACCAGCAGGGCAATTTGAACGACAAGCAGATCGAGTTCGCTCGCACGATCAACTCGGCGGGCACGGATCTGCTCAGCCTCATCAATGACATACTGGATCTTTCGAAAATCGAATCCGGCACGGTTTCGATCGAGCTCAACGACATGCCGCTTGCGCATCTGCGCCAGCATATGGAGCGAACCTTCCGGCAGCTCGCGGCCGACAAGGGCCTTGGGTTTACGATCAAGATCGATCAGATCCTGCCCGAGACGATCCGTACGGACGAAAAACGGCTGCAGCAGATCGTCCTCAATCTTTTGTCCAACGCTTTCAAGTTCACCTCCCAAGGCGACGTGACGCTCAGCATCCATGCAGAGCGGACCGGCCGCGCAAACGGCGCGGCGGCACCGCCGCAGGCGCTGGCAATCGCTGTCACCGACACGGGCATCGGCATTCCGGAAGACAAGCAAAAGCTGATCTTCGAGGCGTTTCAACAGGCCGACGGCACGACCAGCCGCAAATATGGCGGCACCGGGCTCGGCCTCTCGATCAGCCGGGAGATCGCCCGCCTGCTCGGCGGCGAGTTGCGCGTCGAAAGCCAGCCTGGGACGGGATCGACCTTCACGCTTGTCATTCCCTTCGACGGTCCGCGCAGCAGCAGTCTTGCACCGCAAATCGAGCATTCGCCGGCCGCCGGGTCCGTTACGGCCGCTGCCACGACAGGAACGCCGGAACTCGCCGACGATCGTGACGCGATCGATCCGTCGGACAGGGTGGTGCTGATCGTGGAGGACGACCCGACTTTTGGCGGGCTGCTGCTTGGTCTTGCGCGATCGGCCGGTTTGAAAGGCGTGCTTTCCACTGCGGGCTCGGGAACGCTTGCGCTTACACGCAAGCTCATGCCCGATGCGATCACGCTGGATCTCGGCCTCTCGGACATTGATGGCTGGGTTCTTTTCGACCTTTTACGTCACGATGCGAAGACCAGGAATATACCCATCCACGTTATCTCCGGCGCCGAAGACATCGAGCTTCTGATGCGCCGAGGCGCCGCAAGCGTTTCCAGCAAGCCGGTGTCCGCCGGCGAACTTTCGCGTGTCTTCGACGACATTCAGTCAAGGACGCTCAGGACACAACGCAATGTCCTGGTCGCCGATCCGGATCCCGAGCGTCGCCTGGCGCTGGTCGAAGCCATTCGCGACGGCGTCACGTCGGTCACCGCCATCGGCCGCGTCGCGGCCAATGCGGACGGGGGTGGTATCGCCGGTTATGACGCCGTCGTGTTCGGATTCGGCCGTTCGGCCAAGGACAACTCCCAGATGCTCGACGAGATCATGTCCCAGTTCGGCGATTTCGTCCCGCGCCTGCTCTTCTTCACGCCCCATCCGGACGCCTTTCAACAGCAGGTCGCCTTGCATCCGCCGCTCAGCGATGTTCCGCGCGCCGACAACTTTGCCCAGCTTGGGTTGTTGATGTCCGCGGCCCTTCCAGGCGACAGGCCCGACAAGGGCCCCCTTGCTTCCGAGCAACTCGACAACGCCGATCTGGCCGGGGCCAAGGTTCTGATCGTCGACGATGACATTCGCAACATCTATTCGCTGACCAGCGTTCTGGAGACCTACGGCATAGAGGTGCGGCATGCCGAGCGGGGGCGGGACGGCATAGCCATGCTTGAAGAGGCGCCGGATGTCGATGTCGCCCTGATCGATATCATGATGCCCGAGATGGACGGGTACGAAACAATGCGCCGGATCCGCTCGCAGCCGGAGATCGCGCACATTCCGCTGATTTCCGTCACGGCCAAAGCGATGAAAGGAGATCGCCAGAAATGCCTGGACGCCGGCGCGTCCGACTACATCGCCAAGCCCGTCGACCTCGACCTGCTCCTCGCCCTGCTGCGGGTATGGGTCGGCCGCTCGCGCTCGCGCTCGGGAACATCGCGGGCAGACGGCGACGACCGCAATCTGATCGCGCCTCGGCGGATTTAGTCTATGGCCGCGATGGAAGCAGAAAGCAGCGAACCGTTCGAAAACCTTGGGCCGGTTCGCGTTCTGGCCGTCGACGACGACGCGCGAAATCTCCTTGCCATAGAGGAGGCGCTTGACGGAGTGGGGCAGGTGATTTGCGCCCAGTCGGGCGACGAGGCGCTGCGTTTTCTGCTCAAGGACGACTTCGCCGTCATTCTGCTGGATGTGCTGATGCCTGGTCTCGACGGTTACGAAACAGCCTCGCTGATCCGGAGGCGCGAACGCTCGAACGCCACACCGATCATCTTCCTGACCGCCATCAACAAGGAAGAGGCGCATATGTTGCGCGGCTATGACGCCGGCGCGGTGGATTATCTGTTCAAGCCATTCGACCCGGCGATGCTGCGGTCCAAGGTCATGGTCTTCGTCGATCTCTATGAAAAGACGAGGGAAATCGAACGGAATGCGGCCAGGGAGCAACTGCTGCTCGAGCGGGCGCTGAAGGCGACCTCCGACAAACTCGATGCCGAGCGGGCGCTGCGGCATTCCGAGGCCCGGCAGGAGACGATCCTCGCCTCGCTGCCGATTTGTTTTCACGCCCGAGCGGCCGAGGCGCCATTCGCCGCAAGCTACGTTTCCAAAGGGGTCGACCGGCTAACGGGATTTTCTCCGGACCGGTTTATGGCTGATCCCGATTTCGGCATCAGCCGGGTCCATCCCGCCGATCGCGACGCGGTGACAAGATCGCTTTCGGCCGCCCACGACACCGGCTCTTATGCGTGCGAGTTCCGCTGGCGATGCGCCAATGAGGAATACCGGATATTCCTCGACCAGGGTGTGGTCGCCAGGGATGGCGCCGGGCTCGAACTGCTGGGCACCATGCAGGACATCACCGAGCAGCGCCATCTGGAAAGCCAATTGCTGCAATCGCAGCGGCTCGATGCAATCGGCAAGCTGACCGGCGGACTTGCTCACGATTTCAACAATCTGCTTGCGGCGATCCTGTCCGGGCTGAGCCTGCTCGAAAGGCAAGTGGCCCTCGACGCCAAGGCGGCCCAGGTTCTCGAGATGACGCGCCGCTCCGCTTCGCAGGGCAAGGATCTCATCCAGCGCATGCTTGCCTTTTCAAGGCGCCAGGAACTGAAACCGGTTGCCGTGCGGATGTCGAGCCTGGGAGACACGATGACCGGCCTGGTGGCGCCGATTCTGGGCGGCTTGGTGCGCTTCGACTGGCATATCGGTGAGGATATATGGCCGGTTCATGCGGACCCGGCGCAGCTCGAGCTTGCCTTGATGAACCTAGTCTTCAATGCCCGCGACGCGATGCCTTCGGGCGGGACAATCTGCGTCAGGGCTCACAATCGCAGCATCGGCCACACCGGGCAGGGGCTGGCCGCGGGCGACTATGTCAGGCTTGCGGTCGAGGACACCGGGACAGGTATCGCCGCGGATGTCATCAGCAAGGTGATCGAACCGTTCTTCACGACAAAGCCGATCGGGAAGGGCACGGGCCTTGGCCTCAGCACTGTCTATGGTTTCGCCAAGCAGTCCGGTGGCACGCTCAGGATAGACAGCGAGCTTGGCCACGGCACCACCATGGAGCTTTGGCTGCCCCGCTCACGCGAGATGCAGGACGTCGCTGCCAGGGATGAACCCGTTTTCGAAGTCAGCGCCGCCAAAAATGCCGGCACGGATCTCCCGGCTACGGCCGAGGAACAGTTGCCGACCGTTCTGCTCGTCGACGACAGTCAGTCGCTGCGGGAGTTGACGGCGATGTCGCTGCGGCAATCGGGTTTCGACGTGACGGCGTTTTCCGGCGGCGCCCAGGCCCTGGCCGCCATCGAAAAGGAACCGGAGCGCTTCGATGTCATCGTGACAGACTTTGCCATGCCGCTCATTTCGGGCATCGACGTCATCCGCTTCGCCCGAAGCCTGCGCGCGGACTGGCCGGCGCTCATCGTCACGGGCTACGCCGATGCCGAGAAGATCTCGGATCGCCCTCACGACGTGGCATTGATAAGCAAACCTTTCGAAGATGCCCATTTGGTCGCAGCCATTCGATCAGCTTCGCGTCGCCGCTGAAGGCCGCGGTTGGGGGAACCGCTTGTTCGTCGATCTTTGGAGGGCGCTTAGCCGACCTCCCAATTTCTCGCGCCAGCGTCGCGCCCCCGTTAACCATTCGTTAACCATTAACCCCCTAGCGTTTACCTCTCAGTAAGGATTCGCCAGCCGTGACCTTTGCCGCCCCCCTGGAGACCAAATCCATTCGTTTTCGCGCCCGCTCCTTCGTCGCCTTCACGCTGGCGCCGGAGGCGCCGATTTCGGCTTGGCTGGAGGGACTGGATCATTGGATCGGCAATTCGCCGGGCTATTTTGCCGGGCGGCCGGTGGTTCTCGATTTGAACGTGCTGAAGCCCGATGTCGCCGACATCGGGCTGCTAGTCGCTTCGCTCGGCGCGCGCGGCATCCGGGTCTATGCGATCGAGCTCGAAGGCGCTTCGCTCGGGCTCGACCTGCCGCCGCTTCTGACCGGCGCCAAGGAGGCGACGTCGGACGGGCTGCTTTCGGGCCGCAAGGGCAAGGCGGAGGCGGCTGACGAGACCGGCAAACTGGAGACGGTGTTTTCCGAACCCGGCAAGGATACCGGCAAGTCCGACGAGGGCAAGACCGCCGAAATCAAAATCGAGGCGGGCAAGGGCAGGGCGGCCAAGGCTGGTCAGGACACCGGCGCGGCTGAGGCCGTGCAGGCCGGCACGCTGATGGTCAAGTCGCCGATCCGCTCGGGCCAGTCGATCTTCCATCCGCATGGCGATGTCATCGTGCTGGGCTCGGTGGCGTCCGGCTCCGAGATCATCGCGGCGGGCTCGATCCATGTCTATGGCACGCTGCGCGGCCGCGCCATCGCCGGTTCGCAAGGCAACAGGTCGGCGCGCATCTTCTGCCGCCGCAACGAGGCGGAGCTGATTTCGGTCGATGGCTGGTACACGACGGCCGAGGAGATGGAAGGCGTCTCGCGCGGCAAGGCGGTGCAGGCCTTCCTCGAAGGCGACATGCTCGCCGTCGTGCCGCTGAACTAGGGGCGGCCCGATGGTGGCGACCGGCTTCATGGTTCCGGCCCTGACAGGCGCGGGGGACCGCGCGCAAGCCTCGGACCGGTTTGGGATGGCATGATGGCAGGCTCTGACAAAAGCCGCGCGGCGCGCGGCACAACAAACGAAAACAGGCAACGGAGGCTTTTTCCATGGGCAAGGTAGTGGTCGTCACATCGGGCAAGGGGGGCGTCGGCAAGACCACCTCGACGGCCGCACTTGGGGCCGCTGTCGCCAAGACCGGCAAGAAGGTGGCGCTGGTCGATTTCGACGTCGGCCTCAGGAATCTCGACCTGATCATGGGCGCCGAGCGGCGCGTCGTGTTCGATCTCGTCAACGTCATCCAGGGCACGGCCAAGCTGTCGCAGGCGCTGATCCGCGACAAGCGCGTCGACACGCTGTTCCTGCTGCCGGCCTCGCAGACGCGTGACAAGGACGCGCTGACCGAGGACGGCGTCGGCGAGGTGATCGACAAGCTGCGCTCCGTGTTCGACTATGTCTTCTGCGACAGCCCGGCCGGCATCGAGCGCGGCGCGCAGCTCGCCATGCGCTTTGCCGATGAGGCGGTCATCGTCACCAATCCGGAAGTGTCGTCGGTACGCGATTCCGACCGTATCATCGGCCTGCTCGACGCCCGCACCATGCGCGCCGAACAGGGCGAGCAGATCGCTAAGCACGTGCTCGTCACCCGCTACGACGCGGCGCGGGCCGCGCGCGGCGAAATGCTGTCGATCGACGACGTGCTGGAAATCCTGTCGGTGCCGCTGCTCGGCATCATCCCGGAAAGCCAGGATGTGCTGCGCGCCTCCAACCTCGGCTCGCCGGTGACCCTGACGGATCCGCTCAACAGCGCCGCCAAGGCCTATCTCGAAGCGGCACGGCGGCTGGAAGGCGAGGACCTGCCGGTGGTGGTTCCCTTCGAACGCAAGGGTTTCCTCGACCGTCTGCTCGGAAGGAGGGCGGCATGAACGTTTTCGACCTCTTCAGGCGGCGCTCCAGCGCCCCGGTGGCGCGCGAGCGGCTGCAGGTGCTGCTCGCCTATGAGCGCGCCAGCCGCGGCCAGCCCGACCTCGTCTCCATCCTGCGCGAGGAAATCATGGCCGTCATCGCCAAGCACGTGCAGATCGACCAGGACTATCTCCAGGTCTCGATGGACCGCGGCGAGACCATGTCGACCTTGGAAATCGACATCCAGATCCCCAACAAGAGCGCGGTTCCGCTGGCGATAGCGGGGTAAAAGGGACGGTCGCGAAGCTTTCCCAGCCAGCCCGTTCCTCTCCCCCGATCGACGGGAGAGAGGAAGGGCGCGAATCTATCGCGGCCAACGCTCTTCGAGCCAGCTTTCGTCTTCCGCCTGAGTACATTCGTGGGCGAGGATCAGGTTCTGCCAGGCTGGCGCCAGGCGCCCCCCTCTGTCCTGCCGGACATCTCCCCCTCAAGGGGGGAGATCGGCGGCGCGCCTTGCCCATTCCTGCAACGTTGGTGGTTGGCGAAAGCCGAGATGACAGCCAATCTCCCCCCAAGAGGGGGAGATGGCCGGCAGGCCAGAGGGGGGCGTGCCCCGCTGACATTGTTTTTTACACCTCCTCACACCGCCGCAAACACCACCGTCTGCGCCAATCCACCACCACTGCGGTTCTCCAGCGTCACGGTGCCGCCATAGCGCTCGATGATCTCCTTGGCGATAGCGAGGCCCAGGCCGGCGCCGGGGATGAATTGCTGGCGGCCGGGGTCGACGCGGAAGAAGGGCTCGAAGGCCTTGTTGATGAGGTCGGGCGGAATGCCGGGACCGGTATCGGCAATGGTCATCACGGCGCGCCCGTCGGCGAGGTCGAGCGCGATGGTGCAGGCCTTGCCGTGGGTGGCGGCGTTGACGATCAGGTTCCGCAGCGCGCGGCGCAGGCCGAGCGCGCCGGCGCGTACCGAAACCTTGTCGAGATGGCCGAGCGAGACGGAATGGCCGAGCGTGGCCATTTCGGCCTCGATATCGCGTACCATCTTTTCCAGGTCCAGCGGCTCGACGGCGTCCTGGTTGACCTCCTCGCGGACCAGGCGGATGGCGCTGTCGGCGATGCGGTCCAACTCGTCGAGGTCGTGCAGCCACTTGTCGCGGTCCTCGTCGAGGAATTCGGCGCGCAGCCGCATGCGCGTCATCGGCGTGCGCAGGTCGTGGCCGGCGGCGGCGACCAGCCGCATGCGGCTTTCCATGGCGGTTTTCAGCCTGGACGAGAGCTGGTTCAGCGCATGCGCGGTGGCCTTGACCTCGGCGGAGCCGACTTCCGGCACCGCCGCCAGCACGCCGTCCGAGCCGATCTTGGAGACGGCGGCCTCCAGCATCTCGACCGGCCTGATCAGCACCGAGGTGAAATAGACCGAGACGGCGGTGGCGCCGGCCACGATCAGCGAGATCCAGCCGGCCAGGACCAGCCATTCGCGCTTGGGCGGATCGATATGGGCGATTTCCAGGATTGCCCAGCGGCTGTCGGGCAGGCGCATGGAGGCACGCTGGCCGGGTTCATCCGGCTTGTCACTGACGACGGCCAGGACGTCGAAGCCACGGCGGCGCAGCAGATCGTTGAGCATCGCCGTCTCCGGCCGGTCGACCTTGCCATCGGCCGGTCGGTCGCTGAATTGCACCTGCAGCACGTCGGGGATCGGGCCGGGCAGCAGCCGCACCACCAGCTCCATCTGCTGGGCAACCCAGGGCACGACGAGTTCCGGCGGCGGCCCGCCGCCGCGCACGCTGATGACGGCGGCGGTCGCCAGGCCGACGACGCCGACGATCGAGGCGACCAGCAGCATGATGAGGCGACGGCGCAGCGAGTTCACGCCTGCGCCTCCACCGTCTCGACGCGCGCGGTGAACTGGTAGCCGCCATTGCGCACCGTCTTGAACAGCGGGCCGTCGCCGGCGTCGGCGAATTTACGGCGCAGCCGGCTCATCAGCACGTCGACCGAGCGTTCGAGCGGGTCGCGCTCGCGGCCTTGGGTGAGGTCCAGCAACTGGTCGCGCGACAAGAGCCGGCCGGGACGGTCGAGGAAGACCTGCAACAGGTCGAACTCGGCGCCGGTGAGGTCGACGGCCGCGCCTTGCGCATCCGTCACCTTGCGGGTGTCCGGCTCCAACCTGTAGCTGGCGAAGCGGTAAGCTCGGGGAGGGGGCGCGGTGGCGGCTTCCTCGGGTGCCGAGCGCCTGAGCACCGCCCGGATGCGGGCGGTGAGTTCGCGCGGGTTGAACGGCTTGCCGAGATAGTCGTCGGCGCCGAGCTCCAGCCCGATGATGCGGTCGACATCCTCCTTCAGCGCCGTCAGCAGGATGACGGGTATATGCGGCTTGCGGTCGCGCAAGCCGCGGCAGATGTCGAGCCCCGAACCGTCCGGCAGCATGACGTCGAGCACCGTCAGGTCGAACTGGCCCGAGGCGAGCTTCTGCTCGCATTCGCGCCGGTCGGCCGCCACCGAGACGCGAAAACCCTGGCCGTCGAGATAGCGCCCGAGCAGCGTGCGGATTTCGCGGTCGTCGTCGACGACGAGGATATGGGGTTGTGACTGCATTGCGGTGCCCTTGCCTGTGATGATGGGGCTTGTCCTGATTATAGGCAGCGCGCGCGCAAGCGGCACGGAAAATTGCAACGCAATGTTTCTCACCCGGATCGGGAAACATTGGGAAACAAATTGCCCTTTTGCGGAAACCTTCGGCAACACGCCGACGCGAAGCAGACAAACACGCTTCCTATCCTCCCGGCATCCAAAACATGGATGAAAGGGATACCGTCATGCGAAGCAGACTTCTTGCGCTCGGCCTGTTTTCCGCCGCCGCCGTCCACCCCGCGCTGGCGGCGCAGCCCGGTCCGGACGCCGCGCCCGGCGAGCCGCCGGTCATGTCCATGCAGGATGGACCGGATCACGGCCCGATGCGGTATCCGCCGCAAGGATGGGGCCCGCAGGGTTTCGGCCCGCATGGGCCGATGCGGCCCGGCCCGGAAGGCTTTGGGCCGCAAGGTTTTGGCCCACGCCGCATGGGGCCGCCACCGGAATTCATGCTGGCCGCCCGGCTCGCCGCGCTCGAAACCCGCGTCGGCATCCGCAGCGAACAGCTCGACGCCTGGCGCGACTATACCAGCGCGCTGCAGGCGGTGCTTTCGCCGCCACGGCACGATCGAGGCCCCGGCGGGACCGGCAGTCCGGAAGCGAAAGGTCCTGATGCGGGTCCGGCCAGCAACGCCGATCCCTTCGCCTTCCAGGAAAGGCTGGCCGACGATGTCACGGCGCGCGCGGGCTCTGCGGCCAAGCTGAAGGACGCGATCGCCGAGCTGCGCGCCAAGCTCTCGCCCGAACAACTCGAAATCCTCGCTTCGGCGGATCGACCGCACGGACCACCCCCCGGTCCCTGGGGCGGTCCGCCGAATGATGCAGCCGGTCCAGCAGGCCCGCCCAATGATGGCCTGATGCCGCCGCCCCAGCCCGGGAACGGCGCGCAACTCTGACCCGCTGCGCCGGCCGGCCCGGTATCCAACCCGTTCCCGGGCCGGCCGGTCTCCTTGCCCGGGATGGCGGATCGCGCCATCCCGGATTCACCCTATGCTGTGAAGGCACGACAATGTGGGATGCCCTGATGCTGCTGCGGCTCATCGCATCGGCCAGCCCGAGATTTTCGCTCGGCCAGCCCAGGCGCGCCGGTCGCGCCGCGCTGCCCAGGCGCGCCGGCGTTACGGCGCTGCCGGCCGATACGCTGAAGGGCGCGATCCGGCTGGACTTCGCCGCCTGGCGCCTGTCGCTCCCGCTTTCGCAACGGCCCGATGGCCACGAAAATCATGACCGCAAGATCGCGTAGGACATATCTCGCCCTGACGGCCCTGCTGCTCGCGCTCGCCACCATGGCGGCGCTCAGGGCCTATGGCCGCGGCAACGCCGAACCTGCCGCGTCGGCGGTGGCGGCGCCGCGCGCGAGCCTGACGGTTGCGGTCGAGGCGGTGCGCTCCGAGGCGATCGCTTCGTCGATCAGCGCCACCGGCACCGTTGCCGCCTGGCAGGAGGCGACGATCGGCGCTGAAGAGAGCGGCCTGCGCCTGATCGACGTCCTGGTCGCCGAAGGCGATCACGTGAAAGCGGGCGATGTCGTCGCCCGGCTCGACGCCGCGTTGCTGAAGGCCGAACTGGCCGAGCAGAAGGCCGACGTCGTCCAGGCCCAGGCGACGCTCGACTCCGCGATTTCGGCCGCCGCCCGCGCCGACAAGCTGCTCGCCAGCAACGCCATCAGCGCCGAGACGGCGGAGGAAAAGACGACCGCCGTCAAGACCGGCCAGGCCGGGGTCGAGCAGGCGCAGGCCGCCGCCGACAAGTTGCAGGCCGAACTCGACCGGACCACCGTCCGCGCGCCCTTCGACGGCGTCGTCTCCAGCAAGCCGGCCGTCGCCGGCTCGATCGTCCAGGCCGGCACCGAACTGATGAAGATCATCCGCGCCGGCAGGCTGGAGGTCGGCGTGCTGGTTCCCGAAAAGGATCTGCCGGCGGTGTCGGTCGGGCAGGCGGCCGATGTCGTCGACGCGGTCGGCCGCCGCTTTGCCGGCAGCGTCTCCTCGATTGCCCAAACCGTCAATTCGACGACGCGGCTGGCCACCGTCCATGTCGCGCTCGGCGAAGGTTCGGGGCTGAGGCCCGGCATGTTCGCCCGCGTCTCGATCGCGGGTCCGGCTTCGTGGCGGCTCAGCGTCGCCGAGGCCGCCCTTGTCTGGCAGGACGGCAAGCCGGTGGTCTTCGTGGTCGATGCCGCCGGCAAGGCAGCCGCGCGCATGGTGGCCGCGGGCGCCCACCAGAACGGCCGCGTCGCCATAGAAAGCGGGCTTTCGGAAGGCGATCATGTCGTCGTCGCCGGCGCCGGTTTCCTCTCGGACGGCAATCTGGTGCGTGTCGCCGATGCGCAAGCCGGCGCCGATGTCGCCGGCCATGCGCCGGAGGCGGCGCGATGAACGCCATTTCCTCCTGGTCGATCCGCAACCCGGTGCCGACCATCGTCATGTTCCTGTCGCTGACCATCGCCGGTCTCTACGGGTTCATGCAATTGCGCACCAACAACATGCCCGACATCGACCTGCCGACGGTCACCGTCACCGTCTCGCAGCCGGGTGCGGCGCCCAGCGAGATGGAGGTGCAGGTCGCGCGCGTGATCGAGAACACCGTGGCGACGCTCGAAGGCGTCGACGACGTCTCGACCTCGATCAGCGAAGGCTCTTCCGTCACCACGGTCGAGTTCACGCTTGGCACCGACCCCGAGACGGCCGCCAACGACGTGCGCAACGCCGTTTCGGAAGTGCAGTCCAGCCTGCCGGCGGCGGCCGAGTCGCCTGTCGTGGCCAAGGTCAATGCGACGGGCAATTCGGTGCTGACCTATGTCGTCGAGGCGCCCGCAATGTCGCCCGACGCGCTGAGCTGGTACATCGACAATGATGTCGCCAAGGCGCTGCTCGGCGTCGACGGCGTTTCCAAGATCACCCGTTCGGGCGGCGTTGACCGGGTCATCCGCGTCGAACTCGATCCCGACCGTCTCGCCGCGCTCGGCATCAGCGCCGGCGATGTCAGCCAGACGCTCGCCTCCAACAACGTCAACCAGCCGGGCGGCCGCACCAGCGTCGGCGGCCAGGAGCAGTCGGTCCGTACGCTGGCCAGTGCCGGAACCGTCGAGGCGCTGGCCGACACGCGCATCGCGCTGTCGGGCGCCGGCGACGTCAAGCTCTCCGATCTCGGCCGGGTCGTCGACAGTTGGGAAAAACCGCGCCAGGCGGCCTATCTCGACGGCCGGCAGGTGGTCGCCTTCAACGTCTACCGCTCCGTCGGATCGAGCGAGATCGACGTGGTCAAGGCCGCGCGCGCCGCCATCGCCCGGGTGGGCGCCAGGACCAGCGCGGCGAAATTCACCGAAGTCACGTCCTCGTCCGGTTTCGTGCAGGAGAGCTACGACGCCGCGCTCGAGGCGCTGTGGCTCGGCGCATTGCTGGCGGTCGGCGTCGTCTGGCTGTTCCTGCGCGACATCAGGGCGACGCTGGTGTCCGCCGTCGCCATGCCCTTGTCGCTGATCCCGACCTTCGCGGTCATGGCGGCGTTCAACATCTCGCTCAACAACATCACCTTGCTGGCCCTGTCGCTGGTGGTCGGCATCCTGGTCGACGACGCCATCGTCGAGATCGAGAACATCGTGCGCCACATGCGCCAGACCGGCGCCAGCGCCTACCGTGCGGCGATCGAGGCGGCCGACGAGATCGGGCTTGCCGTGGTGGCGACCACGGCGACGATCGTGGCGGTGTTCCTGCCGGTCGCCTTCATGCCCGGCATCCCCGGAAAATTCTTCTTCTCCTTCGCCGTCGCGGTCTGCGTGTCGGTGCTGTTCTCGCTGCTGGTGGCGCGCATGCTCACGCCCCTGATGGGCGCCTATCTGGTGCGCGCCGGCGGCCACAGCGAGGACGACATGCCGGCCTGGGTGCCGACCTATCTCAAGCTGCTGCGCAAGGCGCTCGACTACCGCTGGATCACGCTTGCCGCCGGCATAGCCTTCTTCGCCTTCTCTATGTTCCTGGCGACGAAGCTGCCGACCGAATTCATGGCGGCAACCGATCGCGGCCGCTCGATGATCTCGGTCGAGCTGCAGCCGGGATCGACGATCGAACAGACCAGCGCCGTCGTGCTGGACATCACGAAGCGCCTGAAGGGCGAGCCGGCCGTCGACAGCATATTCGCCACCATCGGCACGGCGGCCTCGTCCGGAGGCGGCCCGAACCGCGGTTCGACTTCGGCCGAAGTGCGCAGCGCCAACGTCACCGTCAATTTGAAGCCGCGCGGCGAACGCTCGATCAGCCAGCAGCAGTTCGAGGCGCAAGCATCGCCAAAGCTCAACGACATACCCGGCGCGCGCATCCAGTTCGGGGCCGACGGGTTTGCCGGCGCCAAGGTGGCGATCACTCTGGTCGGCGACGATGGCAGGGCGCTGGAGAAGGCCAGCGATGCGCTGATCGAGCAAATGAAATCGGTCCCCGGCCTCATCAACCCGACCTCGACGGCGGCGACGACCAAGCCGGAACTCATCGTGCGGCCCGACAGCGCCAGGGCGGCCGCGCTCGGCGTGACGCCGACCGAAATCGCCTCGACGGTGAAGATCGCCACCATCGGCGACACCGACACCAGCCTTGCCAAGTTCAATCTCGGCGACCGCCAGGTGTCTGTTGTCGTGACCTTGCCCGACGGTGCGATCGACGATCCGGCCAAGCTGGCCGTCCTGCCGCTGGTCGGCGGCAAGGGCACGGTGCCGCTCGGCGCCGTCGCCGATATCGGCTTCAATGCCGGACCCAACAGCATCACCCGGGTCGGACGCAGCCGCAGCGCGACGATAGAGGCCGATCTCTCCGGCCTGACACTCGGGCAGGCGACATCGGCGATCCGCGCCTTGCCGGTCATGCGGGACCTGCCCGCCGGCGTGCAGGAGCGGTCGCGCGGCGACGCGGCCCGCATGCAGGAGCTGTTCTCGGGCTTCGCCACCGCGATCGCCGCCGGCATATTGCTGATGTACCTGACGCTGGTGCTCTTGTTCCGCGGCTTCGTGCAGCCGGTGACCATCCTGGTGGCGCTGCCGCTCTCGATCGGCGGCGCGCTCGGCTTCATGCTGATCGCCGGCAAGGCGCTTGGCATATCGCCGCTGATCGGGATATTGATGCTGATGGGCATCGCGGCCAAGAACTCGATCTTGCTTGTCGAGTACGCCCTGGTCGCGCAGAAGGAGCGTGGCATGAGCCGCTTCGAGGCACTGCTCGACGCTGCCCGCAAGCGGGCACGGCCCATCGTCATGACATCGATAGCCATGGGCGTCGGCATGCTGCCGATCGCGCTCGGCATCGGCGCCGATGCCGAGACCCGCGCGCCGATGGCGATCGCCGTGATCGGCGGGCTCATCTCCTCGACCGTGCTCAGCCTCGTCTACGTGCCCGTCGTCTACACTTTCATGGACGACATGCAGCGCTTCCTTGGCCGCCATCTTGGCCGGCTGCTCGTGGAGCGATCCGATGCCGACCGCCAGGCGGCGACAGCAACCCCAGCGAAAGATCATCCAGGCCATGCCTATCCAGTCTAGCCCGTCTTCCCGCCGCCGGCTCGCGCCCTGGGCAACAGTGCTCACTGCCGCGGTTCTTCTGGCTGCCTGTTCGCAGGAGGGGAGCAAAGCTCCCGCCGGCATGGGCGGCGTCAGCAAGCCGGAAGTCGGCGTCGTCACGCTGCATCCGCAATCGGTCGCGATCACGGCCGAACTGTCGGGGCGCACGGCGGCGTCGCTGATCGCCGAGGTGCGTCCGCAAGTGAACGGCATCATCCAGCAGCGCCTGTTCAAGGAAGGCAGCGAGGTGGCGGCGGGACAGCCGCTCTACCTCATCGATCCGGCGAGCTACAAGGCTGCCTATGACAGCGCGGTCGCCGCGCAGCAGAAGGCGGCGGCGGCGGTGCCCACCGCGCAAGCCAAGTTCGACAGATATGCCGGCCTCTTGAAGCAGAACGTTGTTTCCAAACAGGATTATGACGATGCCGCCGCCACGCTTGCGCAAGCGCAGGCCGATGTGGCTTCCGCCAAAGCCAGCGCGGAAACCGCACGCATCAGCCTCGACCGCACCTCTATCACCGCGCCGATCGCCGGCCGCATCGACAAGTCGACGCTGACGCCGGGCGCGCTGGTGACCGCCAACCAGGAGACGGTGCTGACCACGATCCGTTCGCTCGATCCGATCAATGTCGACGTCACGCAGTCGAGCACCAATCTGCTCAACCTGCGCCAGGCCATCTCGGAAGGGCGGCTGAAGTTCAGCGGCCCCAATGTCTCGGTCAAGCTCAAGCTCGAGAACGGCACCATCTACACGCAGACCGGCAAGCTTGAATTCGCTGGCGCCAATGTCGACCAGACCACCGGCACATTCGCCCTCAGAGCCGAGTTCCCCAATCCCGACCGCCTGCTTCTGCCCGGCATGTATGTGCGGGCGCTGGTCGAGGAGGGCGTCGCGCAGAACAGTTTTCTCGTGCCGCAGCGCGGCGTCACCCGCAACACCAAGGGCGAGGCGACGGCCATGGTCATCAACGCGCAGGGCAAGGTCGAGACCCGCGTGCTCGCCGTGCGCAACACCGTCGGCAACAACTGGCTGGTCGATAGCGGCGTCGGCGATGGCGACCGCGTCATCGTCGAGGGGCTGCAACTCGTGCGCCCCGGCGGCGATGCGACCGGCGTCGAAGTGACGATCGACGAGGCGACCGGCGAGATCAAGGACCGTGGTCAGACCTCGGCCTTGCCGGCCCCATCCAAGATGGCCGCCACCGGCCAGCAACCCGCCGCCTCGACCGGGAACTGAGACGATGTCAGCATTTTTCATCAACCGGCCGATCTTCGCCTGGGTGATCGCAATCGTGATCATGCTGGGCGGCCTGCTCGCGCTCACCACGCTGCCGATCTCGCAATATCCGCAGATCGCGCCGACCACGGTCAACATTTCCGCCACCTATCCCGGCGCCGACGCGCAGACGGTCGAGAATTCGGTGACCAAGGTCATCGAGCAAGGCATGACGGGCATCGACAATCTCGACTACATGACGGCGACGTCGACCTCGACCGGCTCGGCCTCGATCACGCTGACCTTCACCAGTTCGGCCGACCCCGACACCGCCCAGGTGCAGACGCAGAACAAGCTGCAGCTGGTGCAGTCGCAATTGCCGCAGGTGGTGCAGAGCAACGGCATCACCGTTTCAAAATCCTCGACCGGCTTCCTGATGGTCATCGGCTTCGTCTCCAGCGACGGCAAGATGAACTCGACCGACCTCGCCGACTATGTCGACGCCACCGTCAACGACACGCTGAAGCGCGTCGAAGGCGTCGGTTCGACGCAGCTTTTCGGCTCGGGCTACGCCATGCGCATCTGGCTCGACCCCGACAAGCTCGCCAAATACGCGCTGATGCCGAATGACGTGGCGAGCGCGATCGAGGCGCAGAACACGCAGGTTTCGGCCGGCCAGCTCGGCGGCCTGCCGGCGCGCAAGGGCCAGCAGCTCAACGCCACGGTGACCGCCAAGAGCCGGCTGCAGACCGCCGAACAGTTCCGCAACATCATCCTCAAGAGCCAGACGGACGGCTCGCTGGTCCGCCTCAACGACGTCGCCACCGTCGAACTCGGTGCCGAGAGCTATACGACGCAGGCCAACTATAACGGCAAGCCGGCGGCGGGCGTCGCCGTCAGCCTGGCGACCGGCGCCAACGCCATCAGCACCGCTGAGGCGGTGCGCTCGACGATCAACCGGCTGAGCTCGACCTTCCCGCAAGGGGTCGAGGTCGTCTACCCCTACGACACTTCGCCCTTCGTGCGGCTGTCGATCGAGGAGGTGGTCAAGACGCTGGCCGAGGCGATCGTGCTGGTGTTCCTGGTGATGTTCATCTTCCTGCAGAATTTGCGGGCGACGATCATCCCGACCATCGCGGTGCCGGTGGTGCTGCTTGGCACGTTCGGCGTGCTGGCGCTGTTCGGCTATTCGGTCAACACGCTGACCATGTTCGCCATGGTGCTGGCCATTGGCCTGCTCGTCGACGACGCCATCGTGGTCGTCGAAAATGTCGAGCGCGTCATGCAGGAGGAAGATTTGTCGCCGAAGGAGGCGACGCGAAAATCGATGAACGAGATCACCGGCGCGCTGGTCGGCATCGCCACCGTGCTGTCGGCGGTGTTCGTGCCGATGGCCTTCTTCGGCGGCTCGACCGGTATCATCTACCGGCAGTTCTCGGTCACCATCGTCTCGGCCATGGTGCTGTCCGTGCTGGTGGCGCTGGTGCTGACGCCGGCCCTTTGCGCCACGATCCTGCGCCGGCCGAAGGACCATGCCACGCAGACAGGCCCGTTCGGCTGGTTCAACCGCATGTTCGATCGCGGCACCACGGCCTATCGCAACGGCTCGCACGGCATCATCAACCGGTCCTGGCGCTTCCTCGCCGTGTTCCTGGCCATCGTCATCGCCATGGGCTGGATGTTTGCCCGGCTGCCGAGTTCGTTCCTGCCGGAAGAGGACCAGGGCATCCTGATCACCAGCGTGCAATTGCCGGTCGGCGCCACGCAGGACCGCACCGAACGCGTGCTGAAGCAAGTCACCGACCATTATCTCAAGGACGAAAAAGACGCCGTCGATGGGGTCTTCACCGCCTCGGGCTTCGGCTTCGGCGGCGCCGGCCAGAATGTCGGCATCGGCTTCGTGCGGCTGAAGGATTTCGCCCAGCGCAAGTCGCCCGCGATGGCCGCGCAGGCGATCGCCGGCCGCGCCATGGGCGCCTTCCGAGGGATCAGGGACGCGCAGGTCTTCGCGCTGGCGCCGCCCGCGATCCAGGGCTTCGGGAACACCAACGGCTTCGATTTCTACCTGCAGGACGTCAATGGCGCCGGCCATGACGCGCTGATCCAGACGCGCAACCAGCTTCTGGCTCTTGCCGCGGGGAGCAAGGTGCTCGCCAACACGCGTCCCAATGGCCAGGAGGATCAGCCGCAATTCTCGGTCGACATCGACCAGGAGAAGGCCAGTGCGCTGGGCGTCAGCCTTGCCGACATCAACAACACGCTGTCCAGCGCCTGGGGCAGCGACTATGTCAACGACTTCATCGATCGCGGGCGGGTGAAGCCGGTCTACATGCAGTCGGACGCGAATTTCCGCATGCAGCCGGAGGATCTCGACAAATGGCAGGTCCGCAACGCCAGCGGCGCCATGGTGCCGTTCTCGGCCTTCGCCTCCAGCCACTGGACATTCGGCTCGCCCCGGCTCGAACGCTACAATGGTTCGGCCGCGGTCGAGATCCAGGGCGCGGCGGCGGCGGGCGTGAGCTCGGGCGCGGCGATGGACGAGATCGACAAACTCGTCGCGCAACTGCCTCCCGGATATTCGCATGAATGGACGGGGCTGTCGCATCAGGAGCGGCTTTCGGGCAACCAGGCGCTGTCGCTCTACGCGATCTCGGCGCTGGTCGTGTTCCTGTGCCTGGCCGCGCTTTACGAGAGCTGGTCGATCCCGTTCGCGGTCATGCTGTCGGTGCCGATCGGCATCTTCGGCGCGCTGGCGGCGGCAACGCTGTTCGGCCAGACCAACGACGTCTATTTCAAGGTCGGCCTGCTGACCACGATCGGCCTTGCCGCCAAGAACGCCATCCTGATCGTCGAGTTCGCCATCGAGCGGCAGGCGGCCGGGATGGGGCTGGTCGAGGCGACGCTGGAAGCGGCGCGACAACGATTGCGGCCGATCCTGATGACATCGCTGGCCTTCATCCTCGGCGTCACGCCGCTCGCGATCGCCAGCGGCGCGGGCTCGGGCGCGCAGAACTCCGTCGGCATCGGCGTGATGGGCGGCATGATCGCGGCGACCGTGATCGGCGTGTTCATGGTGCCGCTGCTGTTCGTCACGGTACGGCGCATCTTCAAGGGCAGGGCGACCAAACCAGATCCTGGGCAGGATACGGGCGAAACGCCGGTGACGGCCAACCAGCAATAAGGGTTCTTCACATGACAGGTCTTGAACGTGGCTCGGTGGCCGCGAAGCGGCTCCTTGCGCCCATCCTCAGCGCGGCCATGCTCGCCGGATGCGTCGTCGGTCCCGACTATCGGACGCCCATCCTGCCGATGCCGGCGAACTGGAGCGGCCAGAAGCCGCCGAAATCCGTCCAGCCGGCGCGGCTGTCGCAATGGTGGCGACGCCTGCGCGACCCGCAGCTCGACACGCTTGTCGAGGAGGCGGTCGCCGGCAATCTCGATGTCGCGACCGCCAGGGCCAAGATTCGCGAGGCGCGCGCCAGCTACCGGCAGTCCGCCGGCACGTTGCTGCCTTCGGCGGATGGCTCCGGGTCGGTCACCCGCAACAAGTCGGCCGCGACCACATCGGGGACCGATTCCATCTACAGCCAGTACCAGTCCGGCTTCGACGCCAGTTGGGAACTTGACCTGTTCGGCGCCAACCGCAGGGGCGTCGAGGCGGCGCGCTACGGCGTGGACGCCTCGCGGGAGGAACTGCGCTCGACGCTGCTGACGCTGGTCGGCGACGTGGCGTCCTATTATGCCCAGGCGCGCGGCTACCAGGCGCGCATCGCACTCGCCCGGCGCTCGGCCGCATCGCAACGGCAGACCGCCGAACTCACGCGCACCATGGCGCAGGCGGGTACCGCGACCGCCGCCGATGTCGCCAAGGCGATGGGGCAGGCCAGCAGTACCGAGGCCTCCGTGCCGACACTGGAAGCAAGCTATGCCGAGGCCGTGCACCGGCTTTCGGTGCTCACCGGCCGGCCGCCGGCCGCGCTCAGCGAGCGGCTGAAGCGAAGCGCCCCGATCCCGGCGCCACGGCTGCCGATCCCGACCGGCATCCCCGCCGACATCCTGCTGTCGCGCCCGGATGTGCTCATGGCCGAGCGGCAATACGCGCAATACACCGCCAAGGTCGGCCAGGCGGAAGCCGCGCGCTATCCCTCGGTCAGCCTGACCGGGGACATCAGCACCACGAGCTATAAGCTCGGCGATCTCGGCAAGAATTCCTCCATCGGCTGGTCCTTCGGGCCGACCCTCAGCGTGCCGCTGTTCAATGCCGGGCAGCTCAAGGCGGCCGTCGAGGTGGCCCAGGCGCAGCGCGACCAGTATTTCATCGCCTACCGGTCTTCGGTGCTGACCGCGCTCGAGGATGTCGAGAACGCGCTCGTCTCGCTGGCGCAGGAGCGTATCCGGATCGGCAAGCTAGCCTCGTCGGCGAAATCCTATGGCGATGCGGCGCGGCTGGAAGGCACGCTCTACAAGGCCGGCGAGACCAGCCTGCTCGACGTGCTCGACGCCCAGCGCTCGCTCTACTCTGCCGAGGATTCGCTGCTGCAGAGCCGCGTCCTGCTGGCGACCAACTACATCGCCCTCAACAAGGCGCTCGGCGGCGGCTGGGACGGCGCGGTCGATACCGCCAAGCCCGAGATCGTCGACGTCAAGACCGGTCCGCGGCTGGCTAAGGCGGCGGGCCAGGGCTGACCGGTTTGTGTTTAGGAGCGCTCCCGGCTGGGGAACCATCGCAACCCACGTCCGTTACGGTGTTCACGAAACACGAGGGGATAATGTGGACAGAGAAGACGATGCCTCACCAGTCGCTTCCGGCGTCGAAGGCCTCGACTATGTGCTGCGAGGGGGCTACGCCAAATTCCGCTCGCATCTCGTCGAGGGCAGGCCCGGATCCGGCAAGACGACCGTCGGCCTGCAGTTCCTGATCGAGGGCGCCCGCAAGGGCGAGACATGCCTTTACATCACACTGTCGGAGAGCAGGCGCGAACTGCTGTCGGTCGCGGGTCGCCATGGCTGGGATCTGAATGGCATCGAGATCCTCGAACTGGTGCCGCCCGAGCTCAGTCTCGATCCCTCCCAGTTGCAGACGCTGGTGCATTCGTCAGATCTGGAGCTTGGCGAAACCGTGCAGTCGGCGCTTGCCGAGATAGAGCGCATAAAGCCCGACCGGGTGGTGTTCGATTCGTTGTCGGAGATCCGGCTGCTGTCGCAAGGGTCCTTGCGCTACCGCCGGCAGGTGCTGGCGCTGAAAAGCTTTTTTCTGCTCAACAACGCCACCGTGCTGCTGCTCGACGACCTTACCGCCGAGCATGACGATCTCAACCTGCATTCGATCAGCCACGGCGTTATTCGAATGGAGCAGCTGTCGCCGGCCTATGGCGGCGAAAGGCGGCGCCTGCGCGTCATCAAGATGCGCGGTGTGCAGATCCGTGGTGGCTTCCACGATTTCGCCATCCGTCCGGGCGGCGTCGTGGTGTTTCCCCGGCTTGTCGCCTCCGAGCATGAGCTGGGCGAGCACGGCACGCCGGCAGTGAGCACGAGCTCCCTCGACGCACTGATCGGTGGCGGCCTCGATCGCGGTACCAGCACGTTGCTGATGGGGCCTTCCGGCATCGGCAAGTCGAGCATTGCCTGCACCTACGCCCATGCAGCGCTTGCGCGCGGCGAGCGGGTACTGGTGCTGCTGTTCGACGAAACCAAGCGCATCTTCCTCGCCAGGGCGGCTAGCCTCGGCATGAATTTCGCCAGTTACGTCAATGACGGCTCCCTGTTGCTCGAGCAGGTCGATCCGGCCGAGCTTTCACCTGGTGAGCTGTCGACGCGCATCCAGTCGGGGGTGGAGCAATCGGACGCGAGAATCGTCGTCATCGACAGCCTTACCGGCTATCTCAATGCGCTGTCGGAGGAGCAGCACCTGCTGCTGCAGATGCACGAGATCCTGACTTACCTCAACCAGAGGGGCGTGGTCACCATCCTGCTTCTGGCCAATCACGGGCTCATCGGCCAGATGGCCGCTCCCGTCGACATGACGTATCTATGCGATGCCATAATGCTGCTGCGCTTCTTCGAAAGTGGCGGGCGCCTGCGCCGTGCCATCTCGGTGGTCAAGAAGCGCGTCGGTCCGCACGAGGATACGATCCGCGAGTTCAAGATCAGCGGCACCGGGGTTGCCGTGGGCGTGCCGCTGGAGGAGTTTCGCGGCATCCTGACCGGCGTGCCGTTTTTCGAGGGCAAGCAGTCCGACCTTCTCAAGGACAAGCCGTCGTGACGGCAGCGGAAACCTCCGTGCTCGTGCTGACTCCGGTCGGACGCGACGCCCGGATCGCCGTCTCTATTCTGGCGGCGAGCAAGATAGACGCGCACATCTGCTCTTCCCTCGAGGACACCTTGCCGCTGCTGGAGCAGGCTCAGTGCCTGGTGGTTGCGGAGGAAGCCCTTATCAACGTGGATCGAGGCCGTCTTGCGGCGTGGCTCGAAAGGCAGCCGGCATGGTCGGATTTTCCGATCGTGCTCCTGGTGATGCGCGGGACCGATTTCGACAAGCGACTGGCCTTTCTCGATCGCTATCTCATCGTGCTGGAGAGGCCCTTCCTGGCGTCGAGCCTTACCAATTCCGTGCGCTCGGCGCTGCGCGCACGCGCTCGCCAGCTTGAGGTCAAATCCTATATCGAACAGAAGCAGGAGGTCGCCGACCGGCAGAAGCTTCTCATCCGCGAGTTGCATCATCGCGTCAAGAACACACTGGCCAATGTGCGGGCGATGATGGGAGCAACCGCCAGGTCGAGCGGCAGCATCGAGGATTTCATGAAGGACTTCTCGGCCCGGATCGTCTCCCTGGCCGACACGCACTCGATGCTAACCGATGATTATTGGCAAACGGCCTCTTTGCACAAGCTGCTGGAGCGGGAGCTTCGTCATTACGAGACGCGCGACACGCCTCGCATCGTGATCGAAGGCCCCGATGTCGCGCTGATTGCCGATATCGCGATCCCGGTCGGCATGGCGTTCCATGAACTTGCCTCCAACTCTTCCAAGTTCGGCGCGCTCTCGCGCCCGCTCGGCCGGCTGGACGTGCGCTGGTCGGTCGGCAGGGCCGGCGACGCGCGGATCGTCAATCTCGACTGGAAGGAACTGGACGGCCCCAGGGTCGAGCCGCCAACGCGGCGCGGTTTTGGCACGACGCTCCTGGAAAAGGTGGTGGCCGTGCAATGCGATGCCAGCATCAGGCTGAACTATCTTCGCGACGGCCTGCATTTCACCATGGCGCTGCCGTTGCGCGAGACCAGGCTGGTGCCTGCCTATTCATGATGCCGTTGGAACTGCCGCTTTGGCGATAGCTCGCCCGTCACTTCGCTGATATTAGTGCCATCCAGAAATGTCCTGGATGCACAATATGACGTCGAATTCAGACAAGGCGGAGACGGTCGAGCAGTTGCTCGAAACGCCGGATCTAGCCAGCGCGCTGGAAAGCGAACAGTTTAAGAAATTCCTCGACCAGGTGCCGATTGCAATCGCGGTTTCGGATCTCGGCGGGCAGGAACGTGTCGTCTATGCCAATCCGGAGTTCGAGAAACTGTCCGGCTTGAAGGCGGCCAGGCTCGCCCAGATGGACTGGGCGGCACTTTCCGGCGTCGGCCTGCACCAGAACAAAGATCGCGCGCTGTCCGACGCGGTGGTAGACGACACCGATTTCATCGGTACGTTCCGGCTGGAGCGGGTCGAGGACAAACCTACCATCGTGGACGTCTATTCCAACGTCATCGAGGATGACAATGGCAAGGCCTGCTTCCGTCTGGTGGCACTGGTCGACGTCTCGGCGCATGGCGAGACCGAAGATGCACGTTCGATCGAGGAGCGGGTCCGCGAGAAGGACACTTTGCTGCGCGAATTGCAGCACCGGGTGAAGAACAATCTGCAAATGATCACCGCCTTGATCCGGCTCGAAACGCGCAATGCGACCGAGCCGGACCAGAAGCGATTCGAAAGACTGGCCGGCCGCGTCGATGCCCTGGCGATCCTCTATCAGACGCTTTCGGGCGAGGAGCACAAGGAAGAGGTCGATCTCGGCGTTTATCTCAGCCAGATCGCTTCGGCCGTAATGGCCTCGCATGCTGTCGAGGGCATTCGCCTCGACATGAAGGTGGACACCTATCCGGTCTCCATCAACGTTGCCATGCCCACTGGCCTGGTGGTCAACGAACTGCTGACCAACGCGCTCAAACATGCATTTCGCGGGCGTGACAGCGGGACGATCACGCTGCATAGCGTCGTGAACGGTGATGGCTGCCGCGTCGTCGTCGCCGATGATGGGATCGGCTTGCCGGAAGGCGAGAGCTGGCCCAAGCAAGGCAAGCTCGGCGCCCTCATCGCCCAGTCGCTGACGGAGAACGCCAAGGCCGAGTTCGACGTGGCTTCCAGCGCCGATGCGGGCACCCGGGTCACGATCGTGTTCAAGCGCTCCGCCGCCGCGGCCTAAGGCCGTTCCTGAAGTGTGCCTAGCGTTTTCCCTTGGTAACTGGGTGAAACAGCGAGTTGGATGGTGCATCGCACCGGGACTGTCGCCCGATGCCAGTCCTGAACTGAGGGACGAAGCCTTCCTTGCCTGGAGGCGAGCGATTTATCCGCAACACGGTTGCGAGCCGACGGGAGGCTCGCAGCAGGCCTTGGGTTTTCGACCCTCCTCCAGCCAACGGTCGCGCGGCTTGCAGCTTGCCGGCCGGGGCGAAAGGTCGACATGCACGGCGCCGTCGGCGAGCTGGGGAAGGGCAGCCCGATAAAGCGCGATCGGACGCACACCGTCGCTGACCTCGAAGGTCAGCCGGGCGGAAGGGTCGAGATCGACATGCTCGGTCACCTTGCGGATGATCGCCGAGAATTTCCTGGCCGGCATATGCGTGCGGTCGCTCTCGTCGCCGTCCCAGAGCTGGATGAAGATCTCGGCCCAGGCTTCCGGGTTGGCGCCGCAGTCCAGCGCGGCGAACGTGCCGGCCTTCACCTCGGTGACGTGGTAACCTGGCTTCACTGGCCGGCCATCATGGAAAAACACCAGCTGCCTGTCCTCGTGGCCGGCCAGAAAGCCCAGGAGACCAGCGATGGTGATGTCCTCGGGGTCACCAGTGGCGGGTTCAAATTCCCGATTGTCAGAGGCGAGCATGTGCGGTAATCCTTGTTTCAACATTTCTAGGATTGTTGAAATATGGATGAACGTCAAGCCCTGTCGGCCTTCGCGGCCCTTTCGCAGGAAACGCGGCTGCGCATCCTGCGGCATCTGGTGATCGCGGGTCCGGATGGTATTGCCGCGGGCGCCATCGCCGAGAAGGTCGAGGTCTCGGCCTCGAATGTAAGCTTCCACCTGAAGGAACTCGAACGGGCAGGTCTGGTAAGCGTGCGCCGCGATTCCCGCTCGATGGTCTACAGCGCCGAGTATGAAGCGCTGAGCGGGCTGATCCGCTTCCTGATGGAGGATTGCTGCTCCGGACGGCCGGAAATCTGCGCGCCGGCGCTGACGCCAAGCTGCTGTGCGGCCGATGCGCGGGAGACGGCGCGATGACAGTCGAGCGGCAGTTCGACCTGCCGCGCCGTCTGGTCGCGGAAAGCCTCGGCACGACGCTGCTGGTGGCCACGGTCGTCGGTTCGGGGATCATGGCACAGTCGCTGACGAGCGACGGCGCGCTGGCACTTCTCTGCAACACGCTGCCAACCGGTGCGAGCCTCGTCGTGCTGATCACGATCCTCGGCCCGATATCCGGTGCCCATTTCAATCCGGCCGTGTCGCTCGCCCTGACGTTTTCGCGCCGGCTGTCGGCCGGCGACTGCGCCTTGTATATGCTGGCCCAGCTTACCGGCGGCATTGCCGGCACGGCGATCGCGCATCTGATGTTCGGCCTGGCGCCGCTGGCGCTGTCGACGCATGGCCGCACCGGCGCCGGGCAATGGCTTTCGGAAGGCGTCGCGACCTTCGGCTTGCTTGCCGTCATTCTCGCCGGCCTGCGCTTCGAACGCGTGGCCGTGCCCTGGCTGGTTGGCCTCTATATCACCGCTGCCTATTGGTTCACCGCCTCGACTTCCTTCGCCAATCCCGCGGTCGCGGTGGCGAGGGCGCTCACGGACACGTATTCCGGAATCAGCCCGGCAAGTCTTCCCGGCTTCATCGCCGCCGAGTTCGCAGGCGCCGGCTTCGCGCTGGTGTTGATGACGTGGCTGCTGCAGCCGCAATCCGAAATCCAATCTCTTGCCGTCGAGGCCGCGCCATGACCGTAACGATCTACCACAATCCCGACTGCGGCACCTCGCGCAACACGCTTGCCATGATCAGGGCGAGTGGCGAGGAGCCTGTCGTCATCGAGTATCTGAAACATCCGCCCAGCCGGAACCGCCTGCGCCAGTTGATCGCCGCCATGGGAATTCCGGTCCGCGCCTTGCTGCGCGAAAAGGGCACGCCCTATGCCGAGCTTGGCCTTGCCGATCCCAAATACAGCGACGAGCAGCTGCTCGATGCCATGCTGAGGCATCCGATCCTGATCAACCGGCCGATCGTCGAGACGTCCAAAGGGACGCGCCTGTGCCGGCCGTCCGAGCTTGTGCTCGACCTGCTTGACCATCCGGTGAACCATTTCACCAAGGAAGACGGCGAGGTGGTCACCGGTGACCGTGGCAGCAAGTGATCGGGGCCTGTCCGACCTCGATGCCTCGGAACGCGCGCCGATAGCCGCGATTGCCGCCCTGGGGATCACCCAGATCATCGGCTATGGCACGCTCTATTACAGCTTCAGCATACTTGCCGCCGATATGGCGAGGGATTTGGGGTGGCCGACCGAATGGATTTTCGGCGCGCTTTCGGCCGCCTTGCTGGTTGGCGGCCTGACGGCGCCCTGGCTGGGACGCTGGATAGACCGCTTCGGCGCCGGGAAAGTCATGACCGCCGGCTCGGTGCTGGCAGCGGCGGCACTCGCCGCCTGCGCGAGCGCTCCCACGGCCGTGGCTTTCGTGGCGGCGCTGATCGTCCTCGAAGTGGCATCGAACC
Organism: Mesorhizobium sp. ES1-6; assembly: GCF_020164775.1. Lineage (NCBI taxonomy): Bacteria > Pseudomonadati > Pseudomonadota > Alphaproteobacteria > Hyphomicrobiales > Phyllobacteriaceae > Mesorhizobium > Mesorhizobium sp. ES1-6. Next base: position 40,880 of record NZ_JAIUGU010000019.1, read on the forward strand.
TGGTGCAGTACGGCGCCGCCTTCGCGCTGCTGGTGCAGATCAGGCCGCATGCCGCGCAACGCGGCATTACCTACCTCACCCTCATTGCCGGCTTCGCCTCGACCGTGTTCTGGCCGATCACCTCGGCCTTGCACGCGCACATGTCGTGGCAAAGCGTCTATCTTGTCTTCGCGGGGCTGAACCTGCTTGTCTGCCTGCCGCTGCACGCCTGGCTCTCGCATGGGCTTGCCAAGGGCAGGCGGGCGGCAAGCGCGCCGCCACGGCATATCAAGGGATCGCTTCCCGCCTCGTCGCGGCCGCTCGGCCTGGCGCTGATGGTCATTGCCTTCTCGCTGCAGAACCTGATCGCCGCCGCCGTGCTGGTGCATATGGTGCCGCTGCTTTCCGGACTTGGCCTCGGCGCGACCGCCGCCATCGTCGGAACGCTGTTCGGGCCGTCACAGGTGTTGAGCCGTTTCGTCAATATGATCTTCGGCGGCAAGCTGTCGCCCTTGATGCTTGCCATCATCTCGGCCAGCCTGATGACGGCCGGTGTGGTCGTGCTGGATAGTACCGCGCCCTCCATCGCCGGTGCGATGGCGTTCGCCGTCATCTTCGGCATGGGCAACGGGCTTTTCAGCATCGTCACCGGCTCGCTGCCGCTGACGCTGTTCGGCAGCGAGGGCTACGGCCGGCTGCAGGGGCGGGTGATGTCGGCCCGGCTGATCGTGTCGGCCGTCGCGCCTTTTGCCTTGTCGGTCGCCATCGTGCATGTCGGCATTGCCTGGTCGCTCGGCGCGATGACGCTTCTGGGCGCCGCAGCGCTGCTCGTCCTAATGGCGATCACGAGACTGCCGGACGGGCGCAGCGACTTGATGTGACGTTCGACGGCGATGCTCGCCGGTCATGCCATTGGCCGTGCCCTCATCGAGGCATCCGCACTGCATCACGACAGCCAGGCCGGTTCACCCTATTGCGTTGCTGCCGGCAGGTTTCCGCCTGCCGGCATGGAGGATGGACCAACGTGACATCGATGCCGGTTGCCAGCCGCGAAGCAGCACCCTTGCCGGTCGCGGCGCTGATGGGCGCCATGGTGTCGATCCAGATCGGCGCCACCTTCGCCAAGACGCTGTTCCCGGTGATCGGCGCGCAAGGCACAACGACGCTGAGGCTGGTCATCGGCGCGCTGATGCTGATCGCCGTGCTGCGGCCCTGGCAGATGCGCCCCTCGCGCGCGACCTTGCCGTGGCTGGTCGCCTACGGCGTGACGCTCTGTGCGCTCAACCTTCTGTTCTACGCCGCCCTTGCCAGGATCCCGCTCGGCGTCGCGGTGGCGCTGGAGTTTTCCGGGCCGCTGCTGGTGGCGACGCTGACGTCGCGGCGCGCCAGCGACTTTGCCTGGATCTCGCTTGCCGTCGCCGGCATCGTGCTGTTGTCGCCCTTCATCCACTCGCTAAAGCCGCTCGATCCGATCGGGGTGATGCTGGCGCTGGCGGCCGGCGGTTTCTGGGCGCTCTATATCGTGCTGGCGCAGAAGGCGGGCGCGGAACTCGGCACCCGCACCACCGCCTATGGCATGGCCATCGCCGCCGTGCTGGTGCTGCCCTTCGGCATTGCCGAGGCGGGCAGCGGCCTGGTAGCACCCTCGATCCTGGTCAGCGCGCTGCTCGTCGGCCTGTTCTCCAGCGCGCTGCCATTCTTCCTGGAGATGGTGGCGCTCACCCGCATGCCGGCCCGCGTCTACGGCACGCTGACCTGCCTGGAGCCGGGCCTCGGCGCGCTCGCCGGGTTCCTGTTCCTGCGCGAAAGCCTGACCATGCCGCAACTGGCCGGCATCGCGGCGGTCATTGTCGCCGCTGCCGGCACCGCGCTAACATCGAAGCCGCCGGTGCCGTCGCCGGAGTAGGGGCGGCGACCGGGCGTCACGCCTGGGATAGACGCTCCAGCATACTCACCCCCTCCACGGCGGCTCCGGCGCGAAGCGCTTGCCGATCCAGTCGGCGAAGGCGCGGGTCTTGGCGGCCTTTCCCTTGGCCGAGGGCGCGACGACATAGACCGCGCCTTCGTCCGCCAGCGTCCATTCCTCCAGCACGGGCACCAGCCGTCCGTCGGCGAGCTCGCGGCCGACCAGCCAGTCGGTGCTCATCATCAGGCCGGCGCCTTGCACGGCGGCCTGGACCAGCACCTCGGCATCGTCGCTGACCAGCGGCCCCGAAACCTCGACGCGCGCGCGCCGGCCCTCGCGGTCGGTCATCTCCCAAGCCGGAAAGGTCTGGAAGCCCGAGAAGCCCAGGCAAGAATGGTCGAGCAGCGCTTGCGGTGTTTCCGGGCTGCCCCTGCGGGCGAGATAGGAGGGAGCCGCGCAGAGCAGCCGGCGCCGCGTCGCCACCTTGCGCGCCACCAGGCGCGAATCCTCCAGGCTGCCCAGCCGCACGGCGACGTCGAAATTCTCGGCGACCAGGTCGGTGAAGCGGTTGGAGAATTCGGCCTCGATGCGGACATCGGGAAATTCGGCAAGGAATTGAGGCAGTAGCGGCCCGATCCACATGCGCCCGAACGTGCCGGGCAGCGCCAGCCTGAGCACGCCGCGCGGGCGCCCGCCCGCATGCGCGGACGCGACGGCCTCGGCCTCGTCGACGGAAGCGAGAATGGCGCGCACGCGCACCAGGAACTCGGCCCCCGCTTCGGTCAGCGACACGCTGCGCGTCGTGCGCGAGAGCAACCTTACCCCCAGCCGCGCCTCCAGCGATTGCAGGCGCCGCGACAGGATGGTCGCGTCACGCCCGACACGGGCCGCCGCCCTGGTGAAGGACCGCGCCTCGGCGATGGCGGCGAAGGCAGCCATTTCGGCAAGGGTCGCGGGCTCGTCAGATTGCTGCATCATTCACAGTTCTCAATTGCAGAAAACAAGGATTATCCAGAGATAGCGCAGCAAATAGGTTCACTCAATCCATCAATCGTCCACCGGAGTGAAACCATGAAAGCCATCGAACTCAGCCAGCCCAAGCTGGGCGCCTTCCGCGCCGCCACTGTCGCGGACCCCGAACCGCAGCGCGGCGAGGTGCTGATCCGCCAGCGTGCGGCGAGCCTCAATTTCGTCGATGTGGCGGTGGCGAGCGGCAATTATCCCGGACCGAGTTTCCCGCTCATTCCCGTCGCCGACGGCGCCGGCGAGATCGTCGCGCTGGGCGAGGGCGTGACGAGGTTCGCCATCGGCGATCGCGTCGTCGCCCATGCCAAGCCGCGCTGGATCGGCGGCCCGCCGCGGCCTTACGAGATGACGCAGATGCGCGGCGTCTCGCTGCCGGGATCATTGGCCGAATATGTCGTGTTGCCGGCCAATTCGCTGGTGCCGGTGCCGGCGCACCTCTCCTTCGAGGCGGCCTCGACGCTGCCGATCGCCGGCACCACCGCCTGGAACGCCATCCGCGCCGCCAATGTCGGTCCGGGCTCGGTCGTCGTCCTGCTTGGCACTGGCGGCGTCTCGATTTTTACCCTGCAACTCGCGAAAGCCGCCGGCGCCACCGTCATCATCACCTCGTCGTCGGACGAAAAGCTGGAACGGGCGAAGACCCTGGGCGCCGATCATCTCATCAACTACCGCGCGACATCAGACTGGGACGGCAAGGTGCTGGAGCTGACCGACGGCCTCGGCGCCGACCTCGTGGTCGAGACCGGCGGCAGCGCCACCTTCGCCCGCGCCGTCAACGCCACCGCGCCCGGCGGCACGCTGTTCACCATAGGCTTCGTCACCGGCGCCGAGGCCACGATCAACCTGCTGCCGATCATCATCAAGGCGCTGAAGGTGGTCGGCAACAACACCGGATCTGTGTCCGATCTCATCGACGCCGCCCGGGCCATCGGCGCGGCGGGGATCGGGCCGGTCGTCGACAAGGTGTTTTCACCTGGTGAGGCGACCGAAGCCTACGCCCACATGGCCGCCGGCGGCCTGCATTTCGGCAAGCTGGTTTTCGCATTGGAATGGTGAGGTTTGCGCTTGGCCGCCCCCCTCTGGCCTGCCGGCCATCTCCCCCTCAAGGAGGGGAGATCATTCGCTTCATCGTCTTCGCCAATGATCAAGGCTGTCGAGCTGGCGGAGCGCCAAAGCTGCCAATCTCCCCCCTTGAGGGGGAGATGCCCGGCAGGGCAGAGGGGGGCGCCTCGCACCACGCCTCTGTCTAAATCAGCTTCTCCAGCGTGATCGGCAGATCCCTGATCCGCTTGCCCGTCGCGTGGAAGACCGCATTGGCGATGGCCGGCGCGATGCCGACGATCGCCAGTTCGCCGACGCCCTTGCCGCCGAGCACCGAGGAGTGGGGGTCGGGGATGCCGACCGAGATCGTCTCGATGTCGGGGATGTCGGCATTGGTCGGCACGAGATAATCGGCGAGGTTGTTGTTGACGATGCGGCCGTGGCGGCGATCGACGATGCCTTCTTCGAGCAGCGCCTGGCCGATGCCCATGATGATGCCGCCCTTCCATTGGCTTTCGGCCAGCTTTGGATTGTAGAGCCGGCCCGAATCCAGCGCCGACACCACGCGCGACACGCGCACCGTGCCGAAATCCTGGTCGACGCGCACTTCGACGAAATGCGCGCACCAGGAGTGACGGGAATAGTCGCCCTCGGTGTGCGGCAGCGCCATGGCGATGGTGGTGTAGTTCTTGTAACGGTCCTCGGCGCTCGAATTGGCCGGCATGGTGTCGCCCGTCGCCTCGACATGCTCGCGGCCGACGCTTTTCAGCAGCTCGGCGATCGAGACATCGGGGCCATCGCCGCGTGGCGCGGTGATGCGGCCCTTGGCGACGACCAGCGTGTTGGCCTGCAGCGCATGGAAGGGCGAGCGGGGATCGCTGATTGCCAGACCGATCAGTTGGTCGAGCGCCGAGGTCGCCGCCTTGTAGACCGCGCCGGTCATCACGCCGGCCAGCCGCGAGCCGCCGGAGACACCGGCGCGGGGGAACCGGGAATCCCCCAGTTTCACCACGACGTCGTCGGCGCTCACGCCGACCGTCTCGGCGGCGGTCTGCGCCAGGATGGTGTAGGTGCCCTGGCCCATGTCGATGGAGGAGCTTTCGACCTCGACCGAGCCGTCGGCCAGGATGCGAACCAGCGCCTCGCCATGGGCGCGCCGCACCGGATAGGTGCCGGCGGCCACGCCCCAGCCGATCAGATGGTTGCCGTCGCGCATCGAGCGTGGCTCAGGCGAGCGCCTGGCCCAGCCGAAGCGTTCGGCGCCCGCCGCGAAAGCCTCGCGCAACTGCCTGGTCGACCAAGCTTTTTTCGCATGCGGATCCTGCTCGGCGTAGTTCCTCAGCCGGATTTCCAGCGGATCGATGCCGACCTCGTAGGCGAGCTCGTCGATGGCGCTCTCGATGCCGAAGGCCGAGGGGTTTTCGCCCGGCGCGCGCATGGCGCCCGGCACCACCGAATTCACCCGCACGACATTCTGTTTCGATGAGAAATTCGGCGTCGCGTACATGATCGAGGTGACCGAGCCCAGCGGCTCGACCCACATGCCCTCGATCGAGGTTTCGTTGACGCCGCGATGCACGATCGACTGGATTTTTCCGTCATGGTCGGCGCCGATCGTCACTGTCTGGCGGGTCGCGGCGCGGCCGCCATAGCCGGTGAAGGTCTGCGCCCGCGTCATCACCAGCCGCACCGGCCGGCCGAGCATTTTGGCGGCACTCGCGGCAATCGCGCCATGGCCGAGCGCCAGCGCCTTGGAACCGAAGCCGCCACCGACATAGGGCGAGACCAGCCGCACATTCTCGAAGGGTACGCCGAACCATTCGGCATAGGTGCGGGCCATGCCGTCCAACCACTGGCTCGGTTCCCACACCGTGAGGTGGTCGCCCTCCCAGCGCGCGATCAGGCCATGCGGCTCCATCGGCGCCTGGTATTCGCGCGGCGTGTTGTAGGCGGCGCAGATACGCACGGGGGCGGAGGCGAAGGCGGCGGCCGCGTCGCCCCATTCCTTGGTCATGGCATCGACCGGGATGCCGTCGCCGGCCTTGCCGTCGCTGAGGTCGACGATGGCAGGCGTCTCGTCATAGCTGACCTTGACCATCGCCGCGGCGGCCACGGCCTGCTCGAAGGTCTCGGCGACGACGGCGGCGACATGCTGGCCCGAGAAGGTGATGTCGCGCGCCAGGGGGCAATAGGGCTTGTCGGGCGGCGGCGTGCCGAACCAGTCCGCCGCGGTTTTCAGGCTGATGATGGTGTCTGGCGTCAGCACCTCGAGCACGCCCGGTGCCGCCTCGGCCGCCTTGCTGTCGATGGCCAGCACCTTGCCGGATGCGATGGTGCTTTCGACCAGCACGGCATAAGCGAGCCCTTCGAGCTGCTGCTCGACCGCGTATCTGGCCGCACCCGTGATCTTGGCCGGGCCGTCGACGCGCGACAGCCGGCCGCCGACGGCCTCCACCAGTGCGCCGTCGGCGGCGTCGCCCCGTTTTGTTTCACCAACTCTGATGTTGTGAACGGTCATGCCGCTTCTCCCAATTTGAGGATGGCGCGTGCGACGACGCGCGGCGCGAGCTCGATCTTGTAGTGGTTGGCGCCATGATCGACGGCGCCTTCGACGGCGAGCAGGCTGGCCGAGCGGACAGTTTCCGGCTCCAATGCCTTGCCCTTCAAGGCTTCTTCCACGGCCCTTGCTCGCCAGGGCTTGGTGGCAACGCCACCGAGCGCCACGCGCAGATCGCGGATGGTGCGCCCGTCGGATTCCAGTTCTAGCCCGACGGCGGCACTGGCCGCGGCGAATTCATAGGACTGCCGGTCGCGAACCTTCAGATAGGTCGAGCGCCGCGCGGCCGCGGAGGCGGGGATTTCGATGGCGGTGATCATCTCGCCCGGCTCGATCGCGTGTTCCTTGTCGGGCGTTGCGCCCGGCAGCAGGAAAAAGTCGTTGACCGGGATGCGCCGATCGCCGAGATGGACGACCGCATCGAAAGCGACAAGTGCTGCGGCGAGGTCGCCGGGATATAGGGCAATGCAGGCCTCGCTGGTGCCGAGCACCGCGTGGCCCCTGGTGACGCCGCCGATCGCCGAACAACCGCTTCCGGGTTCGCGCTTGTTGCAGGCGGCGAAGTTCGAGGGATCGCGGAAATAGGGGCAGCGCGTGCGCTGCATCAGGTTGCCGCCGATGGTCGCCATGTTGCGGATCTGCGCCGATGCCGCCTGCCACAGCGCCTCGGATATGGCGGGGAAGCGGCTCTTGATGTCAGCGTGGTCGGCGACATGGCCCATCCTGGCCAGTGCCCCGATGATGGCGCCGCGCTCGTCGATCTCGATCCAGTCGAGCCCCTCGAGATGCGTTATGTCGACCAGCGTGTCGGGCTCGGCGACGCCGCATTTGGCAAGGTCGATCAGCGTCGTGCCGCCGGCGAGCAGAATGGCGCCGGGGAGTGCTGCCGCCTGGCGGGCGGCGTCGGCCGAGGTGGCGCGAAGATAGGAAAAATCCCTCATGACGCGACCTCCAGCGCCGCCTGGCGCACGGCGGCGACGATGTGGGGGTAGGCGCCGCAACGGCAGAGATTGCCGGCCATGTATTCGCGGATCTCATCATCCGAGCCGGCATGGCCCTCGCGGATGCAGGCAACCGCCGACATAATCTGGCCCGGCGTGCAATAGCCGCACTGGAAGGCGTCCTGTTCGAGGAAGGCAGCTTGCACGGGATGCAGTTCGCCCTCCCGTGCAAGCCCCTCTATGGTTGTGATCGTGCGGCCCTCGGCTTGCGCTGCCAGCGTCAGGCAGGCCAGCACGCGCTCGCCGTCGACATGGACGGTGCAGGCGCCGCACTGGCCGTGATCGCAGCTCTTCTTGGTGCCGGTCAGGCCAAGCCTGTCACGCAAGGCATCGAGCAGCGTGACACGCGGTTCGAGTTGCAACTCGTGATGCTGGCCGTTGATATCGAGATGAACGGGAATTTTGGTCATTTTCGTCATGGGCGTCTGGCTCCAGTTGCTTGACGCGAAGTCGGTTGATCACGTTGCGCGGCCGGGCTGCCGGCTGGTTAAAACTGCCCGGCCTTTGCTGTCGCTTCAGGCGGTCGTCGTCCGGGAAGCCGGGCAATTGGCTTCCCGTCCGCCACGCGGACCACTCCTCACCCCAGCAGGTCCTCGATGCGGATCGGAAAGCGGCGAGGCCTCACGCCGGTCGCATGCCAGACGGCATTGGCAACCGCGCCGGCCGTGCCGGTGACGCCGATTTCGCCGACGCCCTTGATGCCGAGCGCGTTGACGTAAGGGTCGTCCTCATGGACCAGGATCGCCTCGACCGACGGCACGTCGGCATTCACCGGGACATGGTATTCGGCGAGGTTGGCATTCTGGATGCGGCCAGAGCGCCGGTCGGTGATGGCTTCCTCGTGCAGCGCGAAGGAGACGCCCCAGATCATGCCGCCATAATACTGGCTGCGCACCAGCCTGGGATTGATGACCCGCCCGGCGGCGAACGCGCCGACCAGCCTTGTGACGCGGATCTGCCCGAAATCGGGATCGACCTTCACTTCGGCGAATACCGCGCCATGTGCGTGCTTGGCATAGGCTTCCTGGAACGCCGGATCCGGGGCGCCCGTGCCGTGGCCTTCGATCTCCATGAGGCCGGCGCGGGTCAGGATCTCCCCATAGCTTTCGCTCCGGTTCTCGTCGTCGCGGCGATACAGCCGGCCGCCGCGCGCCACAACGCCCTCATTGCCGGCGCCGAACAAGGGCGAGGCCTCGTTGCCGGTGGCGAGATCGGCGAGCCTGGCGATGACGGCGGCACCCGCATTGTGGATCGCCATGCCGGCCGTCGCCGTGTGGCCGGAGCCGCCAGCAATGCCTGCATTGGGCAGGTCGGAGCTGCCGGCCCTGAAATCGACCTGGTCGATGTCGAGCCCCAGCCCGTCGGCGGCGATCTGGGCGAAAGCGGTCCAGGCGCCTTGCCCCATGTCCTGGGCGCCGGTCTCCATCAAGCCGCTGCCGTCGGCCCGCAGCACCGCGCGTGCCTCGGCCTGGAACATGAGTGCGGGGAACGTCGCCGTGCCCAAGCCCCAGCCGGTGAGGAAACCGTCGGCGTCGCGCATCAGTCGCGGCTGAAGCGGGCGGCTCGCCCAGCCGAATGCCTTCGCGGCTTCGCTATAGCACTCGCGCAACGCCTTGGAGGAAAACGGCTTGCCGGTCATCGGCTCGACTTCGGCATAGTTCTTCAGGCGGAATTCCAGCGGGTCCATGCCGCAGGCATGCGCCGCCTCATCGATGGCGCTCTCAAGCGCGATCGAGCCGGTGGCTTCGCCGGGCGCCCGCATGAACAGCGGCGTCCCGGTGTCGAGCCGCACGGCCTCGTGCGATGTGGCGATGGCCGGGCTGGCATAGAGCGTGTGCGAAGCGTCCGCCGCCGGTTCGAAGAAATCGTCGAACGTGCTTGACGCGGTCTTGGCGCGGTGGTCGATCGCCGTCAGCCGCCCTTCGCCATCCATGCCCATGCGCAATGTCTGGCGGGTCGGGGCGCGATGGCCGACCGGGCCGAACATCTGCTCGCGCCGGAGCACCAGTTTGACCGGGCGGCCGACAAGCCTGGCCGCCAGAATGCCCAGCACTTGCGGCCCCGAAATCATGCCCTTGGAGCCGAAGCCGCCGCCCAGGAAAGGGCTGCGGATATGGACGTTTTGCGGCGGGATGCCAAACAGGCCGGCGATGCGGCCCTGCGCCATGGCAAGGCCCTGGCTCGGCGTGTCGATCGACAGCCTGTCGCCATCCCAGGCGGCGACGATTGCATGCGGCTCCATGGCGTTGTGGTACTGGGCCGGCGTCTCGTAGGAGGCCTCGATCCGCGTCTTCGCCGATTTGAGGCCGGCCTCGACATCGCCCTTCTCCTGCACCGCCGGGTTGCCGACGCCGACACCACGCGGCACGAAGCTTTTGGCGCCGTCGAGACCGACGCGCGCCGGCAATGCTTCATAGCGCGGTGACAGCAGTGCCGCCCCTTCGGTCGCCGCCTCCAGCGTTTCTGCGATCACCACGGCGATGCTCTGGTTGGGGTAGCGGACCTGGTCGTTCTGCAGCAGGTCGAGCCGGAACATGAACGGATGGTCCTTGGCATCCGGGTCGGTGGCGAGCGCCGGCCGGTTCCTGGGTGTCATCACCTCGACCACGCCCGAATGCGCCTTGGCCGCCTCGACATCCAGCGAGGCAACGCGGCCGCGCGCGATGCTCGCGACAGCGAGCACGGCGTAGAGCGTGCCCGGCGGATGGTTGTCGGCCGCGTAGCGCGCGGCACCGGTGACCTTGAGAAAGCCATCGCGGCGGGTCAGCGGCTGGCCAATGCTGGAGCCTTGCCTGAGATGGCCGGGTTGCTGGTTGAAGCTGAGTTCAAGCGTCATGGCGCGCTCCGGGAATAGAGGAAAAGGGGGAGGCAGGCAGGGCCGGCAGCCGCTCGGGCGTTCCCGCCTGCGCTGACATCAGCGCCCTGACCACGATGCGGCGGGCAAGCTCGATCTTGAAGGCATTGTCGCCGGAAGGGCTGGCATCGGCCAATGCGGCATTGGCCGCGCTGGCAAAGGTCGCTTCATTGGCGTCGGCGCCAAGCAGCACGGCTTCCGCCGCGCGCGCGCGCCACGGCTTGGCCGCGACGCCGCCGAGCGCCAGCCTTGCGGCGCGGATCTTGCCGTCGTCGACGACGAGTGCCGCCGCGGCCGAGACAACGGCGAAAGCATAGGAGGTGCGCTCACGGACTTTCAGGTAGCGGGCATTGGCGGCGAAGGAGGCAGCCTCCGCCGGCAGGCGCACGGCGACGATCAGGTCGCCGGGCTCCAGCGCATTCTCCCGCTGCGGCGCTGCGCCGGGAAGTCGGTGGAATTCCTCCAGCGTGACATGACGCCGGCCCCTTGTGCCTTCGATCTCGACAACGGCGTCAAGCGCCACCAGCGGCACGCAGAAGTCCGATGGATGGGTGGCGATGCAGGCATCGCTCCAGCCAAGCACGGCGTGCAGGCGATTTTCGCCACCAAGTGCCGCGCAGCCCGCGCCTGGCACACGCTTGTTGCAGGCGCTGGCGGTGTCGTAGAAATAGCTGCAGCGCGTGCGTTGCAGGAGATTGCCGCCGACAGTGGCGGCGTTGCGAAGCTGCGCGGAGGCGCCTGACAGCAGCGCTTCCGCCACCGCCGGATAATCCTTGGCGAACGCCGGGTCGTGGGCAAGGTCGGCATTGCGGACCAGCGCGCCGATGCGCAGGCCGCCATCGTCCAGCCTTTCGGTGCGGTTGAGTTCCGGCAGCCGCGAGATGTCAACGATGCGCTCGGGGCTGGTGACACCGCCCTTCATCAAGTCAAGCAAATTGGTGCCGCCGGCCAGGTAGGCCGAACCCGGCTCGGCCGCCGCCGCGATGGCATTGGGGATAGAGGTGGGCCTGATATAATCGAAGTCTCTCATGCCGCTGTCCTCCGGTTGGCCTTGGCAAGTTGCTCCTGGGCTTCCAGGACCGCCTCGACGATGCCGCCATAGGCCGCGCAGCGGCATATGTTGCCGCTCAGCCCCTCGCGGATGCGTTCGGGATCGTTGCCGGCCTGGCCCTCGGCGATCAGGCCGAGCGTGCTCATGATCTGGCCGGGCGTGCAGAAACCGCACTGGAAACCGTCATGGCTGATGAAGGCGGCCTGCACCGGATGCAGTTCTTCGCCGTGAGCGACACCTTCGATGGTCAGCACCTCGGCGCCGTCATGGCTGAGCGCCAGCGCCAGGCAGGAGTTTATACGTTTGCCGTCGACCAGCACCGTGCAGGCGCCGCACTGGCCGCGGTCGCAGCCCTTCTTGGTGCCGGTGAGGTCAAGCCGCTCGCGCAGCAGGTCGAGCAAGGTGACGCGGGGGTCGACCTCAAGTTCGTGTCGGTGTCCATTGACGGTGAGCGAGATGGGAAGGCTGGTCATGGGCGTCTGGCTCCAGTTGCTTGACGCTGAGGGGAATGAATTGGGGTAGAGGCGGGGAAGGGCAAGGTCAGGCGACAGCCAATCTCCACCCGGTTGGGAAAGTGGCGGCTTGCGGCTTCGAGAGACGTGACATACCGGTTCCCCTGATTATATGATAAGGCTTCTCCACTAAAAGCGGAGGTGCCTCCGTTTATTTACGTGGGGGCTGGCCAGGCATGGTTCAAGCCCCCATATCCCAGGTGGAGAAAAAAATTGGCTTTTGAGCCGCCCGCATCTGTCGAACCAAAGCCCGAGACGGCGCAAAAACCGCTGCGCGCCGATGCGCGGCGCAACCGCGACCGATTGGTCGAGGTGGCGGCTTCAATCTTCGCCGAGCGCGGCATCGACGCTTCGCTCGAGAAGATCGCGCGCCAGGCCGGCGTCGGCATCGGCACGCTCTACCGGCATTTCCCAACGCGCGAGCATCTGGTCGAAGTGGTTTACCGCCGCGAGGTGGAGGCGCTGTGCGCGGCGGCGAGCGAGCTTGCGGGAAAACATGCCTCCGATGTCGCGCTGGAAGAATGGATGCGCCGCTTCGTCGACTACATCGCCACCAAGCGGGGACTCTCGACCAGCCTGCGCATCCTGTTCACCACCAATTCCACGCTGTTCTCCGACACGTCGGGCAGGGTTTCGCAGGCGCTGCGGCAACTGGTCGAGGCGGCGGTGGCCGACGGCACGATCCGCGGCGACGTCGATGCTTCCGACGTGCTGCACGCGCTCGGCGGCATCTACTCGGCACCCGACACGCCCGAGTGGCGCGACCGCTCGCGCCGGCTGGTCAAGCTGTTGATGGACGGGCTGCGGTTCGGTGCGGGAAAATCCACCAACGCCTGATGGTCGGCACAATTGGTTTCAGGCAGGCAACATCCTTGTAACAGGCATGTTCGTGGCCCACGGCAGGCCCGCCCGCACGCGTCGCTTGCATCTGAACGGAAGCGGTTGTTAAAATCGTCACATTTCAGGCGACCGACAGGGTCAATGCATGACTGCTCGCAAGGCACAAAGGACGGCACGGCTGATCCATCTGCTATCGGAACGGCGGGTTATCCATCTCAGCGAAGCGGCCACGCTGCTCGGCGTCTCCGAAATGACGGTGCGGCGCGACATCGCCACCAACCAGGGCCAGATCGCCTATCTCGGCGGACACATATTGGCGGCGGCCGAGATCGATGCCGATATCCCTTACGAACTGGCGACCGCGGCCGACAGCCATGCGGCGGCGAAGCGCGAAGCCTGCCTGCACGCGGTGCGCAAGATACGGCCCGACGAGACGATCTTCGTCGACTGCGGCACGACGCTGATCCATCTGATCGACCTCATTCCCGACGATTATCGAATAACGGCAATATGTTACGCCATGAATGTCGCGGAGCGCCTGACCCGCAAGGCCAATGTGACGATCATCATGCTGGGCGGCGTCTACCATCCGGCCTCGGCGTCTTTCTCGGGCACGCATGATTTCGACATCCTGAAGAGCGTCGGCATCAACACCGCCTTCCTCTCGGCCGCCGGCGTCGATGCCAAGCGCGGCGCCACTTGCGAGCATTTCCACGAGGCGGTGGTGAAGCAGAAGGTGATGGGCCTGGCGCGCGAGAATTATCTGGTCATCGACTCCAGCAAGATCGGCAAGCTCAAGCGTGCCTTCTTCTCCGGCATGGATGGTTTCGATGCGGTGATCACCGAACAGGGGGTAGCCGGGCCGGATTCATTCTGATTGCACCGTGCAGAGGTTTTCGCGGGTCGGTTGCGTCGCCGGACTATGGACCTTGGCGATTGGCGCAAACGCCTGCACTTCGTCATCTTCGGGTCTGCGCTGCGTCGCTACGCTCCTGCTTCGCCCAGGAATGACGAAGTTGGGGAGGCTTCGGCCACATTCCCTGTGCAGCGCTGATAGCCGTCGGTCCGACTCCGTTTGACATTTCGCCAGCCTGATGAAAAAGTCACAAAAAAAGTAAGAGAAGTCTCAAAAGAGACTCGCGGACGATCTGGGTAGGGGACGCGTTAAAGGGAGGAAGAGCGGGCATCATGATCGAACAGGGTTCGATTGCGATCGAACAGGGTTCGATTGCGCCGATGTCCGGGACACCCTTGCTGCGCGTCGAGGGCGTCAGGAAGCGGTTTGGCGGCGTCAATGCGCTGCGCGGCGTCAGTCTCGAAATCCGTTCCGGTGAAGTGCATGCCCTGCTCGGTGAAAACGGCGCCGGCAAATCGACGCTGATCAAGATCCTGAGCGGCGTGCATGTGCATGATGGCGGCTCGATCGAGATCGACGGCAAGCCTGTCTCGTTCGCCTCGCCCGCACAGTCGCGCGATGCCGGCGTGGCGGTCGTCTACCAGGATCTGAGCCTGGTCGAGTCGCTGTCGGTTGCCGACAATCTCATGCTGGGGCGCGAGCCGAAGACGCGGCTTGGTTTCCTGAAAAAACGCCAGATGGTGGCGCAAGCCGAGGCGTTTCTCAAATCGCAGAACATTCCGCTCGATGCCCGCGCCATGGTCGGTTCGCTGCCCTTCGCCTACCGCCAGATGACCGAGATCGCCAAGGCGCTGATGGGCGATGTTCGCCTGCTCATCCTCGACGAGCCGACCTCGGCGCTGACCGACGACGAGGAGAAGATCCTGTTCGAGGCGATCCGGGCGGTCGCCGCGCGAGGCGTGGGCGTGATCTATGTCACGCATCGCCTCAACGAAGTGTTCCGGATCTCGAATCGGGTGACGGTGTTTCGCGACGGGCAGAACGCCGGGACGTTCGTCACGCAGGAAACCAGCATGCGGCAGCTGGTGGCCGCGATCGTCGGGCCGGATCATGCCGTCCTGAAGAATGAAGCCCAGGCCGGGCAGGGGGCGCCGTCGTCCGCCGCGACCGGAAAGCCGGTGCTCGAACTGGTCGATGTCGGCAACGACCGGCTTGATCGGGTGAACCTCCAGCTGCGCGGTGGCGAGATCCACGGCCTTGCCGGGCTGATCGGCAGCGGCCGCACGGAAATCCTGCAGACCATCTTTGGCCTCAGGCCCGTGCAGTCTGGCGCGGCAAGCCTGGATGGCGTCTCGCTGAAAGGCATCGGTCCCGCGGCTGCGATCCGCCAGGGGATTGCCCTGGTGCCGGAGGACCGGCACGTGCAGGGGCTGGTGCTCGAGCATTCGATCGAGCGCAATCTGGTGCTGCCAAGGCTGCGAGAGTTTTCCCGCTTCGGCTGGCTGCGGCGTGGTGCCTCGAGCGAGCGGGCCGATACCGCCATGCGGCGGCTCGCCGTCAAGGCGCCGAGCGCCGCGACCACCGTGAAGAACCTGTCCGGCGGCAACCAGCAAAAGGTGGTCTTCGGCAAATGGAATGAGCCAAGGCCGCGCGTGCTCCTCCTCGACGAGCCGACCGTCGGTGTCGATGTCGGCGCGCGCGAGGAGATTTACGGCGTCATCCGCAGCGCGGCGGCGGCTGGAAGCGGGGTGCTTCTGGTGTCGTCTGACCTGTCGGAACTGCTGCAGCTGTGCGACCGCATCTCGATCGTCGTCGACGGCCGCATCATCAAGACAGTGTCCAGGCAAGCGTTCGGCAGCGCCGAAGACCTTCATCATCTCATTCAGATTTCACAGCCATCGGAAGAGCACGCGGCATGACGGACACCGAAGGTCGGGCAAAGGCATCAACGGCGGCGGCAATGGCCGTCAATCAGCCCGGCGGCCGCCTGGCGCTGTTGAACCTGCTGCAGGGCGAGCGCCCCTACATGCTCTATATCGCCTTCGCCATCATGCTGATCGTCTTCAGCCTGGCGTCGCCCTGGTTCCTGTCGATCGACAATTTCCTCAACATCGGCCGCCAGACCACGCTGGTCTCGATCATTGCCGTCGGCATGACGTTCGTCATCATCTCCAGGCAGATCGACCTGTCGGTCGCCTCGACGCTGGCGCTTTCAGGCATGAGCGCGTCGCTGGCCATGGCGTTCGTCGCCAACAACTGGGTGGTCGGCGCAGTTGCCGGACTGGGCACCGGAGCGCTGATCGGGCTGATCAACGGCGTGCTCACCACCCGGCTGGAAATCCCGTCCTTCCTGGTGACGCTGGGCACGCTCAGCGGTGCGCGCGGCCTGGCGCTGATGGTCACCAACACCAAGCCGGTCATCGTCACCAACGAGTATTACTTCAATATCTTCGGCGAGGGCTCGGTGCTCGGCATCCCGGCGCCCATACTGTGGACGCTTGGCGTCACCGTCGCCGGCATTTTGCTGCTGCACTACAGCGTTTACGGGCGGCGGGTCTATGCGGCCGGCGGCAATCCGACGGCTGCACTTTATTCCGGCGTCGATATCAAGCGGGTCACCACGCTGGCCTTCGTCCTGACCGGGACGCTGGCGGGCCTCGCATCGCTTATCCTGTCAGCGCGTTCGCATGCGGCGCGGCCCGACGTGGTGCAAGGCATGGAACTCGATGTCATCGCCTCGGTGATCCTCGGTGGCTGCAGCCTGTTCGGCGGTCGCGGCTTCGTGCTCGGCACGCTGCTTGGCAGTCTCATCATCGGCACGCTCAACAACGGGCTGGTGCTGCTTGGCGTCAGCTCGTCGCTGCAACTCGTCATCAAGGGAGCAATCATCGTCGCCGCGGTCGCCTTCACGAGGAGGTAAGGCGCGCATCCGCGGATCACAGCAGAAAATCGCCGGCTCCAAACGGCAAACCAGACATCAACAATCAACGGAGGAAGTCATGAAGCATTCGGCAAGAATCCTATTGGGCACATTGAGCCTCGCCGTCAGCGCGTTCGCCCTGTCGACGTCCATCGGCCTGGCGCAGACGCCCGACACCTGCGTTACCGGCGTCGACATGGCCACGCTCGGCCCCAAGGGCATTGTCGGCCAAGGTCCGCATGGCGAAAAGGCGGCCTCGCCAGACGAGCTGAAACTGACCGACGACGAGGCCGCCAGGGTCAAGGCCGGCAAGTTCAAGGTCGGCATTTCGATGCAGACTGTGAACCTCGACTGGTCGCAGCTCCAGGTGCAAGGCATCAGCGAAACGCTGGCCAAATATGGCGTCACCGTCACCGGCGTGGCCTCGGCCGAATACCAGGTCGACAAGCAGATCGCCGATATCGAGAACACCATCCAGCAGCATCCGGACGGCATCATTTCCATCCCCGTCGATTTCACCGCGACGGCGCCGACCTACAAGAAGGTGGGCGAGGCCGGCATCAAGCTGGTGTTCATGGACAGCATTCCGGTCGGCCTCTCGTCTCCCAAGGATTTTGCCACGATGGTTTCGGCCGACAGCCAGGGCAATGGCCAGATCGCCGCAACGATCCTCGCCTCCTGCATGCCTAAGGGCGGCACGATCGGCCTGGTGAATTTCGGCGTCGACTATTTCAGCACCAATGAGCGCACCAAGGGCGTCTCGGAGTGGATGAAGAAGAACCGCCCCGACATCATCATGAAGCAGGTCGATTTCACCGATCCGTCGAAGGTCTCGCAGATCGCAGGCGATTTCCTGACCGGCAATCCGGATGTGAAGGGCCTGTACGCGGTATGGGACCAGCCGGCGCTCGACACGCTGTCGTCGATGCGCGCGCAAGGCATCGACATTCCGATCACCACCGTCGATCTCGGCCTGCAATCGGCAATCGAAATCGCCAAGGGCGGCCCGCTCAAGGCAACCGGCTCGCAGCGTCCCTATGACCAGGGCGTCGCAGAGGCTCTTGCCATGATGAAGGCGCTTATCGGTCAACCGACGCCCGCCTGGGTCGGTGTCCAGTCCTTGCCGGTGGTGCAGTCCAACGTGATGGAATCGTTCAAGACAGTGTTCCACAAGGATCCGCCGGCCGAGCTGGTCGACGCTTGCAACAGCGCCAAGCCGAAGTGCAATTGAGCTAGGGCTAAGCGAGATGGGCGCGGGAGATGTTCCGCGCCCATCTCCGGCGATCAGGTCGGCGAGACATGCCGTTCTCGCGGATCTGGCGCGACATCGAGATCGAGATGCGCGCCGGGCTTGGCGAGAGCGCCCTGCCGAAGCCGTTGCTGCCGGTGAACGACATCGCGATGTAAGACCGGCACGGTAGGCATGCCGGCCGCGTTCCCTCAGGTCCGGCTCGCCTTTATCGCGCGGCCCGAAATCACCCGCAGCCACGGCGCCAGATGGAAGGCGCTCATCAGCAGGTACATGGCAGGCATTCCCGTGATTGGCGAAGGCGCGCCCATGCATTGCATGGCCGCATCGCCGCCGAGACCGTGGGAAAGCAGAGCCATCAGGGCGAAAGTCGGGGCGGCCGCGAGGCACAGCCAGTCGGCGATGCCTGGGGTGGCGATGTTTTCGGGGGACGCGCCGCCGATGCCGGAATGGATATCGCTCATGATCTTCTTCCCTTGATGGTTGCGAGGCCGGTTCCCCGCCCGCGCCGGAGACGGGGCGAGGAACCCAGACAGGCTTGCGCCAGCTACTTCTCGCCCTTGTCGCGGAAGGCGGCCTCGCCGGCGGCGGATACTTCAGCCCATTTCTTGTCGGCCCCGGCATCGTAATTGTCGTGCCAGTTCCACCAGCTGTAGAGCGGCGTCTGCGGATAGCCCTCGGGCGAGTCCTCCCAGATCTCCTGGCGGCCGAGCGGCGTGATGTCGAGATAACTCCAGACCGTGCCCAAAGCCTCGTCGCCGCGGTTGTTGGTGAAATAGGTGCGGAAGATGCGGTTCCCGTCACGGATGAACACGTTGTGGCCGTGCCATTCGTCGACGCCGAAGTCTTTGTCGAAGCTGTCGGTGATGGTGTACCAGGGCATCTCCCAGCCCATCCGCTGCTTCAGCCGCGCAATGTCGGCCTGCGGCGCGCGCGAGGCGTAGGCGAGCGTGGTGTCGCGGGTGTTGAGATGGGCGAGGTGACCGACCTGGTCGGCGCCGAGCGAGCAGCCGCGGCAGGCGTGATCTGGCCAGCCATAGACGCCGGGCTCGAAGAAGGCGCGGTAGACGATCAGCTGGCGGCGGCCCTCGAACAGGTCGAGCAGGCTGACCTTGCCGTCGGGGCCATCGAACACATAGGCCTTGTCCACTTCCGTCCATGGCATGCGCCGGCGTTCGGCCGACAGCGCATCCCTGGCGCGCATCGTCGCCTTCTCCTTCACCAGCATCTCTTTGTGAGCGGCTTCCCAGTCCTGCCGTGAAACGATCGGCGGGGTGTTCATGGTCATGGTCATTGGTCTTCTCCTTTGCCAGTGGCGTCGTTGCGGTGTGTCGTTGCCTGGGGAAGGCGGGGCGTTGCGGGCGCGGGGGGATCAAAGAGATCCGGGCCGGCGCAACAGGGGTGGCGTCCGGCGTGCTTGGCCGTATCATTCGCCGCGGCGAGGTCGAGTTCGGTGGGGGCAGGCATTTTCTGGTTCTCCCTTGCATGCCGTCATGGCCGGCACGACTTGCTGGTTGACGGTACTGACCTAAGGTAGGGCGGCGGCGCGCCGGGGTGGGAGTTACAAGTGTGACGGGATTTGAATGGACTCGCTGATCAACGCGGCGGCGCTGGCGCTGGCTTCGGGCGATGCGCTCGGCGCGCTCGACCGCGTCGCCCTGCGCGAGGATGCGCCGGCCCTGGCGTTGCGCGGCATCGCCATGGCGCAGCTCGGCGACTTCGATCGTGCCAAGCTCCTGTTGCGGCGCGCGGCGCGCGCCTTCAGCCCGAAAGAGGCCGTCGCGCGCGCCCGCTGCGTCGTCGCCGAGGCCGAGATCGCGCTGGTCTCGCGTGATCTTGGCTGGCCGGCCAAGGCGCTCGACGCGGCCCGCACGGCACTGGAAAAGCATGGCGACCGGTTGAACGCGGCGCATGCCGGCCACCTCAAGGTCCGGCGCCTGCTCTTGATTGGCCGCCTCGACGAGGCCGAGCATGTGCTGGCCGGGCTCGACCCGGCGCCGCTTCCGCCGGCGGCCAGGGCCGCGCACGAGCTCGCCGTCGCTGGCATCGCCATGCGGCGGCTCAGGACCCGGCCGGCGCGCGCGGCACTGGAATGGGCGCGCCATGCCGCCCGCATAGCCGGCATTCCAGGCCTCGTCGCGGAGGTCGAGAGCGCAAGCCAGGCGCTGGAGACGCCGGCGGCGCGGCTGATCGTGCAAGGGACGGAGCGGCCGCTGCTGCTCGAAGAGGTCGAGGCATTGCAGGGATCGCCCGGTCTGGTCGTCGATGCCTTCCGCTACGCCGTGCGCGCTGACAGGACCACGATTTCGCTGGCGAGCCGGCCTGTGCTGTTCGCCCTGGCGCGGACGCTCGCCGAAGCCTGGCCAGGCGACGTGTCGCGGGGGGAACTCGTGGCGCGGGCCTTCGGCGGCAAGCATGCCGATGAATCCCATCGCGCGCGCCTGCGCGTCGAGATCGGCCGGCTGCGCGCCGAGCTTCGCGCGCTGGCCGGCATCAGCGCAACCAAGCAGGGCTTCAGGCTGGCGCCGCGCCATGCACGGGCGGTGCTGGTGCTGGCGCGGCCGATCGAGGAGCGGCACGCGGCCGTGCTGGCCTTGCTGGCCGACGGCGAGGCCTGGTCGAGCTCGGCGCTGGCGCTGGCGCTCGGAACCGGCCAACGCAGCGTGCAGCGGGCGCTCGAGCCGCTTGCCGGGGCCGGCAAGGTACAGTCCTTCGGCCATGGCCGGGCCCGCCGCTGGATGACGCCGCCGGTGGCTGGATTCACGACCACCTTGTTACTCCCCGCGCCGCTGCCGAACGATTAGGAAGGGAGCAGCAACGATTGAGGATCGAGACATGAAACATGCAGCTGCTGAAATCCTGAGGGAATACGGACCCTTTCCTGGCGCCAAGGCGGTGGCCGGAGTGAGCTTTGACGGCAAGAATGTCTGGTTCGCCTCGGGCGACAGGCTGAACGCCTTCGATCCGGAGAGCGGACAGGCGTTGCATTCGATCGACGTCGCGGCGCATGCCGGTACCGCCTATGACGGCCGGCATTTCTTCCAACTCGCCAATGATCGCATCCAGAAGATCGATCCCGATACGGGCAAGGTCATCTCCACCATTCCGGCACCCGGCAATGGCGGCGATTCCGGGCTGACCTGGGCCGAAGGCACGCTCTGGGTGGGGCAGCACCGGGAGCGCAAGATCCACCAGATCGATCCCGAGACCGGAAAAATCCTGCGCACCATCGAATCCAACCGTTTCGTCACCGGGGTGACCTGGGTCGACGGCGAATTGTGGCACGCCACCTGGGAAGGCGACGAGAGCGATCTGCGCCGCGTCGACCCACAAACGGGCAAGGTTCTGGAGAAGCTCGACATGCCGGCCGGCATGGGAATCTCCGGGCTGGAATCCGATGGCGGCGACCGTCTCTTCTGCGGCAGCGGAAACGCCGGCGTGGTGCGGGCGGTGCGCCGGCCTCGCTAGCGCAATTCCAGCAAGTGTAGGCGCTTCGCTTGCAGAATTGCGGTGAAACAAATGGCCGCCAGGATCGCGCCGAGCGCCACGGCCCGCATCTTGGGACCGAGCGCTCACTCGAGATGCTTGCGCAGGAAAATGCGGGCGTGTCCGCCAATGCCGAATTCGACCCGGCCGAATTCCTCGTAATCATGTCTGGCATAAAACCTGGGTGCCTGGAAACTGCTCGTCTCCACCACGGCCCGGCTGCAGCCACGGCGTCGTGCTTCCACCTCGACCAGGGCGAGAAGCCGCGTGCCATAGGATTTCCCACGCAAATGCCCGGGCACGAAGAACATATCGAGGAAGAGCAGGCCCAACTCGGTCCGCCCCCACAGGCCGCTGCTCCCCGCACGGCGATAAGCCCCTCACTCCATGAACTTTGACGTGGCACGAGCGTTCCCGTACATGGACGAAAACCTGTTTGTCTTCGGTACGCTGAAAAGGGGATTTCCGCTGCACGCCCGGGGGCTGTCCGGTGCGCGCTTTCTCGGCGCGTACAAGACGCGCCAGCGCCTGCCGATGCTTGTCGCCGGCCCGCGTTTTGCTCCGATGATGTTCAACGAGCCCGGCACCGGGTATCAGGTGCTCGGCGAACTTTACAGCGTGGACGCAAAGCGGCTGGTGAAACTCGACCGACTGGAGTCCATTGGAAAGCCTGGAAATCTGCGCGAATGCATCAGCGTGGAACCGATTGAAGGCGGACAACCGCTTCTTGCCTTGGCGTATTTCAAGGCCCGTCACTTGGCCGAGCCGGTCCATACCGGATATCTGGATTGCTATGTCGACCGCCGCTTCATCCCGTTCGAGACCGAGTAGCCTTCCCGGCGAATTCGCCATTTGTCGCAGCCGACTGGCCGATCGTTCGAGCCAGGCCTAGATATGCACCGCACGTTCGCTCGCCTGACACTCTTTGCCAATTTGCCGAGGACCCAACCATGCCAGAAACCATGCCCGAACAGATCACCTTGAACGACGGCGCCGCCATTCCCCAGCTTGGCCTTGGCGTGTGGCAGGTCGATCACGACATCACCGCGCAAGTGGTGGGTTGGGCGATCGAGGCCGGCTACCGGCTGATCGATACCGCCGAGGGTTATCAGAACGAGGAGGGCGTCGGCGAGGCGATCCGCGCCGCCGGCGTGCCGGCGGAAGAGCTGTTCATCACCTCCAAGCTGCGCAACGGCGCCCACCAGCGCGATGCGGCGCTGCGCGCCTTCGACGGCACGATGAAGAAGCTCGGCGTCGAGCAGCTCGACCTGTTCCTGATCCACTGGCCGGTGCCCAGCCAGGACAAATATGTCGAGGCCTGGAAGACGCTCGTCGAGCTGAAGCAGGCCGGCCGCATCAAGTCGATCGGCGTCTCGAATTTCAATCCTGATCATCTGGAGCGCATCATCGGCGAGACGGGCGTGGTGCCAAGCGTCAACCAGGTGGAACTGCACCCCCGTTTCCAGCAGCGCGCGCTCAGGGAATTCCATGCCAAGCACGACATTCATACGGAAAGCTGGAGCCCGCTGGGCAGCGGCAAGCTGCTCGGCGATCCGACCATCGCGGGCATTGCCAGGAAGCATGGCAAGTCAGCCGCGCAGACCATGATCCGCTGGCATCTCCAGCAAGGGCTGATCGTCATTCCAAAATCGATCCAGCAGGACCGCATCGCGGCCAATTTCGATGTCTTCGATTTCGAGTTGGATGCGCAGGACCTGGAGACCATCCGAGGCATGGATTCGGCTGACGGCCGAGGCGGCCCAAACCCGGCCACGGCTTCGTTTTTGTTTTAAAGGAACCGACGGCAAAGCTGCCAATCTCCCCCCATGTGGGGGAGATGCCCGGCAGGGCAGAGGGGGGCGCTGTCCCGCCGGCCTATAAGTCGACACCGCTCAAACCTGCCGCGATGACAATATGTTGGCAGACGTTGTCGATGTCGTGAATCACATCGTCATTCCAGAACCGCAACAGGGTCCAGCCGTCCTGTTCCAAGTACATCGTCCTGACAGTGTCATCCACTGCAACACCTTTATCGCCATGCTGCGATCCGTCGACTTCGACGACAAGCCTCTTCTGCGGGCATGCGAAGTCGACGATATAAGCGGCAATTGGAAACTGTCTGCGAAATCCCAGCCCCATTAACCGATGTGCACGAAGTTCATTCCAGAGCTTCAGCTCGGCATCCGTCATAGCCTTCCGCATCGATTTGGCGTTCGCGCGGTTTCGCGGAGGCAATGGCGTATGAGGCATAGCAGTTTCGACTACGATTGATGCCGGCGCTCTACGGCGCCCCCCTCTGTCCTGCCGGACATCTCCCCCACGAGGGGGGAGATTGGCAGCTTCGCCCCCCGGCGCTAAATTCCGGAGCCGTCCAATTGTTGCGCGTCGTCGCCTTCCCAGGGCGCCGGCATCGAGGCGCCCCGGCTGAGATTGGCCGAGGGCATCGGCATCCAGCATTTCAGCTCGGGCTCGGCATATTCGACGACGCGGCCAGGCGAGGAATCGGAAGCGCGCCAGCCTTCCTCACCGAATTGATCGGTGCGTGACCAGTAGGCAAGGTCGACTTCCGCCGGCCCCTGTTCGGATGGGCGGACCGTAACGAGGATCCGGCTGCCGTCTTTCGGCGCGCTGGACATGTGGCGCCAGCGGTCGGGTTCATCCATCGTTCTTTCTCCTGCCTTGCTGCGGGATGAAGTGTCGCCTCGCCATCGGAGACGGTCAACCCAAACTTTGCGCGGCCATCCCGTTTCGATGGGCTGCTCGTTCCACCCCTACCATGGGGTGTATGATTTGTCGGATCGCGCCAGTCGCATCCGTCCTTGATCCGACGATGGTCGCCGGGGACAAGGAGAGGCAGACATGAGTGACAGGGTCGAGGCGATGCCGGCTGGGACGGAAACAAAACTGTATTTCAGCCGCAACCCCAATCCGCGCCTGGCGGTCGCGGTGGCGCGTCACCTCGAGGCGCAAGTGACCTTCGAATTTGCGTCGCCTTTCGCGCCGGGCCAAGCGGAGCGATTCCGGCCGCTCAATCCCAATCTTTCCCTGCCCATACTGGCGTGGCCGGGCGGCAGCCTGTGGGAGGCCGACGCCATAGCCTGCCGGCTGTCGCGCGATGCGCGCTCGAACTTCTGGCGGAGCGATGATGACGAACCCGACATGATCCGCTGGCTGAGCTGGGGCAAGGACAATTTCGCACGGGCCTGCGACATGGTTCATTTCGAGCGTGGCACCAAGCAGCGCTATCAAATCGGGCCGATCGACGCGGAAAAGGTCGGGGAGGGGCTGGACGCGTTCGGCAAGGCCGCCGCGATCCTCGAGATCGAACTTGCCGAGCGGCAATGGCTGGTCGGGACGTCGGTTTCCTATGCGGACTTCCGCATGGCGACGTTCTTGCCGTTCAACGATGTCGCGGGCTTGCCGCTCGGCGATTATCCGCGGGTCAACAGCTGGTATCGGCGGCTTGAAGCCATCGACGCCTGGCGCGATCCCTTCAGGGGGCTGGATGCGCCGCGATTGCCGCCAGTCCCGGGACAGGTCGAGCCGCATGAGCTGTAACCAAAAGGAGTGGCGACCGGCGTATACGTTGGAGAGAAACTTGAAAACGCCGGCCGCCATTTGGGGGCGTTGGGGCGCATCACGTTGGGGCGCGATGCAGGGTCAGGCTAGGCGGATGCCCGGTGTCCGCAATCGGAACGCCGTCTCATGGTGAACAGGTGGTTACTATCCACAGGCCTGGGGCGATAACCGGCAGGCGGCCAGCCTGTTTCCGGTCGTCCATTGCGGGCCACGGCAACGTTCTCTGATCTGTGCGCAACGCGAATCGCCTGGCCCGCGCGGCTCGACGGGCCGCGCTCGGGTTGATAAGCCCGTCCGTGAAGGAGCCGATGAGTCTGACATGACCGTTGCGATCGAGATGGGACAGACGACGGCGGGCGCCCCGGCGAAGCTCGATCTCGAGGAGCTGCTGGCGACCCGCCTTCTGGTGCAGGGCAATTCCGGCTCCGGCAAGTCGCATCTGCTGCGGCGGCTGCTCGAACAGAGCGCGCCCTGGGTGCAGCAGACCATCATTGACCCCGAGGGCGACTTCGTTTCGCTGGGCGAGCGCTACGGCCATCTGGTGATCGATGCCGAGGAGCATACCGAGCGCGGCCTGCAGGCGGCCGGCGAGCGGGCGCGCATCCACCGCGTCTCCACCGTGCTCAACCTCGAAGGGCTCGATGCCGAAAACCAGATGCGGCGGGCTGCCGCCTTCCTCGGCGGGCTGTTCGAGGTCGCGCGCGACCATTGGTATCCGATGCTGGTGGTGGTGGACGAGGCGCAGCTTTTCGCGCCGGCGGTGGCCGGCGAGGTGTCCGACGAAGCACGCAAGCTATCGCTCGGCGCCATGACCAATCTGATGTGCCGTGGCCGCAAGCGGGGGCTGGCCGGCATCATCGCCACGCAGCGGCTGGCCAAGCTCGCCAAGAACGTCGCGGCGGAAGCCTCCAACTTCCTCATGGGCCGCACCTTCCTCGACATCGACATGGCGCGCGCCGCCGATCTGCTCGGCATGGAGCGGCGGCAGGCGGAAGCGTTTCGCGATCTGGAGCGCGGTCAGTTCATGGCGCTTGGGCCGGCGCTGTCGCGGCGGCCGCTCGGCCTGCGCATCGGCCCGACCGACACCAGCCCGCGCAACGGCACCCCCAGGCTGATGGCGATGCCGGAATCAGCGCTCGAGGACGCCCGCGCCATCATCCTGGCCGCGCCGCCGCCGGAGACGATGCGCGCGCCGCGCCGGGTGGCGTCGCCGGACCTGCTGGAGCAGCTGATGGCGGCGAAAGCAGCGCCGCTCGACATCCGTCCCGAACCGGCCGGGCCGGCGCCCAGCGCCGAGGACCTGGCCGAACGGCGCGCGCGGATGGACCGCGTCCTGCGCGCCATCCTGGCCGAACCGGACGCTGGATTTCGCGTCATCGGCGTCCTCTACCAGGAATTCGTCGTGCGCTGCCGCATCGAAGGGCTGGCCTCGGTCATACCCGATCTCCAGGAATTCCGCCGCATGCTGACGCGTGCCCGTGCCGGAGTGGGGTCCGACATGGCCGAGGACGACGCATGGCGCGATGTTTCGGTGCGCGCCTCGCTGCTGCCGGAGGACATGCAGGGCGTGTTCATGATGATCGCGCGCGCGGCGAAGGAGGGCTGGCCGTGCCCGAGCGATGGCGCGATCGCGCGCGCCTATGGCTCGCACTCCATGCGCCGCGCCCGGCGCTTGCTGACCTATATCGAGGAGCAGGGCCTCATCGTCTGCCAGCTCGACGGCACGGGAAAGCGCACGGTGACGCTGGTCGAACTCGCCTGGGCCACCGCGCCGGGTGACCCCAACGCCGAGGTGGCGGAACAGGGCAGCCTGGCGCTATGAGGGCCGATGACTAGCCTCGGGGAAACGCGGATTGAGCCCGGCGGCAATGCCGCCCGGGTCCGCATCATGGGCACGCCGCGATCCGGCACGAATCTGGCCAAGCATCTGGTCGAAACCCATCTCGGCATGCCTGTCGTCTTCGACCAGGGTTTTTGGAAGCATGGGGTCTTTCCGGCCTTGATGGACGGACGCACGCTGCAATATGGAGACCTTCCTATCATCGTGATGAGCAAGGACCCCATTACCCAGCTTCTGTCATGGTTTCGTTTCTCCCGGAACGACAGCATCTTCAGGCCAGCCAAATACCTCGGTCCCTTCCTGAACCAGCCGTTCGAAATCAGGCAGGATTTCACCCAGCCCGGGCAGATGGAGTACAGGTTCCGCTCACCAGCCGACTATTGGAACCAGTTCTACTTCGCGATGGACGCGCTTCGCCGCACCGGCGCGCCGGTGCATTTCGTCTGCTACGAGCAGCTCTTTTCTGCGCCGGCCGCTTGCCTGGCTTCCATCTCCCGATTCCTCGATCTTTCTCCGCCTTTCGACGCCGGCACCACGGTGACCATCCCGCGCCACACGATCGGCGCAAGCAACGACATCGATCGGCCCGCCGATCCGGCCGCCAAGCAGGGTCCGTTCGATCCTGCCCGAGCGGATCTGGCGGCCGCGCTCGCCAGGATCGGCTGGCGCAATGCGCGCCTCATCCTGCGCGATATCGACGAGGATGTGCTGGGTGCGACGGGCAGGCCAGGATTTCGCGAGCAATGCCGGGATGCGGCGGGCGCGAAGGCGATGCTGCGGTCGCTGGTCGGGTTCTGGTGAGTCCCGCATGCGTGACGGCGCCGCCTTACTGGACGGTGATGACCCCGTCGACGGCCCGCCACTCCGATGGGGTTATGAGCCGGTGGTGGGCGACCTGGACGGAGTGGAGCGGCCCGTCGAGTTCGCGCGCCCAATAGGAGAGAAATTCCTTGAGTTCGGGGAATTCCGGCGCCAGGTCGTAGTCTTGCCAGACATAGAGTTGCAACAGGCTGCGATGGTCAGGCAGATGGTAATGGATTTGTGCGGTGGTCAGGCCATAGCCTTCCATCTGGAGGCGGAACGCCTTGCTGACATTTTCAACCATTCATGTCTCCTTTCGGCGGTCGTCTAAACCCAACTCTCCAAGAGGGTGAGCGGTTCCAGCGCCCACGATTGCGCCGGCTGCGGATATTTTGCTGGATCGCGTCGGAATTCAAGCGGCCGTACCCGACCCCACGAAGAATAACCTTGCGATAACAGTCTGTTGGCACTCCATCCGTGCGAGTGCTAAATTTTTTGGCCGACCCCCTTGAAACCGAAAAATGGCAAAACTAGCTCGATATGCGCGCGCGATGCCTGAACGGGTCGCCGCACCCCGCTCCGGTCCGAATTGCCGGTCCGGCGCGGAGGAACCTCAAAACCTGTTTGTCCAAAGAGGAGAACGACATGGCGTTCCGTCCATTGCATGACCGGATCCTGGTCCGCCGCATCGAGGCCGAAGAAAAGACCGCCGGCGGCATCATCATTCCCGACACTGCCAAGGAAAAACCGCAGGAAGGCGAAGTCATCGCCGTCGGCCCCGGCGCGCGCGACGACAGCGGCAAGCTGAGCGAACTGGATGTAAGGGTCGGCGACCGCATCCTGTTCGGCAAATGGTCCGGCACCGAGATCAAGCTCGATGGCGAGGACCTGCTCATCATGAAGGAAAGCGACGTGATGGGCGTGATCGAGCAGGCCGTGCAAGTGAAAAAGGCCGCATGACGGCTTCTTCGAAAATCCACCAGTCAACGAATGCTGCCTAGATAGAGGAGTAATCCAATGGCTGCCAAAGAGGTAAAATTCCACACCGAGGCGCGCGAGAAGATGTTGCGCGGCGTCGATATCCTGGCCAACGCGGTGAAGGTGACGCTCGGCCCGAAGGGGCGCAACGTCGTCATCGACAAGTCCTTCGGCGCGCCGCGCATCACCAAGGACGGCGTCACCGTCGCCAAGGAAATCGAGCTGGAGGACAAGTTCGAGAACATGGGCGCGCAGATGGTGCGCGAAGTCGCCTCCAAGACCAACGACCTTGCCGGCGACGGCACCACGACCGCGACGGTTCTTGCGCAGGCGATCGTCAAGGAGGGCGCCAAGGCTGTTGCCTCCGGCATGAACCCGATGGACCTGAAGCGCGGCATCGACAAGGCGGTGGAGGCGGTCGTCGCCGAGCTGAAGGCCAACGCCCGCAAGGTGACCCGCAATGACGAGATCGCGCAGGTCGGCACCATCTCCGCCAATGGCGACGCCGAGATCGGCCGCTTCCTCGCCGAAGCGATGGAGAAGGTCGGCAATGAAGGCGTCATCACGGTCGAGGAAGCCAAGACCGCCGAGACCGAGCTCGAAGTCGTCGAGGGCATGCAGTTCGACCGCGGCTATCTCTCGCCCTATTTCGTCACCAACCAGGACAAGATGCGCGTCGAACTCGACGAGCCCTACGTGCTGATCCATGAAAAGAAGCTCTCCAACCTGCAGGCGCTGCTTCCGGTGCTGGAAGCGGTGGTCCAGTCGGGCAAGCCGCTGCTGATCATCGCCGAGGATGTCGAGGGCGAGGCGCTGGCGACACTGGTCGTCAACAAGCTGCGCGGCGGCCTCAAGGTCGCGGCCGTCAAGGCGCCGGGCTTCGGGGACCGCCGCAAGGCCATGCTGGAGGATATCGCCATCCTCACCGGCGGCACCGCGATTTCGGAAGATCTCGGCATCAAGCTCGAGAATGTGACACTGGAGATGCTGGGCCGCGCCAAGAAGGTGGTGATCGAGAAGGAAAACACCACCATTGTCGACGGTGTCGGGCGCAAGGAAGAAATCCAGGGCCGCGTCGCGCAGATCAAGGCG
Source organism: Mesorhizobium sp. ES1-6 (assembly GCF_020164775.1). Classification (NCBI taxonomy): domain Bacteria; kingdom Pseudomonadati; phylum Pseudomonadota; class Alphaproteobacteria; order Hyphomicrobiales; family Phyllobacteriaceae; genus Mesorhizobium; species Mesorhizobium sp. ES1-6. The sequence continues at coordinate 70,448 of NZ_JAIUGU010000019.1, forward strand.
CAGATCGAGGAGACCACCTCCGACTATGACCGCGAGAAGCTGCAGGAGCGGCTGGCCAAGCTCGCCGGCGGTGTCGCGGTGATCCGTGTCGGCGGCTCGACCGAGGTCGAGGTCAAGGAGCGCAAGGACCGCGTCGACGATGCGCTGCACGCGACGCGCGCGGCTGTCGAGGAGGGCGTGCTGCCGGGCGGCGGCGTCGCGCTGCTTCGGGCAAGCAAGGCGCTCGATGCGGTCCAGACGGACAATGCCGACCAGAAGACCGGTGTCGAGATCGTGCGCCGCGCCATCGAGACGCCGGTTCGCCAGATCGCGGAAAATGCCGGCGCGGAAGGCTCGATCATCGTCGGCAAGCTGCGCGAGAAGAGCGAATTCGGCTGGGGCTGGAATGCCCAGACCAATGAGTTCGGCGATCTCTATGGCCAGGGCGTGATCGACCCGGCGAAAGTGGTGCGCACGGCGTTGCAGGATGCCGCGTCGGTCGCCGGCCTGCTGGTGACCACCGAGGCGATGGTGGCCGAGAAGCCGAAGAAGGAAGCCGCCAGCCCGGCAATGCCGGCCGGCGCCGGCATGGACTTCTGAGGTCCGACCAGTCCGCCCGCTCCCTCCCTTCCGGAGAGGGAGCGGGCTTCAGTTCAAGGGAGAGAGATATATGGATGCGATGATCGAGCCTGGATCCGTGCCCGCGCCGACGCATCAGGCAAGGGAGTTCCTGGCCTATGAAACCGAATGCCGCGGTGCGCTGAAGCCGCTGCTGGCGGAATTGCTCGACAGGGCCGAAGCCGCCGGCTGGAAGCGGCGGACCGTGGCCGCGACGCGGATGTTCTTGGCGGCGCAACAGGTGTCGGAGGCGTCCGAGGCATCGACCGGCGGCTGAGCGCAGACATCCAGCCCCATTCACCCTTACGCGGCCGACCGCGCTTTCGGGTGTTCGGTTCGCCGCTGGTCCTGCACAATCGAGAGGAGGCACAAGCCATGAATCGCGGACAATTTGAAGAACCGGTGACCATTCTGGTTGGAATGGGCTTTCCGAGGAAGATCGAAAGCGTGATGGAAGCCTACGTGCTGTTGCAGGACTGGCCGGCCGCCAGCCGCAACAGCGCTCATGCCGTAGCCCTCAATGCCTGCAAGGCGGGCATCGCCGGTGAGATCGACCCTGAGACGGTGCGCGCGACGCTGGTCACCTTCGCACGCCGCAACGACATATTGCTGCCGGATATGGTTTCGCCGGCCGCCGCGCTCGGCAATGCGCTGCATGCGGGGTGAGGCGGCAGGTCCGTCCAATCTTCAGCGGTCCGCCCGGCGGCCGTTGCGGGCGCGGAGCCCGCGGGAACCAAGCGATGGCCATCGGGTTGAATCTGCGTTGATTCCTCAAGGCGAGGCGACGTCATGAGCATCCTGCAAGGCATCAAGAAAGCAGCCGAACGCGTCACCGGCGTCGCGATACCGGACAGTCGGCAGGTGGCTGATCTTGCCAGCCCACGAAAACCGAACGAGTTCAGGTTTGGCGATGACGGCCTGGTGCCCAACCATCCGTCCTGGCCGCTTGTCGTCTATCGCGGCGCCGTGAGGTTACCGGAAGACTTCGATCCCGCGGCTGTCCTGGAGGCTCTTTTTGAGGCCAATGGTTGGGGGGACAGCTGGCGCGACGGCATCTACGACTATGTCCACTACCATTCGCGCATTCACGAGGTGCTCGGCGTGGCGCGCGGCACGGCGAAAGTCCAATTCGGCGGCAAGAAGGGCCGGACGCTGGCCCTAAAGGCCGGCGATGTCGCGGTTCTTCCGGCCGGCACCGGGCACCAGCGCCTCTCCGCCTCCGACGACTTTCTGGTCGTTGGCGGCTATCCGCCGTCCGGTACCTATGACGAATGCACGACCACCGCCGATCACGCCAAAGCGGTGGCGACGATCCCCAAAGTCGGCCGGCCGCGCAAGGACCCGGTCTATGGAAGCAAAGGCCCGCTGCTTTCGCTGTGGAAAAAAGATTGAGTTCGCCGGAGCGAAAGCCTCCCTAAGATCGAAGCCGCGGCAGGCCAAGGTGGCCGGCTAACGAATGACACCGCTCCGGTGGAACACGCTCGGCTGTTGGAAGTTAGGGTCCTGTCGAGTGCTTTATCAACGGACTGGTAAACGGCGAGAGCCCGCCTTCGGTTAACGCCGGGGCGGGTTCTTTCTTTCGGGCTGAGCCTGTCGGGATTGAACCGTGGCGCGCGGGGAACCTGCGGACAGACGACTGATACCTTCTACATTCCGTGGATCAGGGCAACATAGATCGCCGGGGCAAGTGTCAGGCAGATCGCCATTCCCACGACAACCGCGATGGCCAGGCGCTCGGTTCGCCTGACAAGATCGGCAATGTCGGCGTCCTCGGTCAAACAGGCGGACCAGACGGAGAGAATCTCCGAGGCCCGAGCATCATTGTCATTCGCGGGGCGATTGTCGTCGCGGGTGCTCGGTCTCTGGGCTGATGTCACTGCTTGCCTCGCTCTCAAAATATCCGGCAATCAAGCTGGATCCGTGAGGATCGATGATTGACTGTGCTCTGGCGAGCAAACGTAACGTGTGGGCCAGGCGTGAGTTGCGCCCATAAGACTTCAGTCCGGTCAGCTCCTGGACCTAAGGCTCACCCGGGAACGCAATGCAGCGAAAGCCGTTGCTGACCAGTGGTAACTCAAGAATAGGAGAGGATAAAACCATGGCTGAAGGCCCAACTGTTGTTAACTCTGGTGGTGGTGGCGGTACCGCGGTCGCAATTGTTCTTGCAATCATCGCTATCGTGGTCCTGCTGATATTTACAGGCGTCATCAATATCGGTGGCAGCGGGAAGAACATCGACGTTAAAGTTGAAGCGCCAAAGGTTGAGGCTCCGGCCACTTCAGCGCCAGCGAAGCCGGCCGCACCTGCCAATGGCGGCTGATTGGCGGCAGCAGAGGCCGGAATTGTTCTGGTCTTGGAAAACGTTCTTGATTCACAAAGGACCGTCATGAAAGGACATCTTGTCGGCGCCGTAGCGGCTGTCGCGCTTGTGGCTGGAATTGGTGCTTCCTTAGCGGGAGACGTCGTAGTTCTCAAACCTGAGTAGCAGACGGTCGTCCGCGAATACATCCACAAGCAAAAACTCGCATCGGTGAGCCTGCTCGGCGTCGAGTTCAATGTTGGCACCGCTCTGCCTGATACTGTCGAGCTTCACACAATCGACGTCCCCGACGGCAGATACAAATACACCCTTGTCGGGGACCATGCGGTTCTGGTGGTCCCCGGTACACGAAGGGTCGTGCAGATCATCGAGTGATGCTGATAGCTCGCCCCTGGTCAACGGGGGTAGTCCGCCGTGCCTCAAATGGCGCGGCGGGCTTTCTATACGGCGCCACGTAGTCCTGCGAACATCGCCGAACCCACCACACGGTGATGTGACCTTCAATTGAACCGTTGCCACCAGCCGGCTCGTGCGAGCAACGGGCCGTCCATCAGGCCTTGGCGCGGGTCAACCGCTCCAGCGCATCCACAATCAGGTCGCAGAATTTCGGATGGTCGAGCTTCATCGCCACGGTATGGCGGAAGTCGACCTGCTCGCTCGCCGTGCCGCCGAAATGGTGCATGCCGCCCATCTTCTCGAAATTGCAGACCGTCATGCCCTTGGTCCAGCGGCCGGCGATCTCGACGCGGATATCGGCCTTCTCGGTGGTGAAGACGCTCCCGTCGATCATGGCCGCGACGCAGCATGCGTCATGGACGGCGGGATACTCGATCTGCAGCAGGCCGCCATGCGTGGGCGCTATGAACTCCCAGATGTCGAGGATGAACTTGGCGATCGGGCCGCCGACTGCGCGCACCCGGTCCTGTAGCGCCTTGGTGGCCAAGGCCTGGTGCGTGAGGTCGAGCCCCACCATGGTGACGTCCCAACCGGCGCGGAACACCACGTCGGCGGCCTCCGGGTCGGCATAGACGTTGAACTCGGCCGCCGGCGTGATGTTGCCTCTGTTATAGGCTCCGCCCATCGCGACCACCCGCTTCACCCGCTCGATGATGCGCGGATCCTTGCGAATGGCGAGCGCGATGTTGGTGTAGGGACCCACCGGCACCAGCGTGACCGTTTTCGGCTCATGCGCCATGACGGTGTCGATGATGAAGTCGACGGCATGCCGGGTGTCGAGTTCGAACGAGGCGGGCGGCAGGACGGGACCGTCGAGCCCGGTATCGCCATGGATTTCGACGGCCAGGACCTGGTCGCCGATGAGCGGGCCGGGAGAGCCCTTCGCCACCGGCACCTTGATGCCATAGGCGGTGCACACGGCCAGCGCGTTGCGCGTGGTGTTCTCGACATTGTGGTTGCCGGACACCGTGGTGATGCCGAGGAGATCGATATTCGGATTGCCGGCCGCGAGCAGGATGGCGATGGCGTCGTCGTGCCCGGGATCGCAATCCAGGATGATCTTTTCCATGGTGTCGTCTCCCTTGTCGGCCGCCCGTCAACAGTCCCGGCCTATTTGTCCTCGACAATGCGCAGATACGCCGCCGTGACGAACAGCACGATCAACCCGAACAAGATCCTTCTCGCGCCTTCCGGCATTTGCAGGATGGTCAACAGCGTCGTCAGCACCGTCAGGATCAGCGCGCCGATGATGGTGCCGGTGTAGCCGCCGCGGCCGCCGAAGATGGAGGTGCCGCCGATGACGGCGGCGGCGACCGACGGCAGGACCAGGGGTTCGGCAAGCGAGAGGGACGGGGCCTTGATCAGTCCGATATAGAGCAGGCCGGTGATGCCGGCGAGCAGGCTCGAGGTGACGTAGAGCGCCGTGATGACCTGCCAGTATTGCACGCCCGACAGGCGGGTGGCGCGCTCATTGTCGCCGACGGCGTAGAGCAGGCGGCCGAAGCCGGTGCGGGCGAGCGTGAAGACGATCAGCGCAGCCAGCGGCACGAACAACAGCAGCGCGTTGGGGAAGGCAAAGCCAAGTATGGGGGTGACACCCGTGCCCAGCCAGGCGAGGAAATCGGGGATCTTGGCGCCCGACGCGATCACCGTGCGCTGGTAGACCTGCAGGCATCCGGTGCCGATCAGGCTGGTGCCCAGCGTCATGATCAGCGGGTGGACGCGGAAGACGCCGACGCCGATGCCGTTGACGAGGCCGATCAGCACCGCCGGCATCATCGCCAACAGGAACGCCACGGCCGGGTCCTGGTTGACGATCTGCGTCGCCATGATGAAGGCGCTCATCGTCGCCACCGTGCCGACCGACAGGTCGATGCCGCCGGTCAGCATGGTCATGGTCTGGCAGCCGGCGAGGATCGCCAGCGGAATGGCGAATTTGATGGTGTTGGCGATCCAGCGCTCGTTGACGATGCCGGGGCGCAGGATCTGCAGGATGACCATCAGGATGACGAGCAGGATGATCAGCGGGATGAGTGGCCGGTCGGCCATGAAGCGCTTTATGCGGCGGCCGAGGGGGAGGGGCGAGGGGGTGATCGCGGTGCTGTTCATGGGGTTTGCCCGATGTTCTGGGAGGGTAGCGCTCTACGGCGCCCCCCTCTGGCCTGCCGGCCATCTCCCCCTCTAGTGGGGAGATTGGATGTCGCGACGGCTTTCGCCAATTGTCGGCGTCGCAAGAATGAGCGAGGCGCCAAAGCTGCCAATCTCCCCCCTAGAGGGGGAGATGTCCGGCAGGACAGAGGGGGGCGCCGTAGAGCACTACTCTCCCTCATCATTGCCGCCCCCGCATGGTAATAAACGCGCCGAACATCACGACCGCCACCATGATGGCGCCCTCGATAATGGCGGTGACGTTGGGGTCGATGGCGAGCAAGGTGAGATCGGTGCGCACCAGGCGCAGGACGAAGACGGCGACGATGGGGCCGAGCAGGCCGCCCTTGCCGCCGCCGAGTGCCACGCCGCCCAGCACCACGGCGGCGACGCTGGCCAAGAGATAGGGGCCGGGGATGGGCGCGCCGATGCCGGTGCTCATGGTCAGCGCCAGCCCGCCCATGGCCGCGAACAGCCCGGACAGCGCGTAGGCGATGACCCGCGTGCGGGCGACAGGCACGCCTGAGCGGAACGCCGCCAGCTCGCTGGAGCCGATGGCATAGATGGAGAGGCCGAGCCGCGAGCGCCTGAGCGGGATCCAGATCACGCAGAGGCAGACGATCAGCACCAGCAGCGCCTTGGGCAGCCAGGCGTCGATGGCGTCGGGCAGGCCGGGGATCGGTACGGTGCCCGAGATCAGCGCCTTCAGCCATTCGGCGGCACCGCCGCCCGGCGCGCCGAGCACCAGCAGGGCCGCCCCTTGCAGCACGAACAGCATGGCGAGCGTGACGACGATGTCGGGCACGCGGGTGACGACGATGAGCAGGCCGTTGAGCGCGCCCAGGATAAAACCCATGGCCAGCACGAAAGGCACCACGAACAGCGCGTATTCCTCCGAGGCGCCGGCCATCATCGAGGCGGCGGTGACGCTGGTCAGCGCCATCATGGCGGCGACCGAAAGGTCGATGCCGCCGGCGATGACCACCACGGTCTGCGCGGCGACGGCGAAGGCGTAGGGCAGGACGGCCCGCGCCAGCGAGCCGAAATCGCCGCTGCCATAGCCAGGCTGGATGATCTTGGTGGCGATGAACAGGACGATGAGCAGGGCGAACAGGCCTGTTACCCAGCCTTGGCGGCGCAGGAAATGGTTCATGGCGTCGTCCCCGAAGACGGCGATTGGGGATCGGCCAATATGCCAATATCGGCCTTGGCGCCGCGCGGCAGGCCGTAGGCGGCGCGCATCAGCGCCGGCTCGTCGGCCTCCTCGACCGGAAAGATGTCGACGAGACGGCCGCCGAAGATGACGATGACGCGGTCGCAGACGCGCTGCACCTCTTCGAGCTCCGAGGTGTAGAACAGCACCGACTTGCCGTTGCCGGCGAGCTCGCGCATCAGATGATAGATCTCCTGCTTGGTGCCGACATCGATGCCGCGCGTCGGGTCGAAGCACAGGATGGTGCGGGCGTCCGCCGCGATCCAGCGGGCAATGGTCACTTTCTGCTGGTTGCCGCCGGAGAGACGCTGCACCTCGCCTTGCGCGCGGGTGTCGATCTGCAGGCGCTGGATGGCGCTTGCCACCGTGGCGCGCTCCTTGCGCATATGGATAGGTCCCCAGTTGCGCAGGGCGGCGCTGAAGGGGAGCGCGATGTTCTCGCGCACCGAGCGCTGCATGGCGAGCGCCTCGGACCGGTCGCCCGGCACATAGGCGATCCCCGATCGGATGGCGTCGATCGGGTGGGTGAATTTCACTGGGCTGCCGTCGACCTCGATCGTACCGCTCGATGGCTTGATCGAACCGGCAAGGGCGGCGAACAATTCATCCTGGCCCTGGCCTTCCAGCGCCACGACGCCGGCGACCTCGCCGTCGGCGAGATCGAAGGAGACATCACTGAGCTTGGTGCCGACGCGCAGGTTTTTCACGGTGATGCGCGGTCGGGCAGCGGGGCGGGCCTTGTCCGCGGCGCCGCGGGCGGCGACATGGGTCTTGACGATGCGGGTGCCGAGCATCAGCTCGACGATCTTTTCCTCGACACCGGGTTCGATGTCGACGACGCCCACGGTCGCGCCGTCGCGCAGTACGGTGGCACGGTCGCAGAGCGCCGCGATCTCGACGAAGCGGTGCGAGATGAAGATCACGGCGCGGCCGGCGTCACCCTGGCGGCGCACCACTTCCAGCACCTTTTCGGCAAGGTTGGCGGGCAGCGCCGCCGTCATCTCGTCGAGCAGCAGCACGTCGGGCTCGACCGCGAGCGCGCGGGCCAGATCAAGCACGCGCAGCACGGCCAATGGAATGTCGCGCGCGGTGTCGCGCAGGTCGAGGTCTGATATGCCGAGCTCGCGCACCCAGGCGCGGAACGGCTCGACCGGCGTGCCGGTGAGCCTGAGATTGGACAGCACGTCGAGATCGGGGATCAGCGACGGCTCCTGGTAGACCGGCAGCAGCCCGGCGCGGCGGGCGGCGGCGGGCGAGCGGATGTCGCGGGCTTCGCCCCGGATCAGGATGCGGCCGGCGTTGGCTGATATCGCCCCGGTCAGGATCTTCACCAGCGTCGACTTGCCGGCGCCATTGGCGCCCATCAGCGCATGCACCTCACCCGGCAGGACGGAGAGCGAGGCGTCCCGCAGGGCGGCGACCGCGCCGTAGTTCTTGGCAACGCCGGAGGCGTTGAGGAGGGGGCTGGTGGTCAAATTGTTCGGTTCTCGATTTATGAGGCAGGGCTATCGCGTGTGGGGAGGCCCCCTCATCCGGCCGCTTCGCGTCCACCTTCTCCCCGTGGGGGAGAAGAGGCAGGCGCTCGTGCCGGCTCCCTCCTCTCCCCTCGGGGAGAGGTCGGATTGCCCCGAATTGCCCTTGCAATTCGGTTGGCAATCCGGGTGAGGGGGCCTTTGCCCATATGCGACTTCCCCGCCCTTGTGACGCAGGGATATCGGAGCCTTACTCCCCCGGACCCTTGCAGGCGACGATCTGCTCCTTGGTGTAGGTCGTCCAGTCCGGGATCGAGATCGAGACCGGCCATTCGGGGCTGAGCGACGGATCGGCGGCGGCCTTCAGCTTGGCCTTGCCTTCGTCGGTGGCGTTGTCCCAGAGTTGCGGGTCGACCAGCACGGTCTGCTGGGCCGGCTTCTTGCCGTCGAGGATCTGCAGCGCCAGCGTCACACCGGCACCGCCGATCGAGCCGGGGTTGGTCACCGCAGCACCCACAAGGCCCTTGACCGAGCCCAACTGGCCGACGAAGCCGGCATTGTCGGCGCCGACCACCGGCACCAGCGGCGCCTGCGATTCGACCAGCGCGTCGACGATGACGTTGTCGATGCCCGAGGTCCAGACGCCGTTGAACGGCGTGCCGGTGGCCAGGAACGACAGCATCTGCTGCTTGGCCTGGTCCTGCTGCCAGCCGGTGAAGACTTCCTGCGCGACCTTGACGTCCGGGAATTCGGCCAGCGCCTTCTTGAAGCCTTTGTCGCGATCGCTGTCGGCCGACGCGCCGGCGGCACCGCGCATGTAGAACACCTCGCCCTTGCCGCCCATCTGCTGGAACAGCCACTTGGCGCCGAGATAGGCGTATTGTTCCTGGTTGTTGGAGATGATGTAGGCCGACGGTTCGGTGACCGCCTGGTCGACGGCGACGACGACGATGCCGGCCTTGGTGGCTTCTTCCAGGCCCGCCTTGATGCCGGCCGGATCGGCCGGGTTGACGACGATGGCGTTGACCTTGGCGCTGATCAGGTTGCGGATGTCCTCGAGCTGGCCGGCGGCATCGGTGTTGCGGTGGGCGATGTTGAGCTTGGTGACTTCGCCCGACGCCAGCGCCTGCGCCTTCATGGCGCAGACCATTTCCTCGCGCCAGCCATTGCCCTGCACGGTGTTGGAAATGCCGATCGTATATTTGCCTTCGGCCGATGAGACGCTCATCGAGGCCAGCAGGGCGGCGCCCGCAAGCAGCGGAACCATGGTCAGTATCTTCTTCATGTCAGACTTCCTCCACATTGTTTTTCAGTTCAGTTCCAACCCGTTAAGCCGCGCCACTCACAAACAGAGTCAAGTGGCCCGGCTTGCCGTCATTTGACGAAAGGACGCAGCACGTCGCGGGCGAGCAGAAACCCCCGCTTCACCTGATCGTCGCTGCCCTCAAATCGTCTGTCCTCGTGTTCGATGATGACGGAGCCGTCGTAGCCGGCGCGGTAGAGGCCGGAGAAGAAGCCGCTCCAGTCGACATCGCCCAGCCCCGGCATGCGCGGCACCTGCCAGCCTATGCCGGCCGAAAGGATTCCGCGCTCGTACAAACCATCATGATCAATCATCAGGTCCTTGGCGTGGACATGCAGCATATAGGGGCCGAATTCCCGGATGAATCGGCCCTGGTCGATCATCTGCCAGACCAGGTGCGAGGGGTCGAAATTCATGCCGACATCGCCGCCCCAGCTCTCCAGGATGCGGCGCCATACCTGCGGTGAATAGGCGATGTTGTGCCCGCCCGGCCATTCGTCATAACTAAAGATCATCGGGCAGTTCTCGAAGGCGAGTTTGACGCCATGGCCGCGCGCATGGGCGACGATCTCGGGCCAGATCTTCAGCGCGTCCTGCCAGTTGACGTCGACGGTTTTCGAGGCATCGCCGCCGCAGAAGGTGTTGACGACCGGCACGCCCATATTGGCGGCGAGCACGATCACCTTCTTCAGGTGGCCGATGACCGCCTCGCGGTGCGCGGCATCGGGATGCAGCGGGTTGGGATAGTAGCCGAGGCCGGAAATGGAGATGTTCTTTTCCGACAGCGAGGCGACTATCTCCTTCGCCTGCGAGGCCGAGGTGCCATCTGCATCGATATGGCTGGTGCCGGCATAGCGGCGGGTGGCGCCGGAGGTTTTCGGCCAGCAGGCGATCTCCAGCGCCTCGAAGCCGACAGAGCTTGCCCAGCCGGCGACATCGCCAAGCGGCGTGTCCGCGAATGGTGCCGTGAGCACACCAAGTTTCATCATGCCTCCCCTAAAGCCAGTGCCTATAATGCCGATTGTTTGGATCGCTTCAACCTCGCGACCTCATCTTGTTGAAGACTGCGACGGACGGCCGCCATCGGATCGCCCGAAAGCAGCTCTCCAAGTGCCGAAGTCACCGCCTCGCGAAACGTCTCGTCAGCGGCAAGGCGGGGATCGAAAATCGTGTCGATGGCCAAGATCCGCGACGCCAGCATCGGCGCATCACGGCCGGTCGCGTCGGTGATCGCGGCGACCTTACCGGCATAGGGGTCGGATACCGTCCAGCGTTTGCCGAAGCGCGCCGAGGCCAGGATGAGATAGGCCATCCAGCCGGCCACTGGCACCGACAGAAGGCCGATGCCGGCGCCTTGCTTCAGCCGGTCGCGGATCGGGTTGAGCAGGCGCTGGACGATCTTCTGCGATCCATCGGTGGCGATCTGGTGGTTGCGGTGGCGGATCGCGGTGTTCTTCAACCGGCCAAGGCTCTGCTCGATATAGGCATGCGGCTCCACGCCCGGCACCGGCGTCAGTGTCGGCAGCGTCTCCTCGACCAGCATGCGCCTGACGAAGACCGACAGCAGCGGGTCGGCGATGGCATCGGATGTGTGCTCCAGCCCCGCCAGCACGCCCAGCGTGGCGAGTGTCGTCTGGGCGCCGTTCAGCACCCGCATCTTGAGATGCTCGAACGGTGTGACGTCGTCGACGAAGGTCGCGCCGGCCAGGTCCCAGCGCGGCACGCGGCCGGAGAAATTCCGTTCGATCACCCATTGCCGGAAGGGTTCGCCGACGGCGACGGCGCCATCGCGGTAGCCATAGCGCTGTTCGACGCTGTCGAGGTCCTGCCGGGTCACCGCCGGCGCGATGCGATCGACCATGGCCGAGGGGAAGGCGGCATTGGCCGCGATCCAGTCGGCCAGGCCATCGCCGCGCATTTCGGCGAATGTCCGCACGACATTTTCCAGGATGACGCCATTGGCCGGGATGTTGTCGCAGGAGAGCAGCGTCAGCTTGCGGCCATGCGTTGACCGGCGCAGTTCAAGCGTCCGCGCGAGAATGCCGGGCAGGCTGCGCGGCGCTTGCGGGTTGGCGAGGTCGTGGACGATGTCGGGATGATCGAGATCGAGCGCGCCGGTCGACGGGATGTGGCAATAGCCTTTTTCCGTCACCGTCATCGTCACCAGGTCGATGTCGGGCGAGGCGAGCACGGCGAGCGCCGGATCGGGGCTTTCCATGCTGTCGACCACTTTCACGATGGAGCCGATGACGCGCGCCTCGACATGGTCGTTGTCGCGGATCAGCCTTGTGTAGAGGCCGCTCTGGCGGCCAAGCGTACCGGCGAGCGCGGGCGGGCGGATATTGATGCCGACGATGCCCCAGCGATCGAATTTCAGCGAGAGCAGGTCGTCGGTGTATTCGGCCTGGTGGCAGCGGTGGAAGGCGCCGACGCCGAGATGGGCCATGCCGGGTGACAGTGATGCGCGGTCATAGGTCGGCTTTTGCACGGCGGCGGGAAGCCGCTCCAGCAGGCCAGGCCCAAGCGTTTCGATGGCGCTCACCGGTTCGCCCCGATCACCGCCTGCTCCTGGTCGATCACCGCGCCGGTCATCGGCCCGGCCGCGTCGGAAAGCAGGAAGACGGCGAGGTTGGCGATATCGTCCGGCCTGAGCAGCCGGCCAAAGGGCTGCGCGGCGTTGGCGGCATCCAGCCAGCCCGGACCGTTGCCCAGCGTCTCGGCCTGCATCACCCGTTCGGCCGGCGTGTCGGTCCAGCCGACATTGATGCCGTTGACGCGGATGCGGTCGAAGCGGTGGGCGTTGGCGGCATTCTTGGTCAGCGTCGCCAGCGCGCCCTTGGTGGCGGAATAGACGGCGAGTTCCGGCGAGCCGCAATGGGCGTTGATCGACAGGATGTTGACGATGGCGCCGCCCTGGCCGCGTTTCTTCATGTCGGCGATCGCGGCCTGCATCAGGAAAAACGGTGCGCGCGCGTTGACGGCGAACAGCGCCGCCCAGTCGTCCAGCGTCGCGTCGAGGAAGGAGGCGCGGTCGGTCAGGCCGGCGGCGTTGACCAGGCCGTCGATACGGCCGAAGCGGTCTATGCAGGCCCGCGCCAACAAGGCTGGGGTTTGCGGGTCTCCAAGGTCGGCGGCGACGAAAAGCGTCGGGGTGCCCAATTGCGAAAGCGCCGCCGCCACCGCATCGCCGCGCTTGCTGTCGCGGCCGGTGATCAGCAGGCCACCGGCGCCGGCACGCGCCAGCGCCTCGGCGGTTGCCCGGCCGATGCCTTGCGTCGAGCCGGTGACCAGCACGATCTTGCCTTGGAGATGAAGCTCCATTCCTCCTCCCGGAACAAAGTTTCTATTTTTTGAAATATGGAATGCAAATTCCCGATAGTCAATTGTGCCAGCGGCGACAATTGCCAAGGTTGGCGCTGCCCCTCATCGCCCTGCCGGGCACTTCTCCCCGTATAGTGACGGGGAGAAGGGGCTGGTCGCAACGCCGGCGCCTTTCTTGCAGCGTGAAAAAATGGCGAAATCGCCTGACACAGCGTCCCTCTCCCCGTCACTATACGGGGAGAGGATGCCGGCAGGCAGGTGAGGGGCAGCGCTGACTTTCCGGAGTAACCCGCCCCATTCCCCCTCATTTCGCGCGCTTTGCCGCCACCCCTTGGACCAGTGCCATGCCGACCGCCAGCGAGGCGGCCAGCGAGCGGAAACCGGCGAAGTCGGATTCCACCACTTCCAGCCAGCTGTCCGACAGCCGGATCAGTGGCGAAAAGGTCGAGTCGGTGATGGTGACGATGCGGGCCTTGCGCTCATGCGCCACCGCGACCAGATCGGGCGTGATCGAATTGTAGGGGCTGAAGGACACCGCCAGCACGGCGTCGCGCGCGCCGATGCAGCCGACCTGGTCGAGCGCGGTCGAGCCGACATTGTCGACCAGCACGTTGCGCACGCCCTGCTGCGAAAGCGTCAGCGAGAGATAGGTGGTGACGGGGAAGGCGCGCTTGGAGCCGATGACATAGATCAGGTCCGCTCCGGCCAGCAGCGTCACCATCTTCTCGAAGCTTTCGACATCGAAGCCGGCCTCGATGCGGCCGAGCGAGGCCTGCGAGGCGCCGACCATGCCGTGCAGGAAATGCAAGGCGGCGTTGGGCTCGGCCTCGGCGCGCGGCTCGCCACGGCCTTCCGGCCAGGATCCCTTGACGTGGTCCTTGAACAGGCCCTGAAAATCGGAAAAGCCGGAATAGCCGAAGATCTGCGCGAAGCGCACCAGCGTCGAGGGCTGCACGCCGGCCTGCGACGCCACCTGGGCGATGGTGCCGAGCGCGACTTCGCTCGGATGCTGCCACAGGAAGATCGCCACCTGGCGCAGGCGCTTGGGGAAATGCACCGTGCCGGACGACAGCACCGCACGCAGTTCCTCATAGGTCTGCGGTTGTATATAGCCCAGGGCCGCCAGCGAACGCCCGCGCTTGCGCGTCGCCGCCTCGTCGGCACTGGATCGTCCGGATGGTTTTCTCGCCCCGCTCATGAATTCAGGCTAGCGCGATACGATCGTTTTACAATATGGATTTTGGAAATCCTGTTCGAAGGTGGGGGGCGAGGGCTCGGCGGTTTCGTCATCCCAGGGGTCTTCGCCGCGTCGCTCCTTGCTTCGCCATGAGATGACGACGCGATAGGGATAGCCAGGAGGAGAAACCATGGTCTACGCAACATCGGATGGAGCAGCCGGCAGGCGCTTGCGGGTCGGTATGGTCGGCGGCGGGCGCAACGCTTTCATCGGCGCGGTGCATCGGCTGGCCATGCGGCTCGACGACCAGATCGCGCTGGTCGCCGGCGCGCTGTCGTCCGATCCGGACAATGCCGCCGCCTCGGCCGCCGAAATCGGCATCGCGCCCGAGCGCAGCTATGCCGATTATCGCGCCATGGCCGAGGCGGAGGCTGCTAGGCCCGACGGCATCGAGGCGGTCGTCATCGTCACGCCCAACCATCTGCACGCGCCGATCGCCACCGCTTTTCTCGAAGCCGGCATCGACGTGATCTGCGACAAGCCGCTGTCGACGACGCTGGCCGACGCGCAAGCGCTGGTGACGCTGGCGCGGGCGAAAAACCGCCGCTTCGTCGTCACGCTCAACAACACCGGCTACGCCATGGTGCGCCAGGCGCGCGAGATGGTGATGGCGGGAGAGCTTGGGCGGATCGTGTCGGTGCATGGCGCCTATATCCAGGACTGGCTGACCAGGCCGATCGACGCCGACGGCCAGAAGCAGGCGGAGTGGCGCACCGATCCGGCGCGGGCGGGGCAGTCGGCGGTGCTGGCCGATATCGGCGTGCATGCCTTCAACCTGGCAAGCTTCATTTCCGGTCGCGAGGCCGAGTCGGTCTCGGCCGATTTGTTCACCGCCGTGCCCGGACGGCGGCTCGACGACAATGCGCATGTGCTGGTGCGCTGGACCGACGGCGCGCGCGGCACGATCCTGGCCAGCCAGACATCGCCCGGTCACTACAACGACCTCTCCGTGCGCATCTATGGCGACAAGGCCGGGCTCGAATGGTCGGGGGCGCGGCCGGAGGAATTGCGTTTTTCCGTCTATGGCGAGGAAACCCGCACGCTGGTGCGCGGCGGCCATGGCTCGACGGCGGAAGCCCGCCGCGTCTCGCGCATGCCGGCGGCGCATCCGGAGGGCTATATCGAGGCCTTCGCCAATTTCTACCGCGACGCCGCCGACATCATCCGCGCCCATCGCTCGGGCGGCACGGTCGATCCGGTCCGCGCGGCCCAGGTGCCCGACGTGGTCGACGGCGCGCGCGGCGTGAAGTTCGTGGCGGCGGCGGTCGAGTCGAACGCGGCCGGCGGGGCGTGGACGGCGGCGCGGTTTGGGTGAGGTGGACGCCATTGTCACGGCGCTGGGCGACGTTAGGTTGATTCGGGCACTTTAACCGGAGCTGGCGGGGATGCTCCTGCCGTTGTTACGCTGGCCGTCACCTCGTCGCCGTCTTGGCAGGCTGAGATGGGTGGCTCTGTTTGCGCCGTTCATTCTGCTTTCGGGCTACATCGTTTATGGCTTCGTCGGCATCCGGTTCGACACACCTTTTTCGGTGCTAAGGCACCTTGCCGCGTTTCCGAACTGCACCGCCGCCCGATTGGTCGGCCTCGCCCCCGCTCGAAGGGGCGAACCCGGCTATTGGCCGACCCACGATGCCGACCATGACGGTATTGCCTGCGAGCCATGGCATGGTGGCAACCCTAGCGGCGTCAGGGTTCATCGTTACTGGTCCAACAGCCGCTAAAGCGCCTTGCCGGTTACTGCGTTGTCCTGTCCAGTCGCTCCACCAAATCCGATAGCATCGGGCGTTGCCCCTGCAAAATCTTCACCTCGGCCTCGGCCAGCGTGAACCAGCCGGCTCTGTCGACTTCCGGAAATTCTTTCATCGACCCGGAGCGCGGCGGCCATTCCATCGTAAAAGTGTTGCTCTTGATCGCGGCCGCATCGATCTCGATGTCGGCCTCGACGGACCAGGCCGAGACGATCTTGCCGCCCGGTTGCTTGTAGTCACCAAGGCGCGTGAAGGGGCCGTCCATGGTGATGCCAATCTCCTCGCTTGTCTCGCGCCGTGCCGCCGCCAGCTCGTCCTCGTCATCGTCGACGAGGCCCTTGGGGATCGACCAGGCGCCATCGTCCTTCTTCGCCCAGAACGGGCCGCCGGGATGCACCAGCAGCACCTGGATGTCACCGCCGCCGCGGCGATAGATCAGCAGGCCCGCGCTGCGTTTTGCCATGTTTGCATGTCCGTTCGCGGTTGTGGTGCGAAGTCGAGCGATTCCGCATCCGGT
The DNA here is from genome assembly GCF_020164775.1 of Mesorhizobium sp. ES1-6. Classification (NCBI taxonomy): domain Bacteria; kingdom Pseudomonadati; phylum Pseudomonadota; class Alphaproteobacteria; order Hyphomicrobiales; family Phyllobacteriaceae; genus Mesorhizobium; species Mesorhizobium sp. ES1-6. The sequence continues at coordinate 86,780 of NZ_JAIUGU010000019.1, forward strand.
CTTGCACCTGGGAATTGCGACGCTATGTCAGGCGCATGCGCATTGCACCTCATGCGCGAGTCCGGCAATCTGATAGCATCTTTTTTGGGGCGGCGTCGAAAGTCAGGTGAGGCGTCCGAATGCAGCTGGGTCTGATCGGCTACTATAGCGACTTCGTGGTCTATCCCCTGGTGATCGCCGTATTGGGCGTGGCCGGGCTGATCGAGGCCGGAGAAGAGGGCGCGCCGGACTGGATCGGCACCGTTCTGATCTGTCTCGGCCTGTGGACACTGATCGAATACGTCCTGCACCGTTTCGTGCTTCATCACATCCCCTACATCAGGGATCTGCACGACCGCCATCACGTCGAGGAGCGCAGTCCGGTGGGCACGCCGACCTGGCTCAGCCTGGGCGTGCATGCGTTGGTGGCGTTCCTGCCTGTCTGGATAGTTTCCGGCTTCGCGGCCGCGAGCGCGGTGAGCTGCGGGCTGATGCTGGGCTATCTCTGGTACATCAGCGTCCACCACATGATCCACCACTGGCACCCGGCGCATCCGAGCTATCTCTATACGTTGAAGCGCCGCCACGCGGTGCACCATCATGTCGACGAGAGCGCCAATTTCGGCGTGACGTCGATATTCTGGGACCGGATTTTCGGCACCGCGCGGCCTTGACGTGGGCAGGGGCTTTTCGACAGCCACAAACATGATTTGTGGTCTGCTCGGCGATGATAAACGCCGGGCCTGAAGTCTAGGCCAAACGATCTGGCCAGAATAACCAGATGAGCGCGGCGGCCATCAGAACCCAAATCCCAGCGATGAATGCGAGACCGCCGCGGCTGGTCGGCCTGGATCGGCGAATGGCCTCCGCGCGAAACTCGGCCATCAGATCGGCGGGGATCAGCTTCACCGCAAGCAGGATGCCGACCGGCACGATGATCAGGTCGTCCAGATATCCGAGTACGGGAATGAAATCGGGTATCAGATCGATAGGACTGAGCGCGTAGGCGGCGACCATGCCGGCGGCAACTTTGGCGTACCAGGGAACGCGCGGATCGCGGGCGGCCAGCCACAAGGCCATCACATCGCGCTTGATGGCCCTTGCCCATTGCTTTGCCTTGTCCAGGAGGGTCACACGGCAACTCTCTTTTGTAGGATCTCGGACCGTCGGCGTCTCCGCTCCCTTCGCCTCTATCATTGCAACCATGTTCGCGATCTGCAAACTGACCCGCTACCGAATTTCGCCTCTTCTTGATAAGCCTTGCCTGCCGGATGTTGGTTGCCGCCAGACGCTTGGGCGTGGGGGAATTGCCGTGAGGAAGACCTATCAAAAGCCGGAGCTGGTGAAGCGCGAGCCACTGTCCGCCGTGACCGCGGCGCCGCCTGGTCCGGGACGTTGATCCGCAAGGCGTGAGCGCCGGGGAGGGCTCCTCCGCTCACAGTTCCTTTTGCGCCAATTCCCTGAATTCGTCGGGCACCGAGCGGGCCGCCTCCAGCGCCACCGTGCCGTAGCCGACAGCCTGCTTGCCGAAGCGCTGGCGGATCTTGTCGATGGCGCGGTCGGCGCCGAAGCGGGCGAGGCCTTTTTGACTTCCGGGGCGGCGCTTCTCGTCGGCGAGGCCGAGCGGCAGGTCTAGCTGCAGCTCGGCACTCTCCTCCAGGTGCGAGACCGAGATCGCCAGCAGCGAGATGGTTTTCTCACGTGGGTGGTCGGCGAGCACGCCGCGCACCAGATCTCCCGCGATCTCGGCCAGCATGGCGGTCGCCGAGATCGGCTGCTCCAGCGTGATCGAACGCGTGACGGCGCGGAGATCGGCAAAGCGCACGCGCACCGTCACCGTGCGGCCGGGGCGGTTCTTGGCGCGCAGCCGGCTGGCGACGCGGTCGGCCAGATGCAGCAATGTCGGCACGATGACGCGCGCCACGGCGGGTTTCATCCCGAGCGCCGACTGCGCGCCGGCCGAGTGCGCCCGGCGCTTCGTCTCCAGCTTGCGCGGATCGCGGTTCCACGCCAGCGCCGCGAGCTTTTCGCCGGCGGCGGGGCCAAGCAGCCGGGCCAGGGCGCCGCTGTGGGTCCGGGCCAACTCGCCGATGGTCTCGACGCCGATCTCGGTCAACCGCGCCCTGGTGGCCGGGCCGACGCCCCACATCAGCGAGACCGGCAGATCCTGCAGGAAGGCAAGCTCGGTGCCGGGGTCGACCACCACCAGCCCGTCGGGCTTGGCGACCTGCGAGGCGATCTTGGCCAGATGCTTGGTGCGCGCGACACCGATCGAGATCGGCAGGCCGAGTTCTGCCCGCACACGGCCCCGGATCGCCGTGGCGATCTCCCGGGGTGAGCCGAACAGATGCGTGCAGCCGGCGACATCGGCGAAGGCCTCGTCGATGGAGATGCGCTCGACCACCGGCGTGAAATCGTCGAGGACCTTGATCGCCGCGTCACCCAGCCGCTGGTAGTGGCCGAAATTGCCGCCGACGAAGATCAATTGCGGGCAAAGCTCACGCGCCTTGCGGCCCGGCATGCCGCCGCGCACGCCGAAGACACGCGCCTCATACGAGGCCGCGAGCACCACGCCGCCGCCGACCGCGATCGGCTTGCCGCGCAGCGTCGGGTCGAGCAATTGCTCGACCGAGGCATAGAAGGCGTCGAGATCGGCATGCAGCATGGTTGCCGTCGTCTCCATCCCGTTCCGCTCATCCGCGATTGCTGATACATCGGAACGAATAGAGAACAAAAAGGGATCTCTGTCAATGTGAGCCGGGACTTGCGGGCGTTGACGCCGCCCCTCATCTGGCTGCCGCCATCTTCTCCCCGTAAACGGGGAGAAGTACGCTGTCGTCGCCGCTTTCGCCAATCGCCAGCGTTGCAAGGATGCGGCCGGCGCTGCCGCCAGCTTCTTTCTCCCCGTTCACGCAGGGCTGTCCGGGGAAAATTATACATATTGGAAGCCCATCTGATTTGGGGAGGTCCACTTGGTTCGGCGGCTT